>DASVVP010000106.1:0-30861 GCA_036386495.1 Allosphingosinicella sp.
TCAAACTCTCAAGTTAATGTCCGACCCCGATCGCCCCGGGGGAAAACCCGAAGCAGTTAGGGCCGGCTTCAAGGAGCCGTTCCTGCACTTCACATATACTGTGGATATGTAACGAGACATGTAGAGCCGATCCCCGAAGCAAGCTTCATAGGAACGGCCCATGGAACGGCTTGGCTTTAACCGATCCTGCGATACCCAGAGGATATCGCTGACCGGAGCCGCCGCCCACATGTCCCTTCATCTAAACCAACAATGTCAAAGAGCCGACGCGTTTCCATCCCCTGAGAGGGGCAACCGGGTTACCGATCGTTAAGAGACGCAAGCGGGGACAGGCACAAACCAGTGCCCCGCCGGTGAGGGCCATATATGGGCGACTTTCATCGCCGTCAATGGCTTTTTTCGCGAAATTCCGCCGAATGTGGCGCCGAAAGCGCCCGCACGCGCGCGGGGTTCGCGAACCGGAGGCGAGGCCGAAGCCGCGCCCGATCCGGTGCCCGGTCGGCGGCAATGCCGCCTTGCGGGCCCTCGTTCCTCGATTTTCAAAGAGTGCTCGAAAGGCGGTCGGGGCCGAAGCCCTGCCTCCCGGACTTGACCTAAGATAGGCGCCGCAGGCCGACCTTCAAGGCCCGCGTCCCGAGTTTCGCAAATTTTCCGGCAGCTTGCCTAAGGGGGACTTAACTCCTTTGGGCTAAGCGGAGCCTGCTGCAGCATGTGAAGAGAAAGTGGCCGAACGAGGTGGGCGCAGAGCCGAACATCGATCCTGAGCGTGCGGCGCCGGCGCCGCTCGGCGAGCGGGTGAAGAACGCCGTCATCTGGCGCTCGGGCAGCCAGATCGTGGCGCAGCTCGTCACCTGGGCCTCGACCTTCCTCGTCATTCGCCTGCTCGATCCGAGCGATTACGGCCTGTTCGCGATGACCCAGGTCGTCCTGATCCTGCTCAGCCTGATGAACGGCTGGGGCTTTGCGGGGGCGCTGGTCCAGCGCAAGCATATCGACCGCGAGCAGATCCGCCAGGTGTTCGGACTCCTCCTCCTGCTCAACGGCGCGCTCGCCGCCATCCAGTTCGCCGCCGCGCCCCTCGCGGCGGCTTATTACCGCCAGCCCGCAGTCGCGACGATGCTGCAGGTTCAGGCCCTGCTCTATCTGTCGACTCCGTTCATCGCGCTGCCGAGCGCGCTCCTTCAGCGCGACATCGAGTTCCGGCGGCAGGGGCTGGTCAATCTGGTCTCGGCCGCGGCCGGCGCCGGGACCGCGCTCGCCTGCGCCTATGGCGGCTGGGGCGTCTGGACGCTGGTGGCGGCGCCTCTGGTGCTGTTCTGGACCCGCGCGGCGGGGCTGACGATCGCGGCGCGCTCGCTGGTCTGGCCGAGCTTCCGCTTCAAGGGCGCGGGGCCGCTGATCCGCTACGGCGGCGCGATGGTCGCGGTCCAGTTCCTGTGGTTCATCCAGAGCCAGGCCGACGTCTTCATCGGCGCGCGCCTGCTCTCGGCGCACGAGCTCGGCCTCTACACGACCTCCTTGTTCCTGACCCAGATCCTCGCCGCCAAATTCGTGCCGCCGTTGAACGACGTCGCCTTCGCCGCTTACTCGCGCATGCAGGAGCAGAGCGAACAGCTGGCGCCGGCCTTTTTGAAGTCGGTGCGGCTGATCCTGCTTGTCGCCTTGCCTTTCTATCTCGGCCTGATCGTCACCGCCGAGCCGCTGGTGCTGACCGTACTCGGCAGCAAATGGGGCGAGACGGTGCGGATCGTGCCGGTGCTGGCGATGGCGATGCCGTTCATGACCTTGCAGATCCTGTTCGCGCCGGCGACCAACGCGCTCGGCAAGCCCGGCGTGGCCCTGCGCACCGGCATGGTGGGGGCATTGATCCTGCCCGCCGCCTTCGTCGCCGGCCTCGGCTGGGGGACCGCCGGGCTCGCCTGGGCCTGGCTCGGCGGCATGGTCTTGCTCTGCGCGGCGACGGCGGCGATGTCGCTGCCGGTGATCGGCGCGAAGCGCGCCGAGCTCGCCGACGCGGTCGCGCCGGGGCTGTTCGCCGCGCTCGCCATGGCGGTGCTGGTGCTGGCGCTCGACTGGATGCTGCCGCCGCTGGCGCCGGCGCCGCGGCTGCTGCTGCTCGCCTGCTTCGGCATGGCGGCCTATGCGGCCATCCTGTTCCTGTTCGCGCGCCGCGCGGTTGAGGAAGCGCTGGCTCTGATCCGGCCGCGAACCGGGGCGGCTCAGGCCATCTGAATATAGTCGCGCAGCGCCGCGGCCTCCTCCTCGATCCGGTCCATCCGGTATTTGACCAGGTCGCCGATCGACACCATGCCGACCAGCCGGCCGCCGTCCACGACGGGCAGGTGGCGGATGCGGCGCTCGGTCATCAGCGAAAGGCCGGCAAGCACCGGCATCGACGGCTCCGCCGTGATCGTCGGCGAGGTCATCACGCGTTCGACCGGCCATTCGAGGATGGCGGCGCCGTCGCGGCGCAGGCAATAGATGACGTCGCGCTCGGACATGATGCCGACCACCCGCTCGTCCTTCATCACCGGCAGGGCGCCGATCCGGCGCTCGGCGAGCAGGCCGACGGCCTCGCGCAGCAAAGTGTCGCAGTCGACGGTGACGACCTCCGAGCCCTTGGTGCGGAGGATGGCTTCGATGTTCATGCCGCGGCTCCCTGTCTGCCCGACTCGGCGGCGATGATCCCATTAAGCGGCGCCGATTGGAAGCCGCGCTCCTTGATGCGGAGCCTGCCCGCCGCCACATGGGCGCCATGCCCCGACACGATTCCCCGTCGCCGCGCCGCAGCGCCGCCCGAGAGCAATATGACCGCCAGCGATAAGCGCGAGCCGATCCTGCGGGTGGTGCCGCGGCCGGGCGACATCAATTCCAACGGCCACATCTTCGGCGGCTGGGTGCTGAGCCAGATGGACATCGCCGCCGGCATCGTCGCCTCGCGCACCGCCGGCGGACCGGTAGCGACCGTGGCGATCGACAAGATGGAGTTCCTCGCCCCGATCCTGCTGCACGACCTGATCTCGGTCTATGCCGCGATCGAGCGGGTCGGCCGCACCTCGATGGCGATCCGGATCGAAGTCGTCGCGACCCGCCGCAACGGCCTCGAGGACGTCCAGGTAACCGAAGGCATGTTCACCTTCGTCGCGCTCGACGAGAACCACCGCCCCCGGCCGGTGCGCGCGGAGGGCTAGCGTCCGCTAGCGCTCGCTGCGGAAGCGCAGTTCGGCGGTGCCGTTGGCGGGTATCGTCGCCGCCCAGACGGTCCGGCCGTCGCGCCGGCCGAGCGGGACGTCCGCCTCGATCTGGCGGGCCGGCTCGAACTCGGCCTCATAGCGGATCGGCGCGGCGGAATCGTTGGTGACGGTCAGCACGAAGTCGCGCTCGCCGGCGCGGCGGTTCGGCATCCGCATCGTTCCCATGACCCCCGTCGAGACGCCGAGCGCCACTTCCACGTCCTCGCCGGCGGCGCGGTCCTCGAGCTGGCCCTCGCCGACCAGGATCGTCCGCCCCGCCGCTTCCGCGAACAGCATCATCTGCCCTGCGGGAAGCGCCACGCCGAGCCCCTCCGACTGGCGGTTTTGTGCGACCAGCCAGCGGACGGCCGCCTCGATCGCGCCGTTCTGCCACCGCCAGATGCGCTGGCGGTGGACGATCTCGACCCTCACGTCCGGCCGCTGCAGCAAGCCGATCTGCTTCTGCGCATTGGCGGCGACCGTGACCGGCTCCGGGATCCGGTAGAGTTTCACGTCGCCCAGCCTGAACTCCTCGGCGCTCAGGACGGTGACAGGGGACGGCGTCTCGGACACGCTTGCGTTCCGGAAGAGGGTGCCGGTGACGGTCATCGTCTCCTCGTCGACCGGCGGGGCCATCGGCGGCGGCGGCGGCACCTGGCTGAACTCCTCGAGCGGGATGTCGCTGGTGGTGGAATGGGGCCAGCAGCGCAGCTGGATCGGCTCGCCCTCGGCCTCCTGCACGGCGACGTCGTCGCGGTTGACATGGCCGGCGACGGCCTGGACGTCGGCATTCGGGAAGCTGGTCTCGTCGTTGCTCGCCAGCGTCAGCCAGGCGAACAGGTCGGCGCGGGTCCCGTCCTCGGACAGGGTGGCGATATAATCGGCCCGCCAGTCGAACCCCGTGGCGAGATAGGACAAGGTGACGGTGGCGGTCACCTCGCGGCGGGCGCGGGCCCGCACCGAAAGCGTCGGCCGCGCCGAAAGGCCGGGCGGAACGCGATCGTAGGTGATCGTTTCGGGAAGGCCGGTGCAGCGCAGCGTCTCGAAGCCCTGCGCCGTCTCCAGCACCACGGCGCCGTCGGCGCCGGTGCGGATCACCGCGTCATGCTCCCGCGTGCGGCCGGTCGCGGTCGAGGTGCGGCGGACATGCACCCGGCGCCCGAGCGAACGCGCGATCAGGGTGCCGGGCGACAGCAGATAGGCGTCGCGGTTGCGCTCGACGATATCCTCCGGAAGTCCCGAGACGATGACGCTCTGCGGCACCAGCCCGGCGGCGACGCCTTCGAAACGGATATCCGATTCGCCTTCGGGGAGCAGGATGCGCCGCGTCTCGCTGATCAAGGCATAGCCGCCGAGCCATTGCGGGTTGAAGGCGCCGGCCGCGGCGCGGCGGGGGTCCCGATAGATGGTGACGTCGACCGATTCCGGCCGCGGCGAAGTGACGATGCGCTGCGCGGCCGCCGGCGCAGCCCATCCGAGCGCGGCCAGCGCCGGCAGCAGGAGCAGCGCGAGGCGGGCCATCCGCTCGCCCTCAATCGCGGCTGTCGAAGGTCGCGGTGACGGTCGCCTCGCCGTTCGCCGGCACCGCCACCCGCCAGGTCGCCGCATCGGCCGAGATGCGCTCGCTCGGCTGGCTCTCCTGGGCGATCCGGGTGTCGCCCCACAGCCCGTCCTGGGTGACGATCACGGTGACCGGCGTCGGCCCGGCATTGGTCACGCGGTAGCGCATGCTGGTCCGCCAGCGCTGGGGCGAGACCCGCTCGCGCCGCTCCACCGTCGGCTGCACCTTGACGTCGAAGGCGAGGCCGGTGACCAGCCCCAGCTCCGAGCCCATCGGCGTGTGGCCGATTCCCGCCTCGCCGACGAACTGCGGATTGCCGCGCCCGTCGCGCTGATAGACCCTGACGGTGCCGGCGGGGAGTGCGTCGCCCAGGCCCTGGTCGCGCGAGCTCGAGAAGCGGAGCACGCTGTTGACGCTGCGAGGCTCGTCCTGCGTGCCGAGCCAAGCGTTGCGATACTCGTAGGCGCGTGCGGCCGCCGCGCCGCGCACGTCGAGGAAGCTCACCTGCTTGATCTGCCGGTGGGCGACCGTGGTCCGCTCCGGCAGCGGGTAGAGATAGAAGTCGCCGAGCCGCTCGCGCCCGGCCGTTTCGGTGCCGGGATCGCGCAGGCTGCCTGGCGGCGGCGGCGGGCGGCGGTAGGTGCGCTGTCCGCCCTCGCCGCCGACGGCGCCGGCGACGAGCAGCACGTTGGCATTGGTGTAAGGGGTGCCGCTGTTGTTGGTCAGCGTGATCCAGCCCTGGACGTCCATCCGCCCCGCCGCCTCGTCGAACAAGGCGACATAGTCGGCCTGCCAGCCGAGGCCGGGGGTGAGATAGGTGAGCGTCACCGGGCGCCGGCCGGCCTGATCGCTCTGGACGGTGACCGACAAGGTCGGGCGCGCCCGCAGATTCTCGGGAACGCGGTCGAACACCACCCGGACGGGAAGGCCGTCGTCGCGGAGGACCTCGATGCGGTCGCCGATCTGGAGGACGACGCCGCCGTTCACGGCCAGCACGCGCGCGCGCTCGCGCTGCTCCTGGCCGTTGGCCGGATTGGTGCGCACCAGCGTGATCGTCTCGCCCACCGCGGCCTGCATCAGCGCTTGCGGCGAGAGGAGGTCATAGTCGAAATTCTGCTCGACGATGCCGACCCCGGCTCCGGTCAGGGTCACCGTCTCGGCGCGGATCTGCGCGGACACGTCCGGGAATTCCTGGCGCGACCGCCCGGCCGGGATGTCGACGTCGCGCCGGTCCTGCACCAGCGCGAGATCGTTGTTGTAGATGGTCACCGCCACCTCGCCCTGCGCGCTCTGGCTCGGAGGAGGGATGGTCGGCTGGGCGAGCGCTGGAGCCGCGGCAAAGACGGCGAGGCACAGGATCGGACGCATGAGACGGCTCCTCGCGGATGGGACGACCAAGGATGTTACATTGTCACCTGTGCGTCAACCGCCTGAAACGAAAAGGGCGGCCGCCGCAGCGACCGCCCCGTTCAGTCTCGCATGCAGGCGCTCAGGCCGCGGGTGCGATCTCGGAATCGTCGTCGTCGCGAGGCCGGCGAGCGCGCCGGCGCGGCGGCTTGGCCGGCTCGGCGCCGATGTCGTTGTCCACGGCGGGGACGGCCGAGATGGCCGGCGGCAGCACGTCGAGCGCGATCCGTTCCTCGCCCTCGGCCGCTTCGAAGCGGTCGCGGCGTGGCCGGCTGCGGGCGCGGCCGGCCTCGCCGTTGCGGGCCTCGCGGTCCGGGCGCGGGCGATCGCCATCCTCGCGCTGGGTGTCGCGCTGGCCCTGGGGCTCGCTGCGATAGGGCCGCTCGTCGCGGTCGTCGCGATAGGGGCGGTCCTGGCGGGCGGGACGCTCGTCGCGGGCGGGGCGATCGTCGCGGTAGGAGCGCTCGTCGCCCTCGTCGCGGCCGTCGGCGCCGACGCCCTCGTCCTGGTCCTCGTCCTCTTCATAATATTCGCCGCGCTGCGGCCGCTGCTCCTCGAAGCGGGCGCGGTTCTCATTCAACACGCGATAATAATGATCCGCATATTGGAGATAATATTCGGTCTGGACGCGGTCGCCGCCCATCTGGGCGTCGCGGGCCATCGACTTATACTTTTCGAGCAGCTGCGCGGCATTGCCGCGGCTCCTGTTCTCCTGGCGGTTGCCCGGACCAGGGCCGCCCTGCTGACGGCCGCCACCGCTGCCGCCGCCGCGGCCGCGCCTGCGGCCGCCCTGACGATTGTTTATCAAACGAAAATCCTCGCCAAAAAGGTGGGTCTCTCTGCCACTCCACCAGCCAGGCCACTCCCGGCCGTTTCTTGGTGCCGACGCCCGGGCAGCAAGCCGCAATACGGCTCCCGCCACCTCACGCTGTAATCGCCGCTTCGGCGATGAGAGCAATCGGGGGTCGGCCGGGAAGCCTCACGCGGTTTCTTGCTGTGAGCGGCCCCCGTCCCTGCCGACTATGTAGCTATCCGTGCAGAAAAAACCAAGCGAAAAGATGTTGAAGCAAGTTAGCGCCAAAGGACGAGGCAGCGGTCGCGGCCGGCGAGGTCTTTGCGCAGCCCGACCTTGAGTCCCGCCGCTTCGAACAGCGCGCCCGCCGCGGCCGCCTGCCCGGCCCCGATCTCGAAACAGGCCATGCCTTCGGACGCAAGCAGGCGCGGGACTTCGGGGGCGAGCCTGCGATAGACGGCGAGCCCGTCCGCACCGGCGTACAGCGCCACATTCGGCTCCCAGCCGGCGACCTCGCGCGGAAGACCGGCACCGTCCTCGACATAAGGCGGGTTGCACAGGAGGAGGTCGAACCGCTCGGTCACGCCCTGCGTCCAGTCGCCGGCGCGCAGCTCCGCCCGCGCCTCCAGGCCCAAGCGGGCGGCGTTGCGGCGGGCGAAGTCGAGGGCGGCCTCCGAACGGTCGACCCCGAGCCCCGTCGCCTCCGGCCACTGTGCCAGCGCCGCGAGCAGAAGCGTGCCGGGCCCGACGCCGAGATCGAGGATGCGCTTCGGCCCCGCCGCGCCGAAACGCTCCATCGCCGCCTCGATGAGGGACTCGCTGTCCGGCCGCGGCACCAGCACGCCGGGGCCGACCTCGAGCTCGATCGACCAGAAACCTCGCCGGCCCACGATATAGGCGACCGGCTCGTGCTCCATGCGCCGGAGAAGCGCAGCATCGAAGGCGGCCGGCGCCGGCGCATCCAGCCCTGAGAGCAGCATCGCCTGCCGCTCCACCCCGAGCGCGTGCGCCATCAGCAGCTCCGCATCGAGCCGCGCCGTATCGGAGACCGCCCCCAGCCGCGCCGCCGCGGCGGCGAGCGCTTCACCCACCGTCATCGATCTGGGCCAGCCGCTCGGCTTCGTCCTCCGCCGCCAACGCCGAGACGAGCTCGTCCAGGCCTGGCCCTTCCAGTATCTCCGGCAACCGGTGCAGGGTCAGGTTGATCCGGTGGTCGGTGACCCGGCCCTGCGGGAAATTGTAGGTGCGGATGCGCTCGGAGCGGTCGCCCGAGCCGACCATCGACTTGCGCGCCCCGGCCCGCTCCGAAGCGAGCCGCTCGCGCTCCTGCTCGTAGAGGCGGGTCCTGAGCACCTTCAGCGCCTTGGCCTTGTTCTTGTGCTGCGACTTCTCGTCCTGCTGGATCACGACGAGGCCGGTCGGCAGGTGGGTGATCCGGACGGCGCTGTCGGTGGTGTTGACCGACTGGCCGCCCGGCCCCGACGAGCGGTAGACGTCGATCCTCAAATCCCTGGCCTCGTCGATCTGGACGTCGACGTCCTCCGCCTCCGGCAGCACCGCGACGGTCGCCGCGGAGGTGTGGATGCGCCCGCCGCTCTCGGTCACCGGAACCCGCTGGACGCGGTGGACCCCGCTCTCGAACTTCAACCTGGCGAACACGCCCTGGCCGCTGACGCTCGCCACCACCTCCTTGAAGCCGCCGATCTCGGCCGCGCTGGCCGAGATGATCTCGACCCGCCAGCCCTGCGTCTCCGCGTAGCGCTGGTACATGCGCAGCAGGTCGCCGGCGAACAAAGCCGCCTCGTCGCCGCCGGTGCCGGCGCGGATCTCGAGCATCGCCGAGCGCTCGTCGGCCGCGTCGCGCGGCAGCAGCTTCAACGCCAGCGTCCGCTCCGCCTCGCCGAGCCCGCGCTCGACTTCCCTGATCTCCTCCTCGGCCATCGCCCGCATCTCGGGATCGGCGCGCATCTCCTCGAGCGCCTTGCGCTCGTCGCGTAGCCGCCGCAGCGCCGCCGCCGCTGCCGCGACCGGCTCGACCTCGGCATATTCCTTGGAGAGCCGGACGAACGCCTCGGGCGCCAGGTCCGCAGCGTTCATGGCGTCCTGCAGCTCGTCCCGCCGCGCCTCGATCTGCGCGATGCGATCCGCTGATATGGAGGTCATGTAAAAGTGCCGTCGGGAAACAACTTCAGCTCACGCCCGTCTAAGGCTTCCCGCAAGCTGCCAATGACATCATATCGATCTTTTAGCTTGCTGAAGATAAACCCTTCCAGCGCCCCATCAAGCGTCGGAAATCCGGTCATCAATTTCCATCTCAAGTTTGCGATCTGGTCCGCGTCTGAGACATAGTCATCCAACACGAGGAGGGTGGGAGCGCCTAGCCGTTTTCCGCGCTCGAATCGCTTCTTTTTGCTGCCAGACGCAATTACCTCTGCCCGGTAGCCAGCTCGTCTGATCTGTATGCAGAGCCATTCACCCAGAAAAGCGAGCTCAGACTCTCCCTCGACCACTATTGCGATGGATGGCTTGTCGGCTGGAGAAGGGTCGATCAGCATCCCCAGCCGCTCGATCCCCGCCGCCCAGCCGACCGCCGGCGTGTGAGGCCCGCCCATGCTCTCGATCAGTCCGTCGTAGCGGCCGCCGGCGATGACCGCGCTCTGCGCGCCGAGATCCTCGGTGACGAACTCGAAGGCCGTGTGGCGATAATAATCGAGGCCGCGCACCAGCCGCGGATCGCGCGTCCAGGCGATGCCGGCGGCGTCGAGCCCGGCGGTGACCTTCGCAAAATAATCGGCGGCCTCCGGCGTCAGGAAATCGTCGACCGACGGCGCGGCGTCGACGATCGGCCAGTCCTGATGCTCCTTGGAATCGAGGATCCTCAGCGGATTCTTTTCGAGCCGGGCGCGGCTTTCCTCCGAGAGGCGGCTGCTCTGGCCGCGGAAATGCTCGACCAGAGCCGCGCGCCACGCGTCACGCGTCGCCGGATCGCCGAGCGTGTTGAGCTTGAGCTGCACCCGCGCCGATATCCCGAGCTCGTCGAGTAGCTGTGCGCCCATCGCGATGATCTCGACGTCGGCGGCGGGCTCGGCCGCGCCGATGATCTCGGCGTCGAGCTGGTGGAACTGGCGGTAGCGCCCCTTTTGCGGCCGCTCATAGCGGAAGGCGGGGCCGTGGGTGGCGATCTTCAGCGGGACGAGCTGCTGCCAGCCCTCGGAGAGGAAGGCGCGGCAGATGCCGGCGGTGAATTCGGGTCGCAGGGTCAGGCTGTCGCCGCCGCGATCTTCGAAGCTGTACATCTCCTTGGAGACGATGTCCGTGGTCTCGCCGATCGAGCGCGCGAAGACCTGGGTCGCCTCGAACACCGGCATCTCGACCCGCCCGAAGCCATAGAGGCGGCGCACGCGATCGAACGCCGCCACCACCGCCTGGAAGCGGTCGGCATCCTCGCCCCAGATGTCCTGGGTGCCCCTGATCCTTTGCGGGCCCTTGCTCATCGCCGCGCACTTAGCAGTTTTGGCCCGGCGGGGAAGCGCTGGACCGAATCGCGCGGCTGGGCCATGTCGTGCCCATGATCAGACCTCTCCTCCTCGCCGGCGCCCTTGTGCTCGGCGGCTGCAGCGTCGCCCGGCCCGCCGGAATCGCTTCGATCCCGCCCGCCCCCGCATTCGCCCCGGCCGAGACGGCGGTCGCCCGCACCGAGGCCTCGCTGACCCGGATCGAGGCGCTGAATCCCCGCCTCCATGCGGTCATCGCCACCGATCCGACGGCGCTCGACCAGGCGCGGCGGCTCGACGCCACGACCGGGCCGCGCGGCCCCCTGTTCGGAATGCCGGTCCTGATCAAGGACAATATCGAGACCGCGGGGCCGCTGCCGACCACCGCCGGCAGCCTCGCCCTGCTGAACAATGTCACGAACCGCGACGCGCCGCTGGTGGCGCGGCTGCGCGCGGCCGGCGCGGTGATCGTCGGCAAGGCCAATCTCAGCGAATGGGCGAACTTCCGCTCCAACGATTCGATCTCCGGCTGGAGCGCGGTCGGCGGCCAGACCCGCAACCCCTACGCGCTCGACCGCAACGCCTGCGGCTCCTCCACCGGGAGCGCCGTCGCCGTGGCGGCCGGCATGGTGCCGTTCGCCATCGGCACCGAGACCAACGGCTCGATCACCTGCCCGGCGGCGGTCAACGGGCTGGTCGGCTTCAAGCCCACCGTCGGCCTGGTCAGCCGCACCCATGTCGTGCCGATCAGCGAGACGCAGGACACGCCCGGCCCGATCGCCCGCACGGTGACCGAGGCGGCGCAGGTCATGGACGCGATTGCCGGCAGCGACCCCGCCGATGCCGCCACCGCCGAGGCCGACGCGCGGCGCCAGCCCTACGCGGCGATGCTCAACGCCCAATCGCTCAGGGGCCGCCGGATCGGCGTGATGCGCTTCGCCACCGGCTTCGGCACCAACGCCGTCTTCGAGGAGGCGCTGGCGACGCTGAGGGCGCAGGGCGCCGTGCTGGTCGACATCGCCGAATTCCCGGCCCGCGCGCAGATGAACGAGAATTCGTTCACCGTGCTGCTCCACGAGTTCAGGGACGGCCTCAACCGCTATCTCGCCACCACCCCGCCGGGCGTCACCACCCGCACGCTGGCGCAGGTCATCCAGTTCAATCGCGACAATGCGGCGACCGAAATGCCGCTCTTCACCCAGGATCTGTTCGAGCAGGCCGAGGCGACCGGCGGCCTCACCCCCGCCTATCGCCGCGCCCGCGAGACCGCCCAGCGCCTCGCCGGTCCGGAGGGGATCGACCGCATGATGCGCGAGCACGATCTCGACATATTGGTCGGCCCGACCATGCCGGCGGCGTGGCGGATCGACGCCGTCAACGGCGACGTCATCGCCGGCGGCGGCGGCGGCGGGCTGGCGGCGATCGCGGGGTATCCGCACCTCACCGTGCCGATGGGCAATATCCGCGGCCTGCCGGTCGGGATCAGCTTCATCGGCCGCAAATGGGCCGACGCCTTGGTCCTCTCGGTCGGCTACGCCTACGAGCAGGCCTCCCGGCGCCGCATCGAGCCGCGCTTCCTCAGCGCGATCGAGGACGAGCCCGAGATCCGCCGCGCGTTCGAGCCGGCGCGGTGAGCGAGGCGCGTCGTCCCGGCGAAGGCCGGGACCCCAGCGGGTGAAAGGTGAAAGCGGCGGTGCAGGACTCCTGGGAGGATTGCATTCACGGCGGCGTCTTCTCGTCCCGAGATCCCGGCCTCCGCCGGGATGACGGTCTCGCACCGGAGCTCCGCGGCTTCTTCTTCGCCGCGCCCCTCAGCCCGGCCTCCACCGCCAGCGAAGCCCAGCGCCGCATCGCATCGGGATCGTCGTAGACGTCCTGCGGCCCGCGCCGGTAGTTCATCGTGTCCACCCGGACGTCCTTGAAGGTCATCGAGAAACGCTCGCAGCCCGCCGAATCCCATGTCGCGTCCGCGTCGGCGTCGGACTTGAACCAGATTTCGCCGTCGTCGAGGATCGCGAAAATGGTGCCGTCGAGATAGAGCGTGGCACCGCCCATCATCTTGCGCATCGTCACTGCGCCGAGCGGCTCCAGCGCCTCCTGCACCCAGCCATAGAGACCTTCGTCGAAGGCCATCAGCCCGGCACCCCACCCCGTTCCCGCCACAAAGCGAGGAAGTCGCGCCTGGTCCGCGGGCCGAAGGTGGCGAAGCTCGGGTTGGGCTCTGCGCGATATTCGGCGCGGCGCTCCGCGAGCCGGCCGCGGCCGTGCAAAGCGGCGACGTCGATATTGTAGATCCGCGCCCCGTTGAGGCCGAAGATCCTGCGCTTCGCCTCGGCGGTCAGAGCAGGGTAGCCGTAGCGCTCCTGAAATTCCGGACTGATCTCGAAGGTGCGGAAGGCCTGGATCTGGTCCTGCGGGCTTCCGTACCAGAGGCTGTCCGTGCCCCACATGATCCGCTCCTCGCCGAAATATCTGAGGAGCTTGCCCATCAGGTGCGCCGCCTCGTCCGGCCGCGACATGAAATAGCGCCAGGTGGAGCCGAGCTCGGCGTAGAGATTGCCCGAATTGCGGCGCAGGCCCGCATCCTGGTGCGACTTGATCAACCGATCGACGCCGCGCGGATTGTCCGGATTGTAGGGCCCCTCCGGGACCCCGCCTTCGAACCCCGAATGGTAGACGAGGAAAGTAAGGTCCGGGTTGGCGACCGCGGCCGGGCCCATGTCGCGCGGGCTCGAATAGTCATATTCCAGCCCCGGCAGCGGCACGCCCTTGTGCACGGCGACCGTCCGCACCCCAAGCGCCCGGGCGCGCTCGAAGAAGCGGTTCGCCGCGTCGCTTCGGTCGAGGAAGATGCCGCGCCCGTTCGCGCCATATTGCGGGTAGAGCTTCCACGCATCGACCCGGTAGCGCCGGGCCTTCTCGTCCATCGCCTCGATCTCGCCCGGCTCCTGCGGGAAGACGCCGCCGTGGATCAGGCAGCGCGCGCCTTCGCCGCCGTTCGCCGCGACGATCTCGCGTGTCTCGGCGGCATAGTCGATCGGGGTCGGATTGGGCTGGCCCCACAGAGCCGAGACGACGGCGACGTCGGTGTCGCTGTCGAGGAACACCTCCTTGGCGAGCATCTGCGCCGAATAGCAGTCGAAGCTCCCGCTCGAGCATTTGGATGCCTGGCCGAACACCTGGAGCAGGGTCCGCCGCCAGCGCTCGCCGTCGGCGCCGGTCGCCCAGCGCCCGCTCGGCTCGACGCAATGGGTCTGGACGTCGAAGATGAACTCGTCGCCCGCCACTGCCGAGGCCGCCGCCTGCTGGTCGAGCGCGGCCTCCTTCGGCAGCGCGAACCGCCCGCCGGCGCCCGGATTGGCCGCGTTGCACGCCGCGAGGGTCGAAGCCGCGCCGGCGGCGGAGACCATGAAGGCGCGCCGCGACAGGCCGAGGCGCCGCGCATTCTCGTTCGCCGCCTCGTGCGCCAGCCGATTGGCGAGTTTCTGCCGTTCGGTGAGCGGCGGCGGCGCATATTCGCCGTTCGAGGTGCGGTCGATCTTGATCGGCAGGCGCTTGCCCTCGGGATCCAGGTCGACGGCGCGGGCCAAGGCGATTCTCCCTCCGGGGACAGTATATATTTTCCGCCACCGGCGGCGACCCGGCGCACCAGCGACGCCGCGGAAAATGTATACTGTCCCCGATTTAGAGGGGCCGCGCTCAGCCGGTCAATCGCAAGCCCGCGATCGCGGCGACGATGGCGAAGATGAGCAGCACCCTGATGGTCGTCGCCGGCTCGCCGAACCACAGCATGCCGACGATGACTGTCCCGATCGCCCCGATCCCGCCCCAGACGGCATAGGCCGTCCCCATCGGGATGGTTCGCGCCGCATATTCCAGCAGCGCCATCGAGATGGTCACCGAGATCAGGAAGGCGATCGTCCAGGGGATGTTGCGGAAGCCGTCGACGAAGCGCAGCGAGGTCGTGAACCCGATCTCGAAGCAGCCGCCGAGGATCAGCCAGAGCCAGGCCATCAGGCGTGCACCCCCGAATCGACGTCCGGATCGGGCGGCGCCCGGCGCGTGGCGGCGATCAGGCAGGCGACCACGATCATCGCCGCGCCGGCGAGCGTGAAATGCTGCACCGGCTCGGCGAAGATCAGCCAGCCGAGCAGGGCCGCCCAGACGAAAGACGTATATTCGACCGGCGCGAGATGCTGCGCCTCGGCGCGGGCATAGGCCCAGGAGAGCAGCAGCAGCGACGAGAAAGCGAGCAGGGCCGCGCCGACGATCTCCGCGCCGCGCTCCGGAGGGGGAAGATCGGCAAGGAACGGCGCCGCCAGCAGGAAGCTGCCGCCCATGATACCGCTGGTGAAGAAGGCGACCTCAGTGGGCTTCGCAAGGAGTGCCTGCCGGCGCATCAGGATGATGTTGTAGCCGTAGAGCGCCGCCGAGCACAGGATCGAGATCGAGCCCCGGAAGGCGTCGGGCCCGAGATCCGCCTCGCGCTGGCCCCAGAAGATGACCAGCACGCCGGCGAAGCCGAGCAGGGAGGCCAGCAGCGACCGCCGCTCGATCTTCTCGCCGAGCAGCAGCGCCGCCAGATAGAGCGCGATCAGCGGCGCCACGAAGGCCAAGGCGATCGCCTGCGCCATCGGTACCCGCGCCAGGCCCCAGAAAAAGGTGAGCGCCATCGGCACGCCGATCAGCCCGCGCGTCAGGTGCACCCGCATCGCCGCCTTGCCGGGCCACGGGCTGCGCGCGCCGAAGAAGAAGGCGGCGGCGATCAGCGCCCCCGCCGTCGTCCGCCACAGCAAGGCGTTGTAGGTGCCGAGCGAAAGAGACAGGACCTTCATCACCGCGTCCATCGCCGAAAAGAAGGCGATGCCGAGCGTCGCTACGGCGAAGGCGGTCGCGGTTCTGACGGGAGGCTCTGCCATGCCGCGCCCCTAGCGGGCGCCAAGGCCCGCGTCACCTAGCGGACGACGAGGCGGTCGCGGGTGATTTCCAGGGTTCCGATCTGGCTGAGCACCGACTGGCCGAGCAGGTTGACGCTGAGCCCCTCCAGCACCATCGCCGGCGCGTTGGTGACGACGCGGCCGCCGATCGAGACCCGGTCCAGCATCACCACCTGGCCGCGCACCGCCCCGCCCGCGCCCTCGCCGACGAACTCGAACTGGGAGGGGTCGACGTCGATGCCGAGCTCCTTGGCGTCGTCGATGGTGAGAGCGATATGGGTGGCGCCGGTGTCGATCAGGAAGCGCGCCTCCTGACCGTTGACCAGGCCCGCGGTGTAGAAATGGCCGTCGCTGCGGCGGTTTATCACGAGCTCGCGAAGCGGCTCGGTCGGCGAGACGAGCGCGGCGCTGTCGTCCGGCTCGGCCGACCGCGCCGAATTCGGTGTGCCCGACGGCATCAGCGCGCCGATCCCGACGCCCACGACCGCCACGACGAAGAAGAGTCTGATCATGGCTCCGGCATAGCCGCGCACGGGTGAAGAAAGGGTTGCCGCGGGCCGTCATTGCGAGGAGCGCAGCGACGAAGCAATCCAGCGCGTTCGAGGCGGAACTGGATTGCTTCGCGTCGCTCGCAGTGACGGGAGAGGCTATTCCGCGGCCTGCGCCGCCTGGGCCTCCGCCGCCTCGATCTCGGCCGCCTTGGCCTCGACCAGCCGGACGATATGGTCGACCATCTCCTCGTCGCGGACATGATGGTCGGTGAGGCCGGAGAGATAGACCATGTGCTTGCCGTTGCCGCCGCCGGTGATGCCGATGTCCGTCTCGCGCGCCTCGCCGGGCCCGTTGACGACGCAGCCGAGCACCGAGAGCGACATCGGCGTGCGGATGTGGCTCAGCCGCTTCTCCAGCATCTCCACCGTGCGGATGACGTCGAACCCCTGGCGGGCGCAGGACGGACAGGAGACGACCCGCACGCCCCGGTTGCGGATGCCGAGCGCCTTCAAGATCTCGAAGCCGGCCCGCACCTCTTCTTCGGGTTCGGCGGAGAGCGAAACACGGATCGTGTCGCCGATCCCGTACCAGAGCAGGGAGCCGATCCCGATCGCGCTCTTGACGGTGCCGCCGCGCAGCCCGCCTGCCTCGGTGATGCCGAGGTGGAGCGGGCAGTCGACCGCCTCGGCGAGCTGCTGGTAGGCGGCGACGGCGAGGAACAGGTCCGACGCCTTCACCGCCACCTTGTAGTCGCGGAAATCGTGCTCCTCGAGGATGCGGATATGGTCGAGCGCGCTCTCGACCAGGGCCTCGGGGCAAGGCTCGCCATATTTTTCGAGGAGGTCCCGCTCGAGGCTGCCGGCATTGACTCCGATCCGGATCGCGCAGCCGTTGGCCTTGGCGGCGTTGACCACCTCGCGCACGCGCTCCGCGGAGCCGATATTGCCCGGATTGATCCTCAGGCAGGCGGCGCCCGCATCGGCCGCCTCCAGCGCGCGCTTGTAGTGAAAATGGATGTCGGCGACGATCGGCACCCGCGCCGCCCGCACGATCTGCCCGAGCGCCTGCGTGCTCTCGACGTCGGGACAGGACACGCGGACAATGTCGGCGCCGGCTTCTTCGCAGCGCCGGATCTGGTCGATCGTGGCCGCGGCATCGGCTGTCGCGGTGTTGGTCATCGTCTGCACCGTGACCGGCGCGTCGCCGCCGACCGGAACGCTGCCGACCATGATCTGCCGCGACTTGCGCCGCACGATGTCGCGCCAGGGGCGGACCGACATGTTCGAAATCTCCGAAGAAGCCTTTCCCTTCTATAGGTGTTCACAGCCGCAACCGAAAGGCTGCGAGGCGTGCACGAGCCCTTCTTCACCATCGGCCACTCGACGCGGACGATCGCGGCGTTCGTCCGACTGCTCGCCACCGGGAGGGTCGGCACGGTGGTCGATGGGCGACGACAAGGTCGAGCCGGCGCGGCTTTCCGAGGGCGCGCGGGCGGCGGACGGAGCGGTGACCTACCCCGCGGCCCAGGGTCCGTACTCAATACCGGCAATGGTCGTGACGGAGCGGATTTTGGGCCAGGGCGAGGAGCGAGGAGGGAGCGATGCTGTCGCATCGTGACCGACGAGGGACGCGGCCCTGGCCCAAAAGCCGCCCGCCGCTGCGCCGCAGGCGCAGTTTATCCTGAGCGCCGCCGCAGGCGGCGTCGAAGGGCGGTCGTCCGACCATTGCCGGTATTGAGTACGGACCCTAGGGCACCAGATCCGGGCGGTGGTGGCGGACGGCAGCGATGAGATCGCGGATCCCGCGGTCGTAGAAGGTCGTGTTGATCCCGAAATCCTTGCCGCCGGTCCGGTGGAAGCGGGCGATGCGCTGGATGCCGGCGCGGATCACGGAGACGCCGCCGATCTCGCTCCACGGCACGGGATCGGGCCCGGCCCGCGGCGTCCAGACGCCGCGCTCATCGATTCGGATATGGACCTTGTCGTCCGACGCGCGGCGGATGAAGATGAAGGCTGCGGCGAAGCATGCGGCGACGATTCCCCAGCCGACCAGCGGATGGCTGCCGCTCTGCGTCGGGATCACGCCGGCCACGGCGAAGCCCAGAATCGAGAGCAGCGCAACGGCAACGGCGAGAGCCCAGTTGATGCCTTTGGCATGTCGTGCTTCGTAGACCATCCCCGCCTCCTGTCCATGGAGGCACAGTCCTAGCGCGGGTCGGACGCGCGCGCAAAAAAGAGCCCGCCGCGGCCGGCGGCGGGCCCATCGACCATCTTCCCCGGACTAGAGGATGAAGTCGGATCCGGCGAGCGTCACCGCGCCCGCCACGACGATCTCGAAATCGGCGGTCGAGTCGCCGTTGATGTCGCCCTGGACGATCGTGTTGGTGCCGTTGGAGGCGGCGCGAAGCTCGCCCGCCGTGTTGGTGAAGGCGCTCGCGCCGACGAAGCTGAACGCCTGGTCGCCGCCGGTCGTGATGTTCGCGTCCCAGCCGGCGACGTCGATCAGGTCGCCCGATGCGAAGCTCGCGACCGTGTCGGCGTCGGTGCCGGTGCCGCTTTCATAATAGCCGATCCGGTAGGTGTCCGCGCCGGCGCCGCCGTCGAAGATATCCGCGCCCGCGCCGCCGACCAGCAGATCGTCGCCGTCGCCGCCGTCGAGATAGTCGGCGCCCGAATTGCCGCGCAGCGTGTCCGCCCCGTCCTGGCCGCCGAGGAAGTCGTCGCCGCCGCCGCCGTACATGATGTTGTCGAGTGCATTGCCGTCCGCGAAGAAGGCGCCGGTAAAGGCACTGTAGCTGACATTCTCGACCTCGTCGGGCAGCGTGTAGCTGGAGATGGAGACATAGGCCTGGTCGCCGTCGCCGCCGCCCGAAATCTCGAAGACGATGTCGTCGACATGGTCGACCATATAGGCGTCGTTATCGTCGCCGCCCTCCATGTAATCGGCGCCGCCGCCGCCCGACAAAGTGTCGAAGCCGGCGCCGCCGAACAGCTCGTCGTCGCCGAGGCCGCCATAGAGCCCGTCATGCCCGTCTTCGCCGACCAGAATGTCCGGATCGGCGCCCCCGGTGATGTCGTTGTTGAGGTCGTTGCCGACCCCGATGAAGCTGCCCGTGCCGATGAACTTCAGCTTCTCGACGTCGGCGCCGAGCGTGTAGCTGGCGAGCGTCGTGCGGACCTCGTCATTGCCTTCGCCGGAGAGCTCGATGACCGAATCGCCGACATCGTCGACCCAGTAGATGTCGCTGCCGGTGCCGCCGCTCATCGTGTCGGCGCCGGTGCCTCCGTCGAGCTGGTCGTTGCCGCCGTTTCCGTTCAGCGTGTCGTTGCCGCCGAACCCGTAGATCTTGTCGGCGGAGGAGGTGCCGTTCAGCGTGTCGTCGCCCGACGTGCCGTTGATCGTAGCCATTTTGAGTGCCCCTTGTCGTACCCCAGGCGCGCCACCGCGGCGCGCCTCGACAGGCGGCTCCAATCATCGCGCCAAACAGTTTCTTCTGCCAGCGAAATGATTTCGCCATTTTCCGATGACTTGCTCGGGCCGGTCAACGAATTCGCTTAAACCGGTTGCCACTTTAGTGGCATCCTCTCGTTCGAACCTGGCGCGCCGGCATCGAATTGAGCTGCGCATTTCCTCAGTCACCATGACTACTCAGCCCCGAGTCGCGATGATTCTGCGCTACCCTAGCCATGCTTTGGAGGCCGGCCTCTTTTCCTTGGCTCCGGCGGCGCGACCTTCACCCCCCTGCGCTGCAGGGCCTCGCGCAGGAGACATTCGATCTCGGCATTGACGCTCCGCAAGTCGGCCGCCGCGACGCGCTCGAGCGCAGCCCAGAGGGACGGCTCGATGCGCAGCGGAAACGCCTTCTTCGGGGCGGCGGCCATGTGCCCGGCCTATTGGTAGAGCGTGCCGGTGTTGACGATCGGCTGGGTGTCGCGCTCCGAGCAGAGCACCACCATCAGGTTCGACACCATCGCCGCCCGCCGCTCGTCGTCCAGCTCGACCACACCCTTTTCCGAAAGCAGCTGCAGCGCGTTCTCGACCATCGACACCGCGCCGATCACGATCTTCTGCCGCGCCGCGATCACCGCCTCGGCCTGCTGGCGGCGAAGCATCGACTGGGCGATTTCCTGCGCGTAGGCGAGGTGGGTCAGGCGGCATTCGTCGACCGTGATGCCGGCGACGGCGACTCTATCCTGTAGCTCCTCCATCAGCTCGTGACTGACCACCTCGGCATGGCCGCGCAAAGTCGTTTCCTGATGTTCGATGTCGTCATAGGGATATTTGGCGCCGATCGCGCGCAACGCGCTCTCGATCTGGACGAACAGGAACTTCGTGTAATCGTCGACGTCGAACAAGGCCTGGGCGGTGTCGGTGACCCGCCAGACGACGTTGGTCGCGATCTCGATCGGGTTGCCGCGCGAATCGTTGATCTTGAGCCGCTCCGAGGTGACGTTGTGGACACGGGTCAGGATCTTGGTGCGGGTCAGCCACGGCCAGCGCCATCTGAGGCCGGCATGGCGGTCGCTGCCGCGATAGTCGCCGAACAGCAGGATGGCGGCGGCCTGGTTGGGCTGCAGGAGATAGAAGCCGATCGAGATGAACAGGCCCGCCAGGCTCCCCAAGACCGCGAGGACGATGCCGAGCCCAGGGTCTTTGCCGCCTGCAATTATGACCCCGACGATCGCGACCGCGACCGCGGCGAGGAGAAGGAGCAGCATCAGATAGCCGCTGAACGTCGCGGCAGGCCGTTCGCGCGACATGCGAAGGTCCTGATGATCGGACTGAAGGTTGATAGTGTCCATTCTCGCCTCCCTTTATGATGATATCATATTTATATCGTGCCGAGTCGCGCAAGCGAAATCGTGCGGACGGCGCGCTGGCGGAGGTGGGACGATGCCGGTAAGGCGCGGCGCGATGGATCGGGAACGATGACCGAGCGAAACCGCAACGGCTGGAAGCTGCTCGTCCACGGCGGCGCGGGCGTGATCGAGCGGGACCTGCTCACCCCCGAGGTCGACCGCGCGATCCGCGCCGCGCTCGACCATGCGCTGTCGACCGGCGGCGCCATCCTCGACGCCGGCGGCAGCGCCCTCGACGCGGTCGAGGCGGCCGCGCGCGAGCTCGAGGACGATCCCCATTTCAACGCCGGCCGCGGCTCGGTCTTCACCTACCAGGGCACGAACGAGATGGACGCCGCGATCATGGACGGCCGCACCCGCGCCGCCGGCGCCGTCACCCGGGTCACCGCGACCCGCAATCCGGTCAGCCTCGCCCGCGCGGTGATGGAGGCGAGCCCGCACGTGATGCTCAGCGGCGAGGGCGCCGACCAGTTCTCGCGCGAGCACGATCTCGAGCAGGCGGAGCCCGAATGGTTCGCGACGGAATGGCGCCGCGCGCAGCTCGAGGAGGTGCGGCGCAGCCCCGGCCCCTGGTTCGACGAGGAGATGAAATACGGGACCGTGGGCGCGGTCGCCCTCGATGTCCGCGGCCATGTCGCCGCCGCCACCTCGACCGGCGGCATCACCGGCAAGCGCTGGGGCCGGATCGGCGACACCCCGATCATCGGCGCCGGCACCTGGGCCGACGACCGCAGCTGCGCCGTCTCCGCGACCGGCACCGGCGAATATTTCATCCGCTCCGCCGTCGCGCACGAGATCGCCTCGCGCATCCGGCTGAAGGGCGAGAGCGCCGCCGAGGCCGCCGCCGCGGCGATCGAGGATATGGCGGCGCTCGGCGGCACCGGGGGAGTCATCGTCGTCGGCGCCGACGGCGAGACCGCCTTCCCGTTCAACTCGGCGGGTATGTATCGCGGCCTCGCCAGCGCCGGGGGGCGCACGATCGCCATCTACGGGGACGAAGAGTGCTGAACCTTGGACGGCGGCTGCGGGCGCTTCCCGCGGCCCTGCTCGCGCTTCTGCTCCCGCCCGCGCCCGCCGCGGCCTTCTGGGAATATGGCCACGAGACCCTCGCCACCATCGCCGAGATGAACGTCTCCCCGGCGGCGAAGCGCGAGATCCGCCGGCTGCTTGCTGCGTCGGCTCTGCTCGACACTCCGACCTGTCCGGCGCTGACGATCGAGCAGGCGTCGATCTGGCCCGATTGCATCAAGCAGCTGCCCGACCGGTTCAGCTACGCAGCCCCCTGGCATTACCAGAATGTCGATATCTGCCGTCCGTTCGACCAGGAGAGCGCCTGCCGGGACGGCAATTGCGTTTCCGCCCAGATCGAGCGCAACGGGCGGCTGCTCGCCGACCGCACCCTGCCGGTGCGCGAGCGGGTGATGGCGCTCGCCTTCCTCGTCCATTTCATGGGCGACCTCCACCAGCCGCTCCACGCCGGCGACCGCGGCGACCTCGGCGGCAACCGCTTCCCCGCCTCCTACGGGCTGATCGGCGGCCGCACCAACCTCCACACCATCTGGGACGGCTATCTCGCCGAGCGGGCGATCTCGACTCCGCTTGGCGGAGCGGCGGGACTGCTCGCCGAGATGACGGCGGCGGAGCGCGACGCGGCCCGGCAGGGGGACGTCACGGCCTGGGCCCGCGAGAGCTGGCAGGTGGCGCACGACTTCGCCTACGCCTCCGTGCTTCCGGATCCTTGCGCCCCGGTTCCGGCCCAGCGCCCCACCCTGGGCGAAGAGCAGGTACGCGCCCTCCTCCCGACGATGCGCCGCCAGGTGACCCGCGGCGGCCTCAGGCTGGCGCGGCTGCTCGACGAGGCCCTGGGCGCGCCGAGGTCCTGACGCTTAAGCGATCGTCTCGACACTGTGGATGGCGAGGCCGACGAGGCCGCCGACCAGGGTCCCGTTGATCCTGATATATTGGAGGTCGCGCCCGACCGCGGCCTCGAGGCGGTCGGTGACGGTGCGCGCATCCCAGGACCGCACCGTCTCGGAGACCAGGGTGACGATGCCGCTGCCGTAGGAAGCGACTGCGCCGACCACGGCGCGGCGGGCGAACTGGTTGATCGCCAGTTTGAGATGCGGATCCTGCTGCAGCGTCTCGCCCAATTGCTGCAGCGCCTCGCCGAACCGCCCGGCCATCGCCGCGTCCGGGTCGCGGGCGGTGCGCAGCATGCCGGCGCGGGTATTCTCCCAGAGGCCCTCGACCCAGTCGGTCACCGCCTGGTTGGCGATCAGCTCGTTCTTCCAGGCCTCGACCTTCCCGCGGGTCTCGGGGTCGTTCTGGAGGCTCCAGGCGAGCCGCGCGAGGCCCTCCTCCGCCTTCGCGCGCAGCGGATGCTTCTCGTCCATCGCCATGTCGATGGTGAGCTTCCTGAGGCCGTCGACGATCTTGTCGGCGAGCTTCTCGTCGAGCCCGGCCATGCGGACGATCCAGCCGGCGCGCTCGTGCACCATCGCCCGGATCAGGTCCTCGTTGGCGTCGAGGGTGCGGCCGGTCCAGGTGACGATCGCGTCCATGATCGGCACGTGGCGGTCCTCGCCGATCGCGGCCTCGAGCGACCGGCCGGCGACGGGCGAGATCTCGAGCGCGTGCAGGCGCTGGGCGACCGCCGCCTTGACCATTCCGCCGAGCCGCTCCCGGTCGAGTGCCTGGAGGATATCGGCGATCAGCCGCGACGCGCCTTCGCGCAGGCGCCCGCCGCCCGGCGGAGAAGCGAGGAAGCGGCCCGTCGCGCCGGCGACATCGACGCCGCGCATCCGTCGCGCCACCACCGAGGGCGTCAGGAAATTGTCGCGCAGGAAGGAAGCGAGCGTGTCGCCGATCCGGTCCTTGTTGCGCGGGATGATCGCGGTGTGCGGGATGGGCAGGCCGAGCGGATGCCGGAACAAGGCGGTGACCGCGAACCAGTCGGCGATGCCGCCGACCATCGCCGCCTCCGCGAAGGCGCGGACGAAGCCCCAGGCGGGGTGAACATCGTCGAGATGGGTGGCGGCGACGAAGATTGCGGCCATGCCGGCGAGCATCGCGGTCGCGAGGACGCGCATGGAGCGGGCGCCCTTCTGGGCCGGATTGAACGGGACCCTCAGGCGGGCGAGGCCGCTGCGTTCGCCGAAGCTCATGCCGCCTCAATAGACGGCAGGCGCTTCCGGTTCAAAACGCAGGGGTCATTCGGCCGGCTGGACCATCGTCGGCGGGCGAGCCTCCCTGCCGCCGGTCGTGAACCAGCGCCGGAAGCGCGGCCCGAGCCGCTCCTCGACGCCGAGCGCGAGGCTGAAGGTGCCCGGCACGAGCACCAGCGTCAGCAGGGTCGAGAGGATGAGCCCGCCGATCACGACCACGCCCATCGGCTGGCGCCATGCGGCGTCGCCGTTCAGAGAGATCGCAGTCGGCACCATGCCCGCGGTCATCGCCACCGTGGTCATCACGATCGGCTGCGCGCGCTTGTGGCCGGCGTCCATGATCGCGTCGAACTTGGGCACGCCCTTGCCCATCTCCTCGAGCGCGAAGTCGATGAGCAGGATCGAGTTCTTGGCGACGATGCCGAGCAGCATCAGCAGGCCGATATAGACCGGCATCGACACCGCCATGCCGCAGAGCATCAGCGCGATCAGTCCGCCCAAAGGCGCGAGCAGCAGCGACCCCATGTTCACGAACGGCGGCAGGATGCGCTGGTAGAGCAGCATCAACACCGCGAAGACGAGGAAGATGCCGGAGACCAGGGCGATCAGGAAGTTGGTGATCATCTCCTGCTGCCACTTGTTCGGGCCGAGCACGATCTCGCGCACGCCGGGCGGCAGGTTGGTCATCGTCGGCAGCTGGTGGATCAGCCGATAGGCCTCGCCGCTCACCATCCCCGGCGCGAGGTCGGCGCCGATCGTCACCCGGCGGAGCTGGTTGCTGCGCTCGATCCGGGTCGGGCCGGAGCCGAAGCCGATCTCGGCCACGACCTTGAGCGGCACCGAGCCGCCGGTGGTGGTCGGGACGGGCAGGTTCTCGATCGTGGACAGGCGCTGGCGCGCATTCGCGTCGAGCGAGACGCGGATCGGAATCTGGCGGTCGCTCAAGGAGAAGCGGGCGCTGTTCTGATCGATCTCGCCCAGGGTCGCGATCCGGATCGCCTGGCTCAGCGCCTGGGTCGTGACTCCGAGCTCGGCGGCGAGGTCGAGTCGCGGCCGGATGGTGATCTCGGGCCGCTGGAGATCGCCGCTGACCCGCGGCGCCACCAGCTGCGGCAGGCGCGACATCTCTTCGACGAGGCGGTTCGCGGTCGCCATCATCACCGCCGGATCGTCTCCGCCGAGATTGATCATCAGGTCGCGGCCGCCGCCATTCTGGGAGCGGAACGAGACGCGGGCATCGGCGATCCGGTTCAGCGCCGGCGCGAGCGCGCGTTCGAACTCGATGCTGCTGCGCTCGCGATCCTCCTTGAGGCTGACGTCGACGGTCGCGGAGCCGACGCGGACCCGCGAGAAGACCGATTCCACTTCCGGCGCACGGCGAAGCACGGCTTCGACCTGGCGCGCGACCGCGCCGGTCTGGGCGACCGTCGTCCCCGGCGCCATCTCGATCGAGACGCTCGATTCGTCGACGTCGAGGTCCGGAAAGAAGGTCTGCGGCAGCATCATGAAGCAGAGGATGGTCAGCAGCAGCGAGACGACTCCGCCGACCACGGTTACCCAGCGATGGCGCAGGGTCCAGGCGAGGGTCGACATGTAGCGGTCCATCAGCCAGCTCTCGCCATGCTTCTCGTGGCCCTTCGCCTTCAGGAAGTAAGCGGCGAGCATCGGCGTGATCAGGCGCGCGACGGCGAGGCTGATCAGCACCGCCACCACCACGGTGAAGCCGAAATTCTTGAAGAAGGCACCCGAGACTCCGGGCATCAGGCCGACCGGCAGGAACACCGCGACGATCGAGAAGGTGGTGCCGACGACGGCGAGGCCGATCTCGTCGGCCGCCTCGATCGCCGCCTGATAGGCGGATTTGCCCATCCGCATGTGACGGACGATGTTCTCGATCTCGACGATGGCGTCGTCGACCAGGACGCCGGCCACCAGGCTCAAGGCGAGCAGGGTAAGGCTGTTCAGCGTGAAGCCCATCAGGTCCATGAACCAGAAGGTCGGGATCGCCGAGAGCGGGATCGCGATCGCCGAGATCAGGGTCGCCCGCCAGTCGCGCAGGAACAGGAAGACGACGAGCACGGCGAGCACGGCGCCTTCGATCAGCGCCTCCATCGCGCTGTGATATTGCCCCTCGGTATATTCGACCGAGTTGAACAATTCGACGAAGCGGACGTCTCCGCCGCGCCGCTGCTCGATCGCACGCAGCCGCTCCAGCGCGCCGTTGAAAACGGTGAGGTCGGATTCGTTCTTGGCGCGCTGGAAGGAGAAAGCGAGCACCTGCTGGCCGTTCTGCGTCGCGTAGAAGCGCTGCTCGGCATAGAGATCGCGCACTTCGGCGATGTCGGCGAGCTGGACGGTGCGGCCGCCGCCGATCGCGATCTGGGTCTGGCCGAGCCGATAGGCGTCGGCGGCGTTGCCGAGCACGCGCACCGACTGCTCGGAGCCGGCGATCTCGGCGCGGCCGCCGGCGGCGTTGAGGTTGGTGGCGCGGAGCTGCTGGTTCACCTGGCTCGCGCTGATGCCGAGCGACTGCAGCTTGGCCGGGTCGAGGATCACGCGGATCTCGCGCGCCACGCCGCCGGTGCGGTCGACCGCGGCGAGGCCGGGCACCGAGAGCAGCTCCTTGGCGACCGTATTGTCGACGAACCAGCTCAATTGCTCGAGCGACATGCTGGTCGAGAGGACGGCGAAGCTGGCGATGTCGTCGCCGGTGGTGGTGGCGCTGAAGATCTGCGGCTCGAGGATGCCCTCGGGGAGATCGCCGCGGATCTGCTGGATCGCGCTGCGGATCTCGTTGAGCGCGCGGTCGATCGGCGTGCCGAGGCTGAGCTGCACCCAGGTGGTCGAGCTGCCTTCGTTGACGTTCGAATTGATCTCGTCGATCCCCTGGACCGAGCGCACCGCGGCCTCGACGCGCTGCGTTATCTGCGTCTCCAGCTCGCTCGGCGCCGCGCCGGGCTGCGAGACGGCGACGATGACCACCGGAAAGTCGATGTCGGGATCGTTCTGCACGTCCATCCGCATGAACGAGACGATCCCCGCCAGGGTCAAAGCGATGAACAGGACGATCGACGGGACCGGGTTGCGGATCGACCAGGCGGAGATGTTGCGGAAGTTCATGGTCGCCAGGTCCTACCGCCGGGGCGCGCGCGCCGGCTCCGGCCGGACGCGCTGGCCGGGGCTGAGGAACGGACCCGCCGACTGGACGATGCGCTCCGTCCCGTTGAGGCCCTCGGCGATCAGCACGCCGCGATCGGTGACGTCGCCGACGCGAACGTCGCGGCGAACCACCTTTTCGTCCGGTCCGACGATGTAGACGTAATTGCCCCGCTGGTCGCTCAGAACCGCCGATTCGGGCAGCAGCGGCGCCGTCGTCGATCCGGCGCGAATCTCGGCCGCAGCGAAGCCGCCCGGGCGCAGCTCGCGGCTGTAGGGGACGCTGATCCGGGCGACGCCCTGGCGGGTCTGCGGATCGATGATCGGCGAGATCTGCCAGATGCTGCCCTGATAGCTCTGGGTCGAGCCGACCGGAGTGACGGTGACCGGCACGCCGACGGCGAGCCGGGCGAGATCTGCCTGCGGGAGGCGGGCGAGCAGCTCCATCTCGCCGCCCTGGGCGATGCGGAACAGGGCCCCCGAGCCGCCGCCGACGACCTGTCCGGCCTCGACCGCCCGGCTGAGGACGACGCCCGCCGCGGGCGCGCGGATGTCGAGGCGGCCGATGCGGGCGCGGGTGGCGCCGAGCTGCGCCTGGGCGACCCGGACGCGCGCCGCGGCCGCGTCGCGCGTCGCCCGCTTGCGGTCGACGTCGGCGGCGGAGACGAAGCCGCGCGAGACCAGGGCCTGGGCGCGATTGAGCTCGTTCTGGGCGAGCCGCAGGTCGGCCTGCGCCACGTCGATCTGGGCGGCGAGCTGCTGCGCCTCCTGCGCCTGCACCGCGCGGTTGATCACCGCCAGGGTCTGGCCGGCGGCGACCCACTGGCCGGGCTCGACCAGCACGCGCTCGATCTGGCCGCCCTCGCCGGGAACGCCGACCGGAAGGTCGCGCCGCGCGGCGAGCGAGCCGGTGGCGGAGAGCAAGGCGGCGACGTCCTGACGCCCCGGAACGATGACGGTCACGGCGGGATGGGATTCACCTTCGGCGCCCGCGGCCGGGGCCGCGGCCTTGCCGTCGGCGCCGCCGCCCCGCATCATCAGCGCGGCGACGATCAGCACCAGCAGCAGGACGACGATCGCGGCGATGATGATCCGCCGCCGGCGCCGGCGTGCCAGCGCGGCGTCGTCCACCACCACGGTCTCCAGCGCGTCCTTGCGCCACTTGCCCGCTTCGAAGTTCATCGCTTTCATCGTCCCTACTCGGAAAATGCCAAAGGCGTGGCCCTTCCGGCTGTATTAGCCGAATAAGTCACCACGCTCAAGCTTGATTCTCGCTCCCGCCCCCGCCGGCCGGAACCTGCCCTGTACATTTCTTGTTACGTGTATACCACCGCTGAACGGCAAATGAACCCGAGGGCGGGACCGGAGGAGGGAATAAAATGGATCTGTTGGCAAATCATAGCTGGCTCTGGTGGATCATCATCGGCGGCGTCGCCGGTCTCATCGCCAAGGCGATCATGCCCGGGCGCGATCCCGGCGGCTGCATCGTCACTATCATCCTCGGCATCGCCGGCGCGCTTCTCGCCGGCTTCCTCGGGCGGACGATCGGCTGGTACGATGAGGGCGACCGCGGGGCGAGCTTCATCGCCGCCATCGTCGGCGCGATCATCATCCTGGCCATCTACAGGCTCGTCGCCGGCCGCCGCGACCGCGTCTAGGCAGCTCCGGAAGGTCCTTCCGGTTCAGCGACGATCAAGCCGGCCCCGCGTTTAGCAGCGCGGGGCGCGGCATTTACGCGTCCGAGTGAAATTCAGGAGTGAGACCATGATCAGAATCCTTGCAGGCGCATCCCTGCTCGCGCTGGCGCTGCCCGCCGCCGCGGCCGCACAGCCGGTCGCGGCACAGGAGATCGGCGGGACCCGCCTCGACGTGGTCGCCACCGGCGAGGTCACGCGCGTGCCCGATGTCGCGCGGATCAACTCCGGCGTCATCACCCAGGCGGCGACGGCCACCGAGGCGATCCGGCTCAACGCGGCGCGGATGAACGCGGTCCGCGAGGCGCTGCGCCGCGCCGGCGTCGCCGACCGCGACATCCAGACCAGCAATATCAGCCTCCAGCCGCAATATCGCTATGCCGAGAACCAGCCGCCGGTGCTGACCGGCTACCAGGCGGCCAACGAGGTCAGCATCCGCTTCCGCGAGATCGCCCAGACCGGCCGCATCCTCGACGCGCTCGTCGCGCAGGGAGCCAATCAGATCAACGGGCCGATGCTCGAGATCGACCGTCCGGAATCCGCGCTCGACGAGGCGCGCACTGCCGCCCTCGCGAGCGCGCGCGCCCGGGCCGAACTCTATGCCCGCGCCTTGGGCATGCAGGTCCGCCGCATCCTGTGGGTGAGCGAGTCGGGCATGGCCGGGCCGCCGATGCCGCGGCCGATGGCGGTGCTCCGGGCCCAGTCCGCGCAGGTGGCCAACATCGATCCCGGCGAGCAGCGCCTCTCGGTCGCCCTCACGGTCAGCTTCGAGCTCCAGTAAGCGGCCTCAGGCCGCCGGCCGGCGCAGGAACAGGTTGAGGATCCCGACCAGGATGACGGCGCCGCAGGCGGCGACGATGAGGGCGTTGGTCTCGAACGGCTCGGCGTCGATCCCGCCGCGCCCCTCGGCGATGCCGCCGCCGATCGCCCCGGCAATGCCGGCGATGAGGTTGAAGAGCAAAGGCCAGAGCGCCTTCAGCCTGTGCACGAATGCGGCGGCGAGGCCGATGGCGCCGCCGATCGCGATCCAGATGATCAGGGTCACGCCCCGCTCTCCCCCCTGCCCCGCCATGAGGGCGGGGCGCAGACTGTCACAGAGGCCGGCGCGGCGGAAGGGGGATCAGTATTTCTGCTGGCGCTCGTAGAGCGAGCGGTAATGCTGGATACGGGTGACGCGCAGGCCCGGCATTCCGGAACGATCCACCGCGCGCTGCCAGCTGGCGAACTCTTCGAGGGTCAGGCTGTAGCGCTCGCACGCCTCGTCGACGGACAGCAGGCCGCCGTTGACGGCCGAAACGACCTCCGCCTTGCGCCGCACCACCCAGCGGGTCGTCGATGGCGACGGCAGCGAATCAACGGTGAGCGGCTCGCCGAGCGGTCCGATCACCTGGGCCGGACGGATGTTCTGGTTCTCGATCATTCGGTCCTCAAAAAGTCCGCCGCAACCTGCGTCGCGACGCCTCGATCGGTGCGCTGTAGCGCGAGAGCGTTGAAGGAAGGCTAAAACGCGAAGGTAAACGGCATGGTGACACCCCTTTACGGCTCCTTTCCGGCGGCATCGTAACGGCCGCCGTGAAAGGAGCCCTGCTGCGCCCGCCGCGCCTCGCGCCAGGCGGGGCCGCCGGCGAGCAGCTCGGCAAGGGCATGGTGGCGGCCACGCCAGTCGCCGCCGCGGCCGCGGGCCTCGGCGGCGGCGCGGGCGGTCGGGCTCGCTGCCTGGTGCACGGCGAGGGCGGCGACGAGCATAGAGTGGTCGAGCGCCGGCATCGGCTCGCGGGCGAGCATCCGTTCGGCGCGCATGAGAAAGGCCAGATCCATCGCCGCCTCTTCTAGCGAGGAAGGCTGAAGAGCCGGTAAAAGCGCGGGCGTGCAATTCCGTCATCCCGGCGGAGGCCGGGATCTCAGGGAGGTTCGCGGCGACGTTCGTGCAGGGCGGGCTGCAGCGACTCCTGAGATTTCTTGTCCCGAGATCCCGGCCTTCGCCGGGATGACGGTCTCGGCCGGCCCGGAGTCTCGACGTGACGATTCCCCTGCGAGCGCCTATGTAGCCGCGGCCATGGACCCGGATTTC
>DASVVP010000107.1:0-6765 GCA_036386495.1 Allosphingosinicella sp.
CCGCGCTGGGCGAGGCGGATTTCGCTGCCCGGCGCGGTCGAGGCGGCGGGGACATAGGCCATGGCGATCGGCGCTTCGAGCATCGGCGAGAAGCCGCCGCTGGTCACCTTGCCGACCTCGTCGCCGTCGGCGTCGACCACCGCCGCGCCCTCGCGCACCGGCTGCCGCCCCTCGACGGCAAGCCCGACGCGCCGGCGGATCGCTCCATTTTCAAGCTCGCGCACGATCCGCTCCCAGCCCGGATAGCCGCCCTGCTCGCGCCGCCGCTTCGATAAAGCGAATTCGAGGCCGGCCTCGACCGGAGTCACGGTCTCGTCGAGGTCGTGGCCGTAGAGCGGCAGCCCCGCCTCGAGCCGCAGGCTGTCGCGGGCGCCGAGGCCGATCGGCTTCACTTCTTCCTGCTGCAGAAGCAGGTCGGCGACCTCGGCGACGCGCGCCGCCGCAACCGAAATTTCGAAGCCGTCCTCGCCGGTATAGCCCGAGCGGCTGATCCAGGCCGGAACGCCGCCAATCGCGAAGGCCGCGCCCATCATGAAGCCGAGCTCCTCGACTCCGGGCGCGAGCCGCGCCAGCGCCTCGACCGCCTTCGGCCCCTGCAGAGCGAGCAGCGCCTGCTCCTTCATGTGATCGAGCACGACCGAAGCCGGCAGCCGCAGCCGGAGATGGGCGATGTCGCCCTGCTTGGTGGCGCCGTTGACGACTATGTAGAAATGGTCCTCGCGCCGCGTCACCATCAGGTCGTCGATGATCCCGCCCTCGTCGGTGAGCAGCATCGAATAGCGCAGCCGCCCGTCTCGCAGGATGGCGAGGTCGGCGGGGAGCAAGCTCTCCAGCCCCTTCTCGGCCTCCGGTCCGGCGACGATGAGCTGCCCCATATGGCTGACGTCGAACAGACCCGCGGAGCTTCGCGTCCAGCGATGCTCGGCCATGATGCCCTCATACTGGATCGGCATTTCGTAGCCGGCGAAGGGCACCATCCGCGCGCCCTGGGCGCGGTGCCAGGCATCGAGCGGAAGTGTCGAAGTCGGGGCGTCGGCGTCGCTCATCTGGTCCAGTCTCCGGGTCGCGCTCACCGCCCAACGCGCGTCCGACGGAGTCGGACCCTGCCGAGCGTTTCGCGCCCCCTCTGTCGATTGGACCTGAGAGCTTTCCCCGCCGAAGCCCCGTCAGGGGCGAAGGAGGGTTGCACCTTCGGTGGCCCGCCGTCGCCCGTTCCGGGCTCTGGCGGACGCTTTCCAGAGCGTCCCGTCCGCGCGGTCCTTCTGCCTGAGAGATTCCGGGGCGGTTGCTCCTTCGGCGCCCGCCCTAGCCCGCAAGGGCGAAGGCAGGTCTCTCCCGCGCGTCCTTAGACGTGCGCGGCCTTGGCGCAGGGTGCGGCGGGTGTCAATCGGCTGAGGCACCCGCCCGTCGGGAAGCGCTTGTTCTCGATGCACTCTTTGGTATATAATCTATAGATTGGTACTATATTGAAGTATGGGTACATGTCTGCGCGACAGGTCAAAATCATCGCCGGCGGAAAGCTGATGATTCCCGCCTCGATGCGACGCGAGCTGGCCATTGCCCCGGGTGACACCGTCCTCGTCGATATCGATCAGGCCGAACTTCGCGTCCGCTCGCTCGCGAGGGCGGTGGAACGGGCCCAGGCTATCGTGCGCAGCCGGACGCCGGCGGATCGCTCGCTGGCAGACGAGCTGATCGCGGAGCGTCGGGGCGAGGCCGCGCTTGACTGAGCCGGCCGTCCTCGATTCGTCGGCCCTTCTCTGTCTGCTGCAGGGGGAGCCAGGCGCCCAGCGTGTGGCTGAAGCGCTCGCCGACGCGCTCATCAGTGCCGTCAATGTCGCCGAGACAGTCGGCAAGCTGCGCGAGGGCGGGCTGAGCGCGGCCGAAGTGCGCGACGTCCTCGGATCGCTGCCGCTCGACGTGCGGCCGTTCACCGACGATCAGGCCTATGCCGCGGGCGAGCTTCGCCTGGCGAACCGCGCCTTTGGCCTGTCGCTCGGCGATCGCGCCTGCCTCGCCCTTGCCCTGGAAGCGAATGCGCTCGTCCTGACCACCGATCGCCAGTGGCTCAAGCTGGACGTCGGAGTTCGAGTCGAGGCGCTACGCTGAGCGGTCCGCGGCCTCAGCGCAGCGGCGCATCGCGGATCAGCGCCGGCGCGCGTGGATCGTCGCCGAAAAAGCGCCGGAGCTGGTCGCGAACCTCGTCCTCGGGCAGCGGATGGACGGGATGGCACCGTCCGTCGAACTGGTCGTCACTGATCCAGATTCGCTCATGCTCGACGCGCTGGTCCGCGAGCCGCTTCACCGCCAGAAGATATTCGCCGCAATCGTAAAGCTGGAGCAGCGGCAGCGCGCCTTCGGCCTCGACTTGCGCGAGCAGGCGCCCGCTCAGCGGGTGAGGCTGGCCGGGAAGGTGGATGTTCACCCTGGCGTCGGTCATGGCGTTGCTCATTCGGCCCTCTCGAATCGCAGCAGGGCAGCTAGCGGCAAATATCGGCGGTTGCGAAGCGGGTCTCGCCCCTCGGCCCGGTGGAGCGTGCATTCATGACATGCCTCCAGCGCCGGACGATCGAAAAAAAAAGCTTCCAATGTAGGGTTTGAAATGGTTCAAGATCGGAATGGAACAGAACCGGAACCAACTCACCCCCGAGACGGCGACCGATAAGCCCGCCTCTCCCATCAACGCCGGGGACGGTTACTTTTCACCGCCGCCCCCAGGCCATCCGGCCCCGCCGCGCGAAAAAGTAACTGTCCCCTCCGGTCCGCCCCTTCTCTCCGACTCCCTCGAGACCGCGCTGGACGACGCCATCGACGAGACCTTTCCGCCCGGCTCCGCCCGGCCGCGCCGCGACGGCTTCACGCCGGAGCGGATCGCCGGCTTCCTCCGCCACCTCGCCGCAACCGGCATCGTCGAGCATGCGGCGCGCGTTGTCGGCCTGTCCGCCACAGCCGCCTACAATTTTCGCAATGCCCGCCGCGGCCGGGCCTTCGCCAAGATGTGGGACGCGGTCCTGATCCACCGCTCCCGCGCACGCGTCGCCTCGGAGCTGCAGGGCCGCTCGATCGCCGGCTGCGTCTCGATCCGCAAGCGCGACGGCGTGGTCGTCGGCGAATATCATTATTACGACAACCGGCTCGGCATGGCGCTGCTCACCCGGCTCGACAAGCTCGCGGACAAGGAGGCCGCGAACGAGGCGCAGCTGCGTGCGCTGTCCGAAGATCTGGACGACTATATCGATTGCGTGGCCGCCGGAGGCGACGCCGACGCTTTCGTCGCAGCGCGGCGGCCGGCAGATCCGCCCCTGCCGGACGTGGTCGAGGCCGCCAAGCGCATCACGGCGCTGGCACGCGGCGGCGACTCGAACGACGACGATGAGAAGGAACTGTCGAGCATCGCGGTCCACGATCTCGATCCGACCCGGAAGGCGGAATGGACCACGGACCAGTGGGCGCGGGCTTTCAGGAGCGGCTTCGTCGCCTGGCTGACGCGCGTGGAGGCGGAGCCGGGATGGACCGGCGGCCCGGGCGCCCATTTGCGCTTCATCGCCGAGCGGGACGCCGAGCGCGGCGCCGCCCTCGGATTCGACCGGCCGCCCCTTGGCGCTTCGACCCGCGCCGATGCCGCCGACATGGAGGTCGCCGACCTCGATCCCCAGGATATCTGCAACTGGAGCTACCAGCAGCTCATCCACGCATGGCGCAGTGGATTGCTGCGCCGTCTGCCGGCCCGCTTCTGGGACGATCTGGCTGCGCGCGACGCCTCGGAGGCGGGTTGGGAGCCGGGGGAATGACCGCCTCTTGGATACCCTCAACTTCCTCAACTTCGTCCGCACACCCGACGACGATCTGCGGGAGCGGCGCCGGCCCGGCCTCAGCGCGTGGCGTTGTAGCGCAGTTGCTCTTCGGTGAGGTTGAAGCCGAGCAGCAGCTCGAAATGGGCGCGCTGGACGGCGGCGCGGACGGCCGGGTCGGCCATCGGGTCGACGGCGGCGTCGGCGTCACCGGGGCGGCGGAGGCGCGTCACCTGGCGGCGGATGTCCTCGGGCAGGGTCGCGGCCGAGCGCAGCACCTGCGCGGTGGCGGTACCGGTCGCGGTCGCGCGGTCCTGGCCGTCGGCGAAGCGGATGACGACGTTGGTGACGCTCTTCGAGACGACGTTCTGCGCGCTCTGCACGACGGAAGCGTAATAAGGCACGACGACGTCCCGCGCCGGGCCGCGGTCGCGGCGCCGGGCCTGGATGTCGAAGGTCGCGTTGGTGACGATATACTCGCCGCTGTCGCCGCAGGTGCTGCGCACGTTCGTGATCGCGGCGACCACGTCGATCGCATTGGCGTCGCGGCTCTGCGGCGGATCGAACAGGGTGATGTCGCCGGTCGGCGCGGCGATCGCGACCGAGGGACAGGCGCTGTAGGTGGTGACGATGCCGGTCGACGTGATCTCGCCTTCGCGCGAGCAGCCGGCGAGGGTGAGGCCGATGAGGGCGGCGGCGGCCGCCGCTTTGGTCTTGGACACGTGAGAATACCTCGAACTGTGGGCGAACGCGCTTATATGCCCCCCTATGGCACGGCGCGGATCATAGGAAGCGGGTTTGAAGCGCGCAAGCAATCCGGTAGGCCCCCGTTCGATGCCCGATAAGCCGCCTCTGACCCTGTTGATCGCCGCGCCGCGCGGCTTTTGCGCAGGCGTCGACCGCGCGATCCGGATCGTCGAGCTCGCCCTCGAACGCTACGGGCCGCCGGTCTATGTCCGCCACGAGATCGTCCACAACAAGTTCGTCGTCGACAGCCTGAAAGCCAAGGGTGCGGTGTTCGTGCAGGAGCTCGATCAGGTCCCCGACGGCGTCCCGGTCGTCTTTTCGGCGCACGGCGTGCCGAAGGCGGTGCCGGCCGAGGCAGCCGAGCGTGGGCTCGACTTCCTCGACGCGACCTGCCCTCTCGTCTCCAAGGTCCACCGCCAGGCCGAACGGCTGATCGGGCAGGGGCGGCACATATTGTTCGTCGGCCATGCCGGCCATCCCGAAGTGATCGGCACCTTCGGCCAGGTGCCCGAAGGATCGATGTCCCTGATCGAGACCGCAGCCGACGCCGAGGCTCTGCAGCCGGCCGATCCCGGGCGGCTCGCCTTCCTCACCCAGACCACCCTCTCGGTCGACGACACCGCCGAGATCCTGTCGATCCTGAAGCGCCGTTTCCCGGCGATGCAGGCGCCGCGCAGCGAGGACATCTGCTACGCCACCTCCAACCGTCAGGCGGCCGTCAAGGCGATCGCGCCACGCTGCGAGGCCTTGCTGGTGATCGGCGCCCCCAACAGTTCGAACTCGCTGCGCCTGGTCGAGGTCGCCGAGCGTGAGGGGGCGCGAGCACGGCTGGTCGGCCGCGGCGCCGAGATCGATTTCGCCTGGCTGGAGGGGGTGCGCACCCTCGGCATCACCGCCGGCGCCTCCGCCCCCGAGCTGCTGGTGCGCGAGGTCGTCGATGCATTGGCCGCGCGGTTCGACGTCAGCGAGGAACCGGTCGAGGGCGTGGAGGAGCGGATGGTGTTCAAGCTCCCCGCCGGCCTGCAGGCCGCCTGAGCCCCCGATCCGCATGAACGAAGTCGAGATCTTCACCGACGGCGCCTGCAAGGGCAATCCCGGTCCCGGCGGGTGGGGCGCGGTGATTCGCGCGGGCGCGCGCGAGAAGGAGCTGTCGGGGGGAGAATCGCTGACCACCAACAACCGGATGGAGCTGCTCGCCGCGATCCGCGCGCTCGAGGCGCTGAAGCGCCCCTGTCGGGTCGTCCTCCACACCGACAGCATCTACGTCCGCGACGGCATCACGAAATGGATCCACGGCTGGCAGAAGAACGGCTGGCGCACCGCCGACCGCAAGCCGGTCAAGAATGCCGAGCTCTGGCAGGCGCTGCTCGAGGCCGCCCGGCCGCACAATGTCGAGTGGCGCTGGGTCAAGGGTCATAGCGGCCACCCCGAAAACGACCGCGCCGACCGCCTCGCCTGCGACGCCGCCGATCAGTTCCGAAAGCGGCCGGGGGCGTAAGGATGCGGGTCGAGCTCGGGGTGGCGGCCGAGCAGCAGGTCCGCGCCGAGCTTCGCGGCGGCCGGGGCGGTCTGGATGCCGAAGCCGCCCTGGCCGGCGAACCAGAAGAAGCCCGGCGCGGCCGGGTCGAAACCGTAGACCGGCAGCCGGTCGGGCGCGAAGCTCCTGAGGCCCGCCCAGCTGCGCTCGACCCGCTCGACCCGCCAGTCGGTCGCTCGCTCGAGCCGGTCGATCGCCACCGCGACGTCCAGCTCCTCGGGCGCGCAGTCGCACGGCTCGCAAGGCGTCTCGTCGTGCGGGCTGAGCCAGAGCCGCCCGCCGGCCTCGGGCTTGAAGTAGAAGCGGCCGAGCGCGTCGATCACCAGCGGCAGGTCGGCCCGCGCGGGGGGCTCGATCCGGAGCTGCACGAGCGTGCGGCGAAACGGGCGGATGCCAAGGGGCGCGACCCTGCAGGCGGCGGCGAAGCGGGCCGGCGCCCGGCTGGTGTCCGGCCAGCGGCTCGAGCAGGCGCAGCGGCGCGGCGGCGTCTGGATCCTGCGGACGCGCGAGGCGACGTTCGAAGGGGCGACGATCGTCAACGCCGCCGGCGCCTGGGCCGACCGGGTGGCTGAGGCGGCGGGCGAGCGGCCGCTCGGCATCCAGCCTTATCGCCGCACGCTGGCGCAGCTGCGCATCGCACCAGGCGTCGCGCCGGATCTTCCGCTCGTCATCGACGCGCGCGACCGTTTC
>DASVVP010000108.1:0-5158 GCA_036386495.1 Allosphingosinicella sp.
CCTGGCGCTCAAGACTCCCGTCGACGTGCTCCCTGACCTCACGGCTCCTTCGGTAGTCGTGGTCGTCGATGCGGGCGGCTACACGCCTACCGAGGTCGAGCAGCTCATCACCATCCCGCTGGAAACCTCGCTGAACGGCGCACCGGGTCTGCGCCGAGTGCGCTCCAACTCCACCACCGGCCTCTCCGTGGTGACTCTGGAGTTCGGATGGTCCACGCCTTCGGCCGACGCCCGCCGGATCGTCTCGGAACGCCTGCAGGCCGCGGCCGCGGGTCTCCCCGAGGACCTGCCTCCGCCGGTCATGGCCCCGGCCTCGTCGGTCATGGGCGAGATCATGTTCGCAGCCCTGCGCTCTCCGCGTCACAGCGGCATGGAAACGAAGAGCGTCGCCGACTGGACGGTGCGCCGCCGCCTGCTCGCGGTCCCGGGCATCGCCGAGGTCATGACCATCGGCGGCGATGAGCGCCAGGTGCAGCTCCTGCTCGACCCGGCGCGAATGAGCGCCCGCGGCGTCGGCATGCACGAGGTCATCCAGGCGGTGGGCCAAGCCAGCGCCACTAAATCGGCCGGCGTGCTGGTCGAGGGCGGCCAGGAGATGCTCGTCGAGAGCGTCGGCCGCGCCCGCACCCCCGAGGAGTTCGGAGACGTCGTCGTCGGGTCTCAGGGCGGCCTCCCCGTCGTGGCCCGCGACGTCGGCGACATACGCGTCGGCGAGGGGCTGAAACGCGGCACCGGCTCCTATAACGGCCGTCCCGCCGTCATCCTCGCCATCCAGAAGCAGCCCAACGCCAACACGCTCGAGCTGACTCAAAGGCTGGATGAGGTGTTCGCGGACCTCCAGAAGACGCTGCCGCGCGGAATGGTGCTGGAGACGCATGTCTTCCGTCAGGCCGACTTCATCGAACGCGCCGTCGACAATGTGGTCGGAGCGCTTCAGGAAGGGCTAATCCTCGTTTCGATCATTGTTCTGCTCTTCCTCGCCTCCTGGCGTGCTACCCTCGTCACGCTCGCTGCCATCCCGGTCTCCGTAGTCGCGGCGCTGGTGGCCGTGAACATGGTCGGCGGCACCATCAACACGATGACGCTCGGCGGCCTGGCCATCGCGCTCGGCGTCCTCGTCGACGACGCCATCATCGTCGTCGAGAACATCGTCCGGCGTCTGCGCATCGAGCGGCAGAAGCCCGAGCCGGAGCGGGCGCCCTATGTGACGGTGGTCGGCAACGCTGCGGTCGAAGTGCAGGGCTCGATCGTTTTCGCCACCCTCATCATCCTGCTCGTCTTCCTGCCCATCTTCGGCCTCAGTGGCATTGAAGGCCGCCTCCTGCAGCCGCTGGCGCTCGCCTACGGCGTCGCCCTTCTCGCTTCGCTTGTGGTGGCGCTCACTCTGACGCCCGCGCTCGGACTCGATGTTTTGTCTCGTAGCGAGAAGGCGCTGGGCCGCGAGCCACGATGGGTCCACCGCATGAAGGAAGGCTATTCGCGCCTTCTCTCGCGGCTGCTGCCCAACTGGCGCAAACTGGCCATCGGCTCGGTCGCGCTGGTGCTGGTCGCCAGCATTGGGCTCGCCATGTCCGGACGCGCGTTCCTGCCCGAGTTCAACGAGGGCAGCCTCACCGTCAACATCACGACTCTGCCGGGCACCTCGCTTGAGGCATCGGATCGGGCGGCGGCGGAAGTGGAAGCCGCCATGCTGGCGCAGCCGGAGGTCCGAACGACCGCCCGGCGGACTGGCCGGGCTCCTGGCGATCCCCACGCGCAGGAAGTCTTCGCCTCGGAGATCGAGGCGACGCTGAAGCCCGGCGGCCGCGACCGCGAAGAGCTTCTCGACGCGCTCCGCAAGTCGGTCGGGGGCATTCCCGGCGTGCAGGCGATCTACGGCCAGCCCATCTCGCACCGTGTCGACCACATCCTCTCCGGTGCCCGCGCCAACATCGCGATCAAGATCTTCGCCCCGGACACGCCGACGCTGCGCCGACTCGCCAACGACGTGCAGGCCCGGGTTAAGGCCGTGCCGGGCGCGGTCGACGTCCAGACCGACACCCAGTCGCAGGTCGGCTATCTCCGCCTTCGCTTCCGGCGCCCTGAGCTCGCCCAGGCGGGACTGACGGTCGAGGATGCCGCCGAGGCGGTCAGTGCCGCGATCGGCGGTGCGACCGTGGGCACCTTGATCGAACGCCCCGTCATCACCGACGTCGTCGTCCGCTACGATCCGGCCATTGTCGGGGAGGCCGCGAACCTCGAAGCGCTGCCGCTGGCGGCGAGCGAAGGCGTTCTGCTGCCGCTGGGCGCCGTCGCCGACGTGGTGCGGGATCAGGGGCCGAATGCCGTCTCCCGCGAGAGCGTCGAGCGGGTCCAGCTCGTCCTCGCGAACGTTTCCGGACGCGACCTCGGCGGCGTGGTCATCGACATCCGAGCGGCGCTTGCACCCATGCCGCTCCCGCAGGGCGCGCGGGTCGAGCTCGGCGGCCAGTTCGAGAGTGCGGCGTCGGCGACCCGGACGCTGCTTGCCCTCGGCCTTGTAGTGCTGCTCGGCATGTTCCTGCTGCTGCGCCAGGCGTTCGCCTCAAGTCGTGACGCCGGGATCGTCATGCTCAACCTGCCACTCGCCCTGGTCGGCGGCGTGATCGGGCTTTGGGTGACGGGCGGCGTCCTCTCCGTCGCGACCATCGTCGGCTTCATCACCCTCTTCGGCATCGCCACCCGCAACGGCGTCATGCTGATCTCGCACATCAAGCATCTTCGGGAGATCGAAGGCGTGACCGACATCGAAACGGCAGTCCGCCGAGCCGCGGAGGAGCGGCTGGTGCCGATTCTGATGACCGCGCTCGCTGCCGGCCTGGCGCTCGTTCCGCTGGCGCTGGCGATGGGGGAGCCCGGCAGCGAGATCCAGGCGCCCATGGCGGTTGTCATCCTGTGCGGACTTATCAGCTCGACCGCGCTCAACATGCTGGTCCTGCCAGCCATCTACCTTCGCATCGCTCAAGGCGGCTGGCGCCGCCGGAAACCGATCGCGCCAGTGGCCGTATGACCGACCAGCCATGCCCCTTACGAAAGGCCTCCGAATGACCTCCTTCGCACCCGCCTGGCTTGCTCGAGACGTCCGAATGCGGCGCATGCTCCTGCTGCTGGGCGTGCTTATGATTGCCGTCCTCGGCGCGGCCGATGCGTTCGCCCACGGCGTTGCCGAGGGCGACCAGGGCTATATCGAGCAGACCAGCGGCCCTCAGATCGGCGCCTTCCTCTACCTCGGCGCCAAGCACATGGTCACCGGCTACGACCATCTGCTCTTCCTCTTCGGGGTCATCTTCTTCCTCTACCGGATGAAGCACGTCGCGACCTACGTGACGCTGTTCGCGATCGGCCACAGCACGACCCTTCTCGCCGGAGTCCTCCTCGGAACCAACGTCAGCTCGCACCTCGTCGACGCCGTCATCGGCCTCTCGGTGGTCTACAAGGCGCTCGACAACATGCGCGCCTACGAGCGCTGGTTCGGAGTTCGCCCGAACACGAGGGCGGCGGTGCTGATCTTCGGCTTCTTCCACGGCTTCGGCCTCGCGACGAAGCTCCAAGAGTTCTCGCTCTCGCCCGACGGCCTCGTCGTCAACCTCCTCGCCTTCAACGTCGGCGTCGAGATCGGCCAGATGCTGGCGCTCGGCGCGATCCTGATCGCCATGGGCTACTGGCGCTGGACCCCCAGCTTCCGCCGCCACGCCTTCACCGCCAACGCCGTCCTGATGACGGCTGGCTTCATCCTCTTCGGCTATCAGCTGGCCGGTTATTTCGCTCTCGAAGGAGCTTAGAGACATGGAAGAGCAGATCCACGCCCCCGCCATCGACGAGCTCCCCTCGAAGCGGCAGCTCAACCGCGCCACCCTGATCGCCGCTGGTGTCGCCGCGGTGGTGCTGGTGACGACGATCCTCCCCGCCGAATACGGCGTCGACCCCACAGGCATCGGGCGGGTCCTTGGTCTCACCCCCATGGGAGAGATGAAGCGCGATGCAGCCGCCGCGCCCGAAGCCGAAGCTGCGCCGGCCGCTGAGGGTGCTGCGACCGACAACGGCGACATCCTTCTAGACGAGGAGCCCGCGTCCACCGCCCAGGCCGCGGGGGGATCAGTGGGTCGGGTCCAGCTCACCCTCGCGCCCGGCCAGGGCGAGGAGGTCAAGGCGACGATGAACGCCGGCGACGAGTTCAGTTACGAATGGTCGACGGGCGGCCCGGTGATCCGGTTCGAGCTGCACGGCGAGCCCATCCCCGCGCAGGGCGACGAATTCACCAGTTTCGAGAAGGGATCTTCCGCGGGCGCGAAAGGCAAGTTCCGCGCCCCCTTCAACGGCACCCACGGCTGGTATTGGCTTAACAACACCGACGCGCCGGTCACCGTGACCGTCAGCGCCACCGGTGCGTTCCAGAAGTTCGCCAAGGTCGGCGGATAAGCTCAGGACCCGTTCATCGCCACTCGACTAATATCGCTCGACTTTCAGGAGATCAGCATGCGCTTCGCACTCGTCGCCCTCGCCGCTGCCGCCGGCAGCCTCACCGCCCCCGCTATCGCCCACCCGGGCGGCCACGACGATCAATACCGCTCAGAGCGCCGGCCGATCACCGAGATCGCTCAGGAGTCTGTGGTCAAGCTCGTCACCCGAGCGAAGCTGCCGGCAAGCTGGTCGAAGGCGAAGGTCGTCAAGAGCGAGCTACGCACTCGCGCCGGCGCTCAGCAGTGGGTCGTCACCTTCCAGAACCTCGCCGAACGCAACCGCGCGAAGCGCGTGCTGTATGTCATCATGAGCGCCAGCGGCACTTTCATCTCGGCGAATCACCGGCTGACCTGATCAGCCTTTTGCTTTGTGTGCCGAATGCACCGCGGACGTTCGCAACGACTTATCCTCCGCAACGGCTACAGCGTGGCGTAAAAGAACGGCACTCAGCGTCGAGCGAAAAAAGTGAAATCAGGTCCGGCTCAACGACCGTAGGAAATGCGGTGTTCCGGCCTCGTCGACGACCTTCACCGCCGTTGCCCCGAAGCGGCTCTGCATGTCCGACATGCGATCGGTGGCATAGGTGGTCGCGGCGGGTAGGTCTTCGAACGCCTCGGCTCCCATCGTCAGAGGTCCTCTCATCCACATCACTTTGAACGTCATCGATCGCTCTCCATTT
>DASVVP010000109.1:0-10791 GCA_036386495.1 Allosphingosinicella sp.
CTGTCGTCGACCAACATCAACCGCGAGCGGATCTACGTTCAGCAACCGCCGATTTCTTCGTCCGGTTTCTCGAGCCAGGCCTTCGCGCCGCATTTCCCGCACACGGTGCGCCGCACCGAGACCAAGCAGTGCAGCGACTGCCACGTGTCGGCGGGGAACGACAACAATGCCATCATGGCGCAATTGACGCTTCAGGGGACGAATTTCGTCAATTTCGTCGGCATGCACGCCTGGGTGGGGCTCGGTGGCGGGTTCGAGGCGGTGCGCGTGACCGAATGGGACGAGCCGCAGGCGGTGATCGGCTCCTACCTCCAGCGCTTCGCCTACCCGGATTATTACCGGATGCATGTCGAGCGAAACCGGCGCGAGCTGATCAACTGGACCCGCGGCGGCCGGGGCTCGCGCGAGCAATTCGCCAACGTCGTCCAGCGCACCGGCGGCGCGGTCCGCTGCATCCAGCAGCGCGGCGAATATATGTTCGTCGCCGAGGGCCGCGGCGGTTTCCGCGTCTACGACGTCGCCAATATCGGCAACAAGGGCGTCTCCGAGCGGGTGGTCACCGCGCCTTTCTCGGCCCTCGGCCACGACACCAATGTCGGCAGCCGCGACGCCACCTGCGTCGCTCTGCCGACCAACCAGCCGGTCGCGCCGACCCGCAACGCGCAGATGGCCGAGACGCAGCGGCCCCAGCCGGACGGAACCACCGTCAGTCTGCTCGAGGAGAATCAGGAGCAGCGCATCCACCCGCTCTACAGCTATGCGGTCGTGACCGACGCCGAGGAGGGCCTGATCCTCGTCGACGTCAACACCCTCGCCGACGGCGATCCGCGCAACAATTTCCTCCGCCGCGCCGTCACCTGGAACGAAGCCAACCTCCTCGCCGGAGCGCGCCACGTCACGCTCGCGGGCCGCATCGCCTACGTCGCCGCCGCCGCCGGCCTCGTCGTCGTCGACCTCGACGACCCGCTCCACCCGCGCCACCTCGCGACGGTGCCGCTGCGCGACGCCCGCGCCTCGGCGATCCAGTTCCGCTATCTCTGGGTGACTACCGCCGACGGGGTGCAGCTGCTCGACGTCACCAACCTGTCCCAGCCGCGCCTGATCCCCGAAGCCACCGTCGCGCTCGCCGATGCCCGGCGGCTCTATCTCGCCCGCACTTACGCTTATGTCGCGGCGGGCGCCGAGGGCCTGGTCATCCTCGACATCACCAATCCCGAGCGGCCGCAGCGGGGGCCGGCCGCCGGCTGGCCGGCCGGACAGACGCCCGATGCGAGCGACGTCATCGTCGGCTCCACCAACGCCTCCCTCTTCGCCTACGTCGCCGACGGCCGGAACGGCTTCAAATTGTTCCAGCTGACCAGCCCGGAGAGCCAGCCCAATTTCTACGGCTTCTCGCCGCGCCCGGTGCCGCAGCTCATCGCCTGGGCGCGCACGCCCTCCCCCGCCCTCGCTTTGTCCAAGGGCCTCGACCGCGACCGCGCCGTCGACGAGACCGGCAACCAGATCGCCGTCTTCGGCCGCCTCGGCTCGCGCCCCTTCACCCGCAGCGAGATGGAGCGACTGTTCCTCAATCGCCGCGGCATTCCCTACCGCGTCGTCGACCGCGGCTCACTGGAGGATTGGATATCATGACGATCATGATCGCGGCGGCAGCGCTCCTCGCCGCAGCGGGGCAGCCTCAGGCCGCGGATCCGCAATGGGTGGACCTGCTCGAGCTGCCCGACGGCGCGATGACCTGGTACGATCCGGGCTCGGTCGTTCGCCGCGAAGGAACGGTGCGGGTGCGGACGCGCGCCAGGCCCACACGCTCCTCGACGACCGGCGCACGCGAATATCACTCGGTCGAGGAGGTCAATTGCCAGCGCCGCACGGCAAGGACGATCAGTCTCGTCGTCGAGATGCAGAACGGCGAGAGCATCACCGTTGCGACGGAGGGGGACGAGGAAGCCGACGCGATCAACCCCCACTCGCCGCGGGCCGCGCTCCACGCAATCGTCTGCGCCCCCTCCTCCTCCGAGATTTGAGCCGCTGCGATAACGGACGGTTAAGCAGCCTCTGTTAGCCCGACCGGTGCAGCGTGAGGAGCCATCGTTGAAGCTGATCGTGATGAAGCGCGGCGGCCAGCCCGGGCATTATGCGATCAACCCGGAGCTGGTGACCTATGTCCGCTCCTCCTCGGGCCCCTTCACCGACATCCATTTCGGCGAGCATCTGGTCTCGGTCGAAGGGACCTTTCAGGAAGTGATCGCCAAGCTGACGGGACAGTTCGATCAGCTGGCGCAGCCGCCGGTCAAGAGCTGGATCAAGGCGGGCTGACTTCCGCCACTTTCAGCCGCGCTCTTTCTTCTCCTCGCTGAGCATCCGCACCAGCGGCTGGAGCTGCGGGGTGTAGGTGGCGAGGACCTCATGGTCCTCGGCCGTCTCGAAATGGGTGACCAGCTGGCGCCCGTTCCACAAATGCAGCGCGTAAGCCGGCGGGTCGGAGACGATCATCGGCCGGCCGTCGGGCCGTTCGGGGTCGATCGGCATCAAGTCCAGCGCGACCTGCGGCGCCGTCGACGGGCAGACGGCGAGCGTCGTGCGCGCCCATTGCGCGATCACGGCACGGTGGAGATGCCCGGCGATCATCGCGACGATATTGTCCTGGGCGGCCACGATCCCGGAGAGCCGGTGCGTCCACTCCGCATCCGGATTCTCGGTCATCCAGCTGAGGCCGGTCTCGATCGGCGGATGGTGGAGCACGATCAGGGTCGGCCGCTCCGGCGCTTCGGCGAGGCGGGCACGCAGCCAGGCCGCGCGCGTCTCGCAGAAGCCGCCGCCGTGGCGGCCGACCTCGAGCGTGTCGAGGACAAGGATGCGCAGGGGAAGATCGTCCAGCGCATAATGGATGAAGCCGTCCTCGCCTCCGCGCGCTTCCGGAAAGACCAGGCGGAAAGGCTCACGACTGTCGTGATTGCCCATCGCCATGAAGCAGGGGAAAGGCAGGTCCGCGATCGCCTCCCTCAGCCGCCGGTAGGAGATTTCGTCGTCGCCCTCCTCGGCGAGGTCGCCGGTCAGGAGGAGGAGATCAGGCCGAGGCTGCATCGCGACCAGCGCCGCGAGCGTGCGGTCCAGGCGCTGGCGGTTGAACTCGTCGGCATTGCCCTGGTCGAAGCCGAGGTGAAGGTCGGTGACCTGGGCGATCAGCAGCCGTTCGCTCTTCATCTGCGCCCCCCCGCGGGCTCGGGCCGGACCGGGATCGTCGTCGTTTCCCAGCGGCGCCCCCGGACGCGCTGGCGAAGCAGCATCGCCGGCACCCCCTCGTCGCCATGATAATCATGGCACATCGCGCAGGTCGATTGCACCTCTCCCGACGATTCGCCGCCATGGCAGGTACGGCAGGTCTCCAGCCGCGGCAGCAGCAGGTCGTTGGCCGACCGCGACCGCTCGGCGCTGTGGCAGGTGGCGCAGTCGGTCTGGCGGTGGGGCGCGTGGTCGAACCAGCCGTGCAGCATGTAGCGCGTGGGAAAGGCAACCGGCCGGATCCGGAAAGCGAGCGAGCCCGGCGGCGGGATCTGGACCTGATGGCAGTCCCAGCAGGCACCGCGCGGCGAGAAGACGGCGCGGATCGCGCGGTCCGCGGCGGTGCCTGAGCCGGCGAGGGCCTGGGCATATTGGACGGCGCTGCGGATCTGCATGACATCGCCTGGCCGGCGGCGGGCATCGGGACCCAGCACCGACGGCCGCGGCGGCACGCGGCCGCGATAATATTCGCGCAGGTCCGCCACCACCTGCTCGGGCGAGCCGTGGCGAAGGGTGCGCACCGTGCCGCCGATCCGGTCGAAGGCGAGCGAATGGCACATGCCGCAATCGGCCTCCATGTCGACCGGCTGGAAGCGCGTGCCGTCCGGAGTGGGGACATGGCAATCGGCGCAGACGAGGCTGTCGCCGAAGCCGTACTGGCCGCGCAGGCGCCGGCCCATCTGCGCGACGCCGCCGTCCCGGGCGAGGTGGAGCGTGTGCGGAAAGCGCAGGTTCGAATTCTCGCTCGGGCGGCCGGCGAGGGAGACGCGCTGCATCACCGGGATCTCATTGTCCCAGCGGATCAGCACGCTCGGCTGGAACTCGGGATGTGCCGTGGCGAAATCCCCGGCATCGCCGAGCCGCGTATCGGGCAGCCGGGTGCGCAGGCCGTTATGGCAATCGGCGCAGAAACGCTGCGGCGTCGGCGCCATCTCCTGCGGCCCTTCATGCTCGGTATGGCAATCGACGCAACGGCCCGGCGTCAGGCCGAACGTCTCCTGCACGGAGAGCTGGAAGCGGCCCCAGCCGTCGACGCCGGGGCGGGCGCGGGCTAGCCGCGCGCGGTCGGCATGGTCGTGGACGCGGACGTGACAGGTCTGACACGCCTCGTCGCGGACCGAGACGAATGGCGTCGCGTGACAGGCGGCGCAATTGTTCTCGAGGCTCGAATGCACCTGGCTCAGATGCCCGCTCAGCCACATCCGGTCGGGCTGGAACCCGGCTGTTGCCTCCTGCTGGCGGTGCTGGATCGTCCAGACCGGCCAGGCCAGGAAGACGCCGAGCACGAGCACGGCCAGGATCCAGGCGAGCGGCCGCTTGCCGGGCAACACCGAGGCGACCGAAAAGCGGCGCTCGTCGGCTTTGCCGAGCTGCGCCTCGCCTTCGGTCGCCCGCTCGACCGCCACCTCGACATCGGCGGCGTCGGCCGCGGCGGGGAGAAAGCGGAGGATGTGGCTGCCGATCCTGATGTCGCCGCCGGTGCCGAGGGCGATCGCGCCCCGCGCCACCTTGCGCCCGTCGAGCTCGATCGACAGGCCCGGGCCCGCGGCGACCTCGAGCCGGTCCCGCGCCCAGACCAGCTCGGCATGGCGCAGGGCGACGGCGAGGTCGGTCAGATGGACGTCGCTGGCGGGGTCGCGGCCGACGGTCAGCCGCTCGCCCTCGATCCGCGCGGTGCGGACGATCTCGCGTCCTTCGGCGCTGCGCGAAACGGTGCGGAGCAGGTACGCCATCGCCGCTACCAGTAGAGGAACACGCTGACGACGTGCGCGATGAGCGCGGCGATCGTCGCGAAGGTGAGCGGGACGTGGACGTAGAGCCAGACCTCCAGGAGCGCCCGGATGCGCACGTGCCGGCGGATCCGGCCGAGCGCCGCCGCCTTGCGTTCCAGCAGGTCGACGATGCGCGCGGTGTCAGGGGTCGCGGAGCGCGCCCGCATCGCTCTCAGCGCGGCGGCGTTGCGACAGTTTGAGTGATTGCCGGTGAGACGCCGGACGAGCCCGCCGCGGAAGGGGTCCTCGGCGAGCGACAGCCGGACGATCGTGGCCTCGTCCTCGTCCAGCGGCTGCGCGGCGGCCCGGAGCTGCTGATCGACTTTGACGACCGCGTCGATCATCTGCGGCCGGGTCATCTCGGCCCGGTTGTCGCTGAGCTCGTCGGGCAGGGTCGCATAGACCGAGATGCCGTAGACGCCGGAGAGGATGACCAGCATCATCAGCGCGTAAGCCAGGGTGTGGACGTTCCAGCCGAATTGAAAGCCCGTGTGGAGGGTCGCGATCACGACCAGCGACAGCCCGAGATAGACGTGGGCCGAGGTCCAGGCCTTGAGCGACCAGCGTCCCCGCGTCATCGCCCTTTTGCGGACGCCGAGCATGGTCAGCCAGAGGATCAGGAGCGCGCCGATCGTGCCGAGCGCATAGCCGAGCCAGGAGCCGCCATTGTGGCGCGGCTGGACGTCGGTCGCGGCGTAGACGATCACGGCCGCGAGCGAGAGTAGCAAGGCGGCCTTGAGCCAGCGGAAGCGGCGGTGGCGCAGGAATCCCTCATGGCTGCCGCCGCTGCCGAGACGAGTCCGCTCTGCCCCCCTGCTCGCCATCTTTTGGCGGTCCCCCTCTGCTCGGTCACGCGCTCCGTTCGGGCCGAGCCTGTCGAAGCACTGCTTTTCTTCCGGCGCCGCAACAAAGGCAAGGACAGGGCTTCGACAGGCTCAGCCGGAACGGTCGTCTACACTCCCCGCTTCCCACCTCCTCCTCAACTGCCGAGCCGCGCCACCGACAGGAATTGCTCGGGCGCCACCCTGATCGCCGCGCCGGTCGGGCAGGCGCGGACGCAGGCCGGACCCCCCTCGATCCCGGCGCACATGTCGCACTTGATCGCCTTCTTCGGAATCTCCGGATCGACGCGTTGCTCGGTCCACGTCTTCGGCGGCTCGCCGGGGCCGGGGCCGAAGCCGAACAGCAGCCAGGAGAGCAAAGGCGGCTTCTTGGGCGGCACCTTCTCCATCCGGATCACGCCATAGGGGCAGTTGCGCTGGCAATTTCCGCAGCCGATGCAGCTGTCGTCGATATAGACTTCGCCGTCGGCGCCGCGGTGGATCGCGTTGGGCGGGCAGTCGGCCATGCAATGCGGGTGCTCGCAATGGCGGCACGAGGTCGGCACGTGGAGATGGGCGTAGGTCTTGCCCGCCTCGCGATTGAGCCTGGAGAGCCCCTCATGGCTGTCGGCGCAAGCCTTTTCGCAATTGTCGCACCCGACGCACAATTTCTCGTCGATCAGCAGCACGTCGGTGGCCTCGCCGATGCCGTTCTCGATCAGGAAGGAGGCGACCGAGCTGTACATGTCGACGACGCCGCCGAACTCGTCCTTCTTCTCCTCGATGAAGGCGTTGAGTTGGCGGCGCGAGGCCATGTCGACCTTGGCCTTGGCGAGCAGGTCCGGCTTGCGTTCGAGCAGACGGCGGAAGACGGCGCCGTCGATCCGGATCACTTCTGACTTGATTGCCGCGCGGACGGTCGCGGTGCGCCGGCCGCCGTCGATCAGCGCCATCTCGCCGACATAGGAGCCTGCTGGAAGATATGACAGGAAGACGGGCCGGCCGCCGATGCTCTTCTCGACCACCATCGACCCCTGCCGGATCACATAGATGTCGATCCCCTCCTCGCCCTCGACGATGATCGACTCGCCCGCGCGCACGCTCTTCACCTCCGCCGTCTCCAGCACCTCGGCGAGATCGTCGGGCGTCAGGCCGGAGCGGAACATCTGGAGGAGCTGGCGCTCGATCGAGATCCGGGTGATCGCACGGCGCGCCGCCGGCACCGCCGACATCAGCTTCAGCGCCGCCATCCGCGGCACCTCGACCAGGATCGAGTCCTCGGCCGCGCGCACGGTCGCGCCGCGGCGCCGGCCGGAGATCAGGCCGACCTCGCCGAAGATCGAGCCGGTGGCGATCGGGACGGTGATCGAAGGATCGGCCTGGCTGACCTCCACCCGCACCGACCCTTGCGCGATGGCGAACAGCGACGAGCCCGGCGCGTTGCGCTCGAACACGACCTCCCCCGCGCGGCAGAAGCGCGCCTCGCTGTCGAGCATGAACTCGCGCATCTGCAGCGGCGACAGCTCATTCAGGATGGTGACGCTGCCGCGCAGCAGCTCCAGCCAATCCTCGACCGGGCGGGCGCCCGGAAGGCCGCGGAACTTCGCTTCCAGGATCGGCTCGTCGGCGGGTTTGAGGTCGAGATTGCCGTTGATGAACTCGACCACGTCGTGGCCCTGGTTCATGCAATGCTTGATCAGCGGATAGCCGGCCAGCGCTCCGATCACGAAGATGCCGGGCACGGTCGATTCGAAGGTCGGCGAGAGCTTCGGATAGGAGACGCGGTCGGCGCTGGTGAACTGGACTCCCGTGCCCGGCACGATCGCCTTTTTGCCCTCCTTTTCCTCGAACGCCGCGCAGCAGGCCTCGACGAAGGAACGCGGCGGGGCCGAGCCCATCCGGGCGATGACGCGGTCGCAGCGTGCCTTCAGCTCGCCGTCGCGCGTGTCGAAGGTGATCCAGCCCTTGTCGATGGCCGAAGCCGTGGTCTCGCGCAGGATCGTCATCCGCCCCTCCGCCTCGGCGGCGACCAGTGCCTTGACGTTGGCGTCCTTGGCGGTGGCGAACTCGGCCGAGCGGTTGACGATGGTGACGACGTTGCGCTGCTCGGGATCGGCGGCGAGGCCGAGCGCATTCTCGATGCCCGCGTCGCCGGCGCCGATCACGACGATATGCTCGTCGACATATTCGCCGGGATCGTCGAGCTGGTACTGGACGGTCGCACCTTCACCGACGGGGCAGCGCACCAGGTTCGGATTGCCCTGGGTGCCGATGGCGAGGATGACGTTCTCCGCCACGATCGCGTCGCCCGTCGTCATCGTCAGGGTGAAGGCGCCCTTCTCGCCGGCGATCGACCTGACGTCGGCGTTCAGCATCACGTTGATCCTGTGCTCGGCCGCCAGCCGGTCCCAGGTGCCGAGCACGGCCTCGCGCTTGCCCGCCTCGAAATCCATGTCCGAGCGCAGCACCAGCTGGCTCGGCGTGGCCATCACCTGCTTGCCCTTCTGATATTTGTAGATGGTGTCGGAAAGGTGGTCGGTCTTCTCGAGCAGGACGTGGCTGAGGCCGAGCTGGGCGGCGCGCGCGGCGGCGCTGAGCCCGGCGGGGCCCGAGCCGACGATCGCGATCCGGAAGGTTGAGGTCACTTCGCTCCCCGGCAGCCGCAGGCGCGCAGTGTAGCAGCGAAGCTTGGGGGCGCCAGACTTGACCGCCTGGTTTTTGCAGCGATGATCCGGAGCATGGCCCAGCCTCCCGGATACGCCGCCACCGTCGCCCTCGCCGGCGCGGGCCTGATCGCGCTTGCGGCGGTGGGAGTCGCGATCGCGCGGTCCGAAGGAAGCGCGGAAATCGAGGCGCCGGCCAACGTCCAGGCGCCCGCCGCCACGCCGGAGGCGATGATCGCGGAGGTGGAGGAACGCCTCCGCCGCGATCCCGACAACGACCAGGGCTGGTTCAACCTCGGCATCCTTTACCGCGAGTCTCGCCGCTTCCCGGAGGCCGAGCGCGCCTTCCGCCGCGCGATGGAGCTGCGGCCGCAGAACGCCGATTACGTCGCCTATCTCGGCGAGACGCTGCTGCTGATGGGCGGGCGGAATCCGCCGCCCGAGGCCGAGGCCCTGTTCCGCCGGGCGCTGACGCTCGACGCCGCCAATCCGCAGGCGCTTTATTATCTGGCGACGCTGCGCGACCATCGCGGCGACCATCGCGGCGCGGTCGACGCCTTGCTCGCCTTGCTGCGCACCGCGCCCGCCGACGCGCCCTGGGCGCCGCAGGTGCGCGAGGCGGCGGCGCGCATCGCCGAGGAGAACGGTATCGACATTGCGGGCCGCCTCCCCCCGTCGCCGCGCTCGACCGCGACGGCCGGAATCCCCGGCCCGACCCGCGAACAGATCGACGCAGCCCGCGCCATCCCGCCGGGACAGCAGGATGCGATGGTTAAAGGCATGGTCGACCGACTCGCCGGCCGCCTCCGACGCAATCCGCGCGACGCCGAGGGCTGGATCCGGCTGATGCGCTCGCGGATGGTGCTGAACGAGCCGGAGGCCGCGGCGGAGGCGCTCCGTTCCGGCCTCGCCGCCTTCCAGGATGACGCGGCCGTTCGGCAGCGCCTCAGCACGGCCGCGCAGGAGCTCGGCATAACCGGCGGCTGAGCTTGCGCGACGGCGCGCGATCCGCGAAAGCGCGCGCATGGACTGGTCGCCTTCCAGCTGGAGACGCTTCGAGGCGCGGCAGCAGCCGGCCTATGACGATCCTGCTGCGCTCGAAGCGGCGACGCGCGAGCTCGCCGCTTATCCCGCTTTGGTCCACGCCGACGAGGTCGAGGCGTTGAAGCGCGCACTTGCCGAGGCGCAGGCGGGCCGGGCCTTCCTGCTTCAGGGCGGCGACTGCGCCGAGAGCTTCGCCGAATTCTCGCCCGACGCCATCGCCGGCACGGTCGGGCTGATCCTCGCCATGGCCGCCGAGATCGCCGCCGCCTCCGGCCTGCCCGTCGTCCGCGTCGGCCGCATCGCCGGCCAGTTCGCCAAGCCGCGCACCGCGGACCCCGAGGTCCGCGACGGTATCGCCCTGCCCGCCTATCGCGGCGATATCGTCAACGGCCTCGCCTTCGATCCCGCCGCGCGGCGGGCGGACCCGGAGCGCCTGTTCCGCGCCTGGGCGCAGTCGGCGGCGACGCTCAGCCACGTCCGCACCCTCGCCGATGCCGAGGGCGCACCGGTCTATTCGAGCCACGAAGCACTGCTGCTCCCGTTCGAGGAAGCGCTGGTCCGCCATGGCGCAGACGGGCGCGCCTACGGCAGCTCCGGCCACATGCTCTGGATCGGCGACCGCACCCGCTTCCCGGGCTCCGCCCATGTCCAGTTCGCGCGCGGTCTTGCCAATCCGCTGGGCGTCAAATGCGGCCCCTCGCTCGATCCCGACACCTTGCTTCGCCTGCTCGACGCCCTGGATCCGGAGCGCGAGCCCGGCCGAATCACCCTGATCGCCCGCATGGGCCACGGCGAAGTCGCGCGCCGGCTCCCGCCTTTGCTCCGCGCCGTCCGCCGCGAGGGGCGTCCGGTGCTCTGGTCCTGCGATCCGATGCACGGCAATACGGTCGAGACCCGCTCCGGCCTGAAGACGCGGCCGCTCGACCATGTCTTCGCCGAGCTTTCCGCCTTCTTCGCCGCGGCGGCGGCCGAGGGCGCCTTGCCGGGCGGAATCCATGTCGAAATGACGGGCCGCGACGTGGCCGAATGTACCGGCGGAGGCGTCGCGGAGGCGGACCTCGGCGCGCGCTACGACAGCCATTGCGACCCGCGGCTCAACGCGTCCCAGGCGATGGCGCTCGCCGCCAGGGCCGGGCGCCTGCTGGCCGACGGCCGCGCCCGCGCCGCCGCCTGAAATCGCCACGAGGAGCCGCCGATGAAGACCGCCAT
>DASVVP010000110.1:0-55154 GCA_036386495.1 Allosphingosinicella sp.
CGAGAGGTCGCCCCGGGCGACGGCGGTGGTCACCTCGGCGATGTTCCTGACCTGGCCGGTCAGGTTGGCGGCCATCAGGTTGACGTTGTCGGTGAGGTCGGCCCAGGTGCCGGCGACTCCGGGCACCTGCGCCTGGCCGCCCAATTTTCCCTCGGTGCCGACCTCGCGGGCGACGCGCGTCACCTCCGAGGCGAAGCCGTTCAGCTGCTCGACCATCGTGTTGATGGTGTTCTTCAGCTCCAGGATCTCGCCCTTCACCTCGACCGTGATCTTCTTCGAAAGGTCGCCCGAGGCCACAGCGGTCGTCACTTCAGCGATGTTGCGCACCTGGCCGGTGAGGTTGTCCGCCATTAGGTTGACGTTGTCGGTCAAATCCTTCCACGTACCGCCGACGCCGACCACTTGCGCCTGGCCGCCGAGCTTGCCCTCGGTGCCGACCTCCCTCGCGACGCGCGTCACCTCGGACGCGAACGAGTTCAATTGGTCGACCATCACGTTGATGGTGTCCTTGAGCTCGAGGATTTCGCCCTTCACGTCGACGGTGATCTTCTTGGAAAGGTCGCCGCGCGCCACGGCGGTCGTGACCTCGGCGATGTTGCGGACCTGGCCCGTCAGATTGTCGGCCATCAGATTGACGTTGTCGGTGAGGTCCTTCCACGTCCCGGCGACGCCCTCGACCCGCGCCTGGCCGCCGAGCTTGCCCTCGGTGCCGACCTCGCGGGCGACGCGCGTCACCTCGGAGGCGAACGAGTTCAATTGGTCGACCATGGTGTTGATCGTGTTTTTCAATTCGAGGATCTCGCCCTTCACGTCGACGGTGATCTTCTTCGAGAGGTCCCCCTTGGCGACGGCGGTGGTCACGTCGGCGATGTTGCGCACCTGGCCCGTGAGGTTGGTCGCCATCGCGTTGACGTTGTCGGTGAGGTCCTTCCACGTGCCGGCGACGCCGCGGACATTGGCCTGGCCGCCCAATTTGCCCTCGGTCCCCACCTCGCGGGCGACGCGCGTCACCTCCGAAGCGAAGGAGGCGAGCTGCTCGACCATGGTGTTGACGACCTTGCCGATGCGCAGAAACTCGCCGCGGAGCGGCCGGCCGTCGATCTCCACCGTCATCGATTGGGAAAGGTCGCCCTTGGCGACCGCGCCGATCACGCGGGCGACCTCTGCGGTCGGCTGGACCATGTCCTCGATCAGCTCGTTGACCGAGCGGATGGCGCTCTCCCAGCCCCCGGTCGCGCTCTTGACGCGGCCGCGCTGGGTGATCTTGCCCTCCTTGCCGACGACCTGGCTGAGGCGCTCGAATTCGAGCGTCATCTCTTCGTTGAGCGAGACTACTTCGTTGAACAGGGTAGCGACCTCGCGATCGAGGCCCTCGCCGTCCTCGGAGAGGCGCACGCTGAAATCGCCTCTGCGGAGGCTCCTCAGGGCGCTGACGAGCTGACGGCGGTCTAGGAAGTCGCGCTGGGTCTGGGCGTTCACTGATTACTCCTTCAGCTCGCTCTCCCCCCTCCGTCGGTTGCGCCGCCCCCCGGCGGCCATTGCGTGCAGACTAACCGGGTTTGGCCCGGCACGGAAGGCGTTGCACGCCGAAGGTTACCGGCCCCTTGCCGGACCGGGCGATTGCGCCGATCCGACTGGTATTTCCCGCGGCATTGTGAGACGGTTCCTAAGCAGTACCGCCACTCTGAAGGGAAGTTCCCATCGCCAACATTGCGCCGACGCTCGACCTCAACGGCGCCGACCCCGGCACCACGTCCAGCGTCACCTTCACCGAGAGCGGCCCCGAAGTCGCGATCGCCCCTGCGGCCACCGTCAGCGATCAGGATTCGCCCGATTTCGACGGCGGCTTCCTCTCCGCGACATTCGGCCCGGGCGCGAGCGAGGAGGACGAGCTCAACCTGCTCGAAGGCAGCGGCTTCTCCGTCGACGGCGTCGCCCTCTATTATCTGCAGACGCAGGTCGGCTCGATCTTCTTCGGCGACGTCGAGAATCCGCTGTTCGTCTCGTTCAACGCCAACATGACGGCCGCGATCGCGCAGGCGCTGCTGCGTTCGATCTCCTTTTCCAGCACATCGCACATGCTTACGCCGCGCACGGTCAATTTCACGATCGAAGACGGCGACGACGGCTCCACCGCAGCGACCGCCGAGGTGAACTTCGCCCCGAATTCGACCGTCGCCCGCGACGACGCCGTGACGACCACCGAGAACGCCGTCGTCACCGGCAGCGTCTTCGCAGACAATGGCAACGGCCCCGACCTCAATCCGAACGGGACCAATCAGGTCACGGCGGTGAACGACGATCCCAACAAGGTCGGCCAGACTTTCGAACTGCCCTCCGGGGCCTTGCTGCGGATCAACTCCGACGGCAGCTTCACCTACAATCCCAACGGACAATTCGAGGAACTCGCCCCGTTCGGCTCCGGCGCGGCCAACGGCAGCGCGACCGATACCTTCACCTATACGGTCACCGGCGACAACGAAGCCACCGTCACCGTCACGATCCTGGGCGAGGCGGACGCGGTCAACACGTTCGCCGGCACGTCGGGGAACGATTCGATCGGCGGGACGCCTTTCCGCGATATCTTCCTGCTCCAGGACGGCGGCAACGACAGCGCGGCCGGGCTCGAGGGGAACGACACCTTCTATTTCGGCGGCGCTTTCAACGTACTGAGCCCGGGCCCCGGCGGCGGCGGCAGGGGAGACGCGGTTTCGGGGGGCGAGGGGAACGACTCGATCATCCTTCAGGGACAAATCGTGCTCGACTTCCGCGCCCTCGATTTCCTCGCCGAGAGCAATTTCGACGGGATCGAGAGCTTCTCGCTCGCGCCCGGCAACTATACCGGCTTCGGCGGCACCGGAGAGGGGACGACGAGCTACAACATCACTTTGAGCGACCTAAACGTCGCGGCGGGCGCGATCCTGAAGTTCAACGGCTTCCTGCTGAGGGCGACCGAGAACCTCACCGTCAACGGCTCGGAGGAGAGCGACGGCCGCTTCATCTTCCTCGCCGGCCTCGGCGTCGACACGCTCACCGGCGGCGCGCAGAACGACATCTTCGTCTTCGGCCATGACGGCCGCTTCGGCACCGGCGACACGGCCAATGGCGGCGGCGGCTACGATTCGCTCTATCTGCGCGGGGACTATACGATCGATTTCAACGCGGTCGGCTTCACCGCCGCCCTGGCCGGCATCGAAAGCGTGACCCTGGCCAGCTCTGCCGACACCCAGTTCGTCGCCGGCGGCGACGGCGAGTTCGATTATGCGATCGTCTGGAACGAGGGCCTGCTCACCGGCGGGACGATCACCTTCAACGGCGCCGGCCTCGGCGCCGGCGAGACGATGAGCTTCGATGGCAGCAGCGAAGACACTGCCGCGTTCCGCCTGTGGGGCGGGGCGGGCGCGGACGTGCTCCACGGCGGCGACGGCGCGGATCTGCTCTTCGGGGGCTCCGGCGACGACACCCTGTACGGCCATGGCGGCAACGACATCTTCCGCTATCAGGCCGTCGGGGAGTCGACGACGGTCCTTACCGATGGCATCCAGGATTTCGCGAACGGAGACCGGATCGATCTGTCCGCGATCGACGCCCTTCCGGGCACACCGGAGAACGACACGTTCCGCTTCATCGGCAGCGCGGGCTTCACCTTGGGCCAGCCGGGACAGGTCCGTGCGGCGGCGTCGACCGGCCCGATCTGGGTCGTCCAGGCCGACATCAACGGCGACATGCTCGCCGATTTGTCGATTACGGTGGTGCTCTCGGGCAGGGAATCGATCGTCGAGGCCGACCTGATCCTTTAAGCGGGTCCTCAGCCGGGGCGGTTGAGCAGCACCTCGGCGACGTGGCGGCGGCCGCCGGTGCGGCCGAGCTGGACGAAGACGTCGACCGTCTGCTTCACATAATGGTGGACGTCCTCGCGGCTGAGCCGGGTCCCCGCCTGGAGGACGAGCAAGGCGACCTGCTCGACGGCGCCTTCCGCACTATCCGAATGGACCGTGGTCATCGATCCGGGATGGCCGGTGTTGACGGCGCGCAGGAAGGCGAAGGCCTCTTCGCCCCGAAGCTCGCCGAGGATGATCCGGTCCGGCCGCATCCGCAGCGAGGCGGCGACGAGGTCGTTGGCGGTGACGTGCGCCTCGCCGAGCGCGCTGCGCGCCGCCAGCAGGCCGATCCCGTTCGCGTGTCGCAACGTCAGCTCGGGCGTATCCTCGATCAGGATCAGCCGCTCGCTCTCGGGAATCTCGCGCATCAGCGCGTTCAGGAAGGTCGTCTTGCCGGTCGAGGTGCCGCCCGAAATCATGATGTTCTTGCGCGCCTGCACGGCCCTGGCGAGCATGCCGGCGACGTCGCCCGCCTGCAGCAGGGCGGCGAGCTCGCTCTCGACCTGGGCGCGCTCGAGCCCGGTGCGGATCGCCGTCTCCGCCATCGCCCCGCTCGCGACATAATCGGCGAGGGTGAGATCGGGCTCGACATGCTTGCGGATGGCGAGGGCGAGCGAGCCGCGCGTGGCGGGCGGACCAACGATCTGGACGCGGGCGCCGTCCGGCAGAGTCGCGGAAAGCAGCGGATGCTCGCGGCTGATCCCCTGGTGCGAAAGCGCCGCGATCTGGCGCGCGAGCCGCGCGAGCGTCGCGTCGTCCAGGGCCGGCGCCTCGTGCCGCTCGATCGCGCCGCTGGTGGTCTCGATCCAGAGCTCGTGGGGGCGGTTCACATAGATGTCGGTGACGTCCGGCCGCTCCAGCATCCCGCTCAGCGGCGCGAGATAGGAGCGCAGGTACAGGCCCTCGGCACGGGCCGGCGCGGCGTTGCTCACCGCCGCCGCTCCACGCCGGTGAAATCGAGATCGCGGGCGACGAACACGCTGATGCTCCGCCCCTGGCGCACCGTCAGTGTGGGCTGCACCTGCTGGGACTGGGTGTTGGTGAGACCGCTGCCGGCACCGCCGCCCGGAAGCAGCAGGACCGGCGCGTTGGCGGCGCCGGCGGCGACGGTGATGCCGACGTCGACGACCGAGCGCAGCAGGGCGCCGGCGAAGCGCTCGAAGAAGTGGGTGTTCACGTTGGCGCGGATGCCGCCGCGGCCGAGCGGATCGGTCGCCGGCGAGCCGATGTTGATGGTGACTCCGTCGGGCCGGATCAGGCGCAGCCAATTGACGAAGGCGCGGCGCTGGCCGGGGGCCGCGTCGGCGCGATATTCGCCGACCAGGCGGCTGCCGCGCGGGATCAGCACGCGCCGGCCGTCGAAGCCTCGCACGTCCTGGGAGACGATGGCGCGGGCGAGGCCCGGCCGGGTGGAGTTGAACGCGGTCTCCATCACGGCCGGGATCAGCGTGCCCTGCGGCACCGTGGTGGTCCGGTTGGCGAGCACCCCGGCGCGCGAGCGGCCGCCGGTGATGGCGGTCGCCGCATCGGCGGCGGGAGCCGCGCCCGCTGCGGCCGGTGCGTCGGGCGCAGCGGCGCTGCCGCCGGCGGTGGTGTCGATCACAAGAGCGGGCTCGGTCGCAACCCGCGCCGGCGGGGGCGGAATCACCTGCTGCGGCGGGGCCGGCTGCGGTACGTAGACGATCTGCGGCTGCCGCTGCGGCGGCGCGGTCGGAATGATGATCCGCGGTGCCGGGGGCGCGCCCTGCGGGACGATGACTTGCGGCTGCGGCTGGAGCAGGACCGGCGACTGCTGCGGCGGAACCAGGAGCGGCGGAGCGGGCGCGACGGCGCCGGTCCGGTCAGTCTGCGCAGTCTGCGGCGGCTCCGCGATCGAGCGCCGCCGAGAGTCGAGCACCAGGAACAGGATGACGGCCGCGGCAACGGCCAGGGCGATCAGCAGCGGCTTCGGCAGGCCCTGGCGCGGCAGCGCGACGACCGGACGGACGCCGTCGTCGACCGGCGTCGGCGCCAGGGTGCGCGGGTCGGTCGCCGGCTTCCGCGCCATCAGCGGGCTCCGGTCTGAACGGGGGCGGCGGCCGCGGCCGGAGCCGGGGCGCGGATCGGCACCCGCCGCGCCTGGGCGACATCGCGGTCGATCCGGAAGACGAGGCGCTGCACCACCGAATCGATCACAAACACGTCGTCGCGCATCATCCCGTTGACCAATGTCTCCTGGCCGTCACGGCCGATGCCGTAGACTGCCGGCAGCGGCCGGTCCTGCGGCCATTCGATGAAGGTCTGCCGGCCGTCGTCGCCGATCCGACTGGGGCGCAGCCGCCGCGCGCCGCTCAACCGGTATCGTCCGGCCAGGACCGGCTCGGCATCGCCGTCATCGGCGGCGGTATCCTCGCCGGCCTCGGGGTAACGGAAGCGTACCGTATAGGCCATTTCGGTCGACGGGCCGGAGAGGGGCACCAGGTCCATCGCATAGACGCGCGCGTTGGTGATCACCGTCATATTGGTGGTCACGCCGGACTGGAGCGGCTTGATGAACAGCCGGTCGCCGCGGCGGTTGGCGGTGACCTGCCAGGCGGCGCTGTCGCCCACCGCCACATTCTCGACCTGCTCGTCGGGCGCGAGCTCGACGGTGAGCTGATAGCCTGTTGCGACCTCCAGCGTCACCACCTGGTCGGGCGCGTAGTCGACGCTCTGGAGCCGCCGGTCGCCGTCGCCGGGCTGGGGCCGCACCTGCGCCGCCGCCGGCGCGAGAGCGAGCAGCGCCGCCGCCAGGGCGAGGCCTGCGCGCCTCACAGCTCCGGCTCCGGCTCGGCGCGCTGCGGCGGCCGTTGTGCGGGGGCTGGCTGCGGCGCGGGAGGGACGACCCGGGTCGGTGCCTGGCCGGGGGGCGGCGCCTGCTGCATCACCGGGCTCGTCGCCTGGGTCGGCTGCCCGGCGGGCGCCAGCGCCTCCTGGTCGCGGCGGTAGCGCACCACCTGGAAGCCGAGCGGGTTTTCGAAGCGATCCTCCTGACGCATCGGCGCCCCGGAGAAACGGTAACGCATCACCGCGACATAGGCGCCGATCGGGGTCGTCTGCCCGTCCGGCCGCCGCAGCCGCGTCTCGAAGCGCACCATCGCGACGTTGCGAGCGACCGGGGAGACGCTCTTCACCTGGGTCTCCACGATCGCACCGCTGGGATATCTGTTCAGCGGGCTCTCCGGGTTCGAGGCCTGCATCGTCGCGATATATTGCGTCCGCGCCGCCTCCGCCGACCACAAGGTGACGTCGCGATAATTGGCCTGGACCTGGTCCGCGTCGAAGCTCTCCCGCTTCACCACATATTGGACGAGGAAGCTCTGGGTCAGGGCGGTGTCGCCGGAGACCTGCTGCGCGTCGAGCGGACGCACCGCCTGCACGAAGCCGGTGTGGCGGTCGACCAGCAGGGTGTAGGGCACCACCGTCTTGAGCGGCGTCAGCAGGATCAGCGCGCCTGCCTCGAGCAACGCCACCGCGGCGGCGACTCCGGCGACGATCCACGCAACCTTGCGGGACTTTTTGAGCTCTTCCTGGCGGTCGCTCGCCCAGCTCTCGGCCTCGCGATAATAGCCTTCCAGAGTCTCGCGCGACCGCTTGTTCATGACCTGCGGTCCCGTCTGATGGCGCCGCCCGAGACTCGGCCGCGGGTCCGGCGGCGCGCGCTCTGGCCGAGCGGGACCGCTGCCTGCGACGACGTCGAGTCACGGGAGGTGGAGGATGTGGACGACCCGGCCGACGTCAGCTGCGCCGAGGGCGGGGCGGGGGCGAACGCCTCGCGGCGCTGGCTGGCGGCGACCGCTTCGGCAATGGCGACGGCGCGGGCCCGCTCGGCCGGTACGGCGGCCGGCTCGGCGCGGGCGCCGGCCACGGCAGCGACCGGCGCGGGCGCGCGGAGCGCGTCGGCGAAGCGATTCGTGACGAGGCGCAGAGCCTGCGGGATGCGGAAGCCGTAGGCGACGCGCGCGGTCGCGATCAGCACCGCGATCAGCACGATCGCGAAGACGAGGTTCATCACCAGCAGCTCGATCGGCACGCTCGGCGTCGGGATCATCGCGCGGCGGGTGGCGATCACCGTCGCCATCCAGGGTTCCATCATCGCCAGCTGCACGCCGAGGACGATTGAGGTCGCCACCGCGCCGAAGGCGGCACCGGCGAGCGCGCGCACCCAGCCTTCGAACAGGCCTCGGGTGGCGTCGAACAGCAGGAAAACCGCGAACAAGGGTCCCAGAGCGAGCAGCAGCCCGGCAATGAGTCGTACCGAAGCGTAGCCTGCGATCGCGCCGGTAAGGTAGAGCGTCCGCGCCTGGCCGAGCACCTTCGCTTCCTCGGCCGGGTTCCAGCGCGGTCGCTGCTGGATCTGCTGCAGCCGCTGTATCTCCTGCTGCTGCTGGGCCGGGGTGAGCGCCGCCGTCGGGCCGACCATCTCGTCGCTGTTCGGTGGCCGCCCCGCGCCGAGCACGTTAAGCTCCGCCAGCAGATTGTCCACGCCCTGCAGCCGCATGCTGATGCCGCCTTCCGCGCCCGGCAGGGCCGCGGGCCGGCCGATGCTCCCGGCAAGTTCGGCGGGGCCGCGCAGGGCGACGTCGTAGACGATCGTGCGGAAGGCGGGCCAGCTGGTCGCCAGCGCCAGCACCGCGCCGATCTTGACCGCGGTCAGCACCAGCGCGCGCGCGTCCGGCACGTCGCCGTACATCAGCCGATAGCCGAACAGACCGACGAAGATGGTGAGCACGCCCGCGAGAGCGAGCGAGACCGCGGAGCCTGGCGCGGCGAGCGCGGCCCAGCCGCCCGCGCCGATGGTCTGCGCCTGGCAGTCGACCATGGTCAGCACACGGTGCAGGAACTCGCCCTCGGGCAGGAAAACGGGGCAGGCGCCGGCCATCAGGCGCGCTCCAGCAGGCGCGGGATCCAGCTGGTAGGATCGTCGCCGCTCTCGGCGCGGATCTCGTCGAGCAGCCGCACCGTGCGCTCGCGGCCGGAGAGGATGGTGAGGAGGTCGCGCTCGCCGGTCAGGTTGAGGCGGGCGACGACGCTGTCGGCGCCGTGCTTGACGAGGAAGCAATGGGCGTCGTCGGGGAGCGAGCGCACCAGCTCATATTCGTGCGGGGTGAGGCCGAAGCCGTCGATATAGTCGGCCGCGCGCGCCTTGGGATTGGCCATGAAGATCTGGGTCGCCGCCTGCTCGATGATCGCGCTGGCGATCCGGCTCTCGAGCGCGTCCTGAGCGCCCTGGGTGGCGAATCCGACGATGCCGTTTCTTTTGCGGATCGTCTTCTCCCAGTCCTTGATGCGGCGGACGAAGACGTCGTCGTCGAGCGCTTTCCAGCCTTCGTCTACGACGACGATGGCGGCGGTGCCGTCGAGCCGCTCCTCGACCCGGTGGAAGAGGTACATCATCGCCGGGCTTCTGAGCGCCGGGTCATCGAGGATCTGGGTCATGTCGAAGCCGACCGTGTCGGCGGCGAGATCGGTCAGATCCTCCTCATTGTCGAACAGCCAGGCATGCTCGCCCTCGCCCCACCAGGGCCTGAGGCGCGACCAGAGGTCGGTGGCGTGCGGGCGGTGGCCGCCGCGGAACAGCTCGGCCAGGTGCCTCAGCCGCCGGTGCGTGCGCGGCTGCTGGAAGTTGGCGTCGAGCGCATCCTTGATCCGGCCCAGCTCGTCGACGTCGGTCGTGCCGGCCAGCAAGGCGAGCCAGTCGATCAGGAACTGGCGGTTGGCCGGCGTGTCGGCGAGCTGAAGCGGGTTGAGGCCGGCGGGTGTGCCCGGCCGCAGCACGTCGTAGCGGCCGCCGATCGCGCGGATAAAGAGCTCGGCGCCGCGGTCCTTGTCGAAGAAGATGATCCGCGGCCGGTATTTGCGGGCCTGGGCGAGCAGGAAGTTGAGCACCACCGTCTTGCCCGAGCCGGAGGGCCCGATGACGGTGAAGTTGCCGAGGTCGCCCTGGTGGAAGTTGAAATAATAAGGGCCGGCGGCGGTCGTCTCGAGCAGGGTCACCGCCTCGCCCCAATGATTGCCCTCCGCGCTGCCGTGCGGGAAGTTGTGGCCGCTGGCGAGCGAGCTGAAATTGGCGGTGGAGACCAAAGCGCGCCGGGCGATGTAGCGGAAATTCCCCGGGAACTGCGCCCAGAAGGTGGGCTCGAGCGCAATCTCCTCGCGCACCGCGATCATGCCGAGATCGGCGAGCGCAGCCTGGATCTCGGCCGCGCCCTCGTCGACCTTCTCGGGCGTCTCGCCGTGGATCGCGATCGACATGTGATGCTCGCCGAAGGCGGCGCGGCCGGCGGCGACGTCGTCCTTGGCGCCGACCAGCTCGGTTCTGAGGCTCAAGGCCTCGTCCTCGGCCGAGCGCATCCGGCGCAGCGCGAGGTTCATGCCCGAGAGCGTCGCCTGGCGCTCGACGAAGCCGAACGACTGCGACATCGTCATCTCGTAGGGGAGGCGGAGCAGGTCGTCGAACATGCCCGGCTCGGTGCGCGCCGGATAGTCCTTGATCGAGATGAGGGCCTGGAAGCTGCGCGGTGTGGCGCCGGCGCGGCCGAGCTCGACCGTCTCCTGGCCGAAGCTGATCCGGCGGTAGGGGAGGTAGTCGCCGAGATCCTGGCTGGGCAGCAGCACCGGCCGGGTCTCGCCATTGTAGAGGGTCGAGAGGAATTCGAGGGGCTCGGAGCAGGGGCCGTGCGGCGTCTCGTAGACTCCGAGCAGGCGCGGGCCGTAGCTGGCGAGCGCCGCCATCAGTGCGTCGCGGCCGCCGGCGAGCTGGCGCAGCTCGTAGCCGATATTGGTCTCGTTCGACTTGGTCGCCCGCCCGAGCGCCCCGCGCACCCGCTCGGCGAGGCCGACCTTGCCCTGCAGCGGCCGCCGCACGAGGGTCAGGAACAGGTCGTTGATATAGAGATGCTTGGCCGAGAGCCGCGTCCGCCACGCCTCGTCCAAAGTCCTGGAAAAGTCGTCCGAATAGTCGGCCGACAGCTCCGGCTCGATCCGGCGCCGCACGATATGATGGTAGAGGGCGAAGCGCGAGGAGCCCACCGCCTGCAGCATCGCGTCGCGCAGGCGCTTCCTGTAATTGATCTCGTCGCTGTCGGCGGTCTCGAACAGGAGGCCACGCAGCTGGATGACCTGCATCAGCATGCCGTCGCGAGTCTCGACCGTGAAGTCGTCGACATGGCGCGCGTAGGGCAGATGCTTCCCGACCGGCTGCTCGCGCGCCGCGGTCTTGGGGTCCGCGTTCAGGGCCGGTACGAGTTGCATCGCCACACTTTATGGTTGCGCACCCGCGGGCAGCGCCGGACCTTGGTCAGCCACAGGTCGAAGAAGCGCGGCTCGCGCACGCACAGAATCGCGCCGATCCCGTGGACCACGAGCGCGATCAGCAGCACCCAGGCCGAGCGGAAGACGAGGAACAATTCGGTCGCCAGCACCGCATTGACGATGAAATAGCTGTAGGTGACGCCCGCGAACATCTGCGGCCGGGTGAGGGCGACGAACAACGGGTCCTGCTCGAGCCGGCTCATCGCCTAGCGCCCGAGGCTGGCGGTCTGCTGGATCCCGGCGACGATGCTCGCCGCACCGAACAGGATGAAGCAGCCGAGGATGACGACGGCCCCGTAGCGCCAGTTGATCCGCCCGGTCAGCATCATGAAGCCGACCGAGGCGACCGCGATCACCGCGACCACGGTCGCGATCGTGCCGAGCAGCGTGCTTTCGAGCCAGCGCACCGCCGCGACGATGACTCCCGAGCCTGCCGGATCGCTGAGCGAGTCCTGGGCCGCGGCCGCCGTCGAGACGAGGCCGAGGCCCATGGCCGACACCCGCGCGGCGAGCCGCCTCCAAACGCGATTCACGTACCTGTCCCCCGCCAGACTGATTCCCTGAGCGCGATTGTGCGCCCTCGCGCGCCGCTTGCCAATAGATTCAGCATCTTCTCGCCGCGACGGGCGGCCGACTCGGCTGCCCGCGGGGTCGCCCTCAGTTGAAGATCGCGACCAGCCGCGCCCTGCCGCGGGCCGCGCCCTTCGTCCCGAAATGAACCGGGAGGGGCCCGCTCGAGCGATGCGACAACCAGTAAGTGGCGTCACCTTCGGGCGCCCGCCCGGCGCTTCCCTCGAAAATGGCGGCAAAGCCGCGGCGCCGCGCTACGCCGGCCGGGCGCCGCCCGGCGGAGGAAAGCGGCTCGACCGCGACCAGCCTCAGCGGCGCGCCGGGTGCGCCGGCGAGGCTGAAGCGCTCGCCCACCAACGGGCGCCAGCCTTCGATGCCGGCATGGCGAAGATCGCCCGGGGCGGCGCGCGCAGGCGCGAGGGCGAGGCTGAGCGGCGAGGCCTGGGCGGCGGTGCCGACGGTGACCGCGGACATGACGGCGAGCAGGCTGCGGCGCGTGAGCGCGCCGGCTTTCGATGCTTGAGTCAAGATTTCGTCCCCCTCTTGCGTGGTAGTCGTCACGCACCCCCGCCGCGGTTCTACGCCGTCCGCCGGCTCGCGAATAGGTCCAAAATCACTACTGATGCGGAGCTCAAGGGTGCGGCGGGCGCGTCGGCCACTGGCTCGCATCGGCCAGTTCCAGCCTGCCGAAGGCGTCGGCGTCGAGATCGGTCGCGACCTTGTCGGGAGTGACGCGGACCTTTTCCCACGGCAGGATGTGCAGGGCTGCGGCAAGCGTGCCGGCCTGGCCCGCGCTCACGACGAGATAGGTGATGCGCCCGTCCTCGCAGGAGGCCATCGCGTCGACCGTCGTGCCGAGGGTCGCGCCGTCCGCGCCGGCGACGGCGGCGTCGCTCAGACTCGAGACGGGGAAGAGGGTCGGGCTGGCGCGCCGCTCGCTCTTCTCGGCGGCGGCGCGGGCCCAGTCGTCGAAGCGGGCGCGGCGGATCAGCCAGCGCCAGATCCCGAACAAATTGACCGCGGTCAACGCAAGATTCTGCCAGAGGAGGTTGGGCTGGCCGGTGGCGTAGCCGTAGGCGGTCCAGGCCAGCGAGCCGAAGGTGAAGATGACGAAGCCCCAGCCGGTCACGCGCGCGCCGAGATTGGCGGCGGTAACGCAGGCGGCGATCATCGTCGCGATCGGTGCGATCCAGCCGGCTATCTCGCCCATATCGGCTTCCCGTCTCTCGTTCCGTGGTGTGAACCGCGCCAACTCCGCGCGCGCGGCGCGCGTTCCGCCTCCCCGCTTCGGCTTCGCCCCCGAGTCGCGGACGTGGGCGGTGAATATTGGCGCAAGGTCCGCTTGATCTCCGCCGCGCCGCGTCGCAGTCTGCTGCTCCTCTCGGAGGAGAACAGGGATGATCGGAAAAGCATTGGCTTCGGCGGCGGCTCTGGCTCTCGCCGCTTCCCCTTGCGCCGCGGCGGAGCTCGGTTCCACGGCCTTCGACGCCGGCCAGCGGCGCAGCGGCGCGACCGCGGGCGTCTATTTCGCCGTGCCCTTCGGGGGGCAGCGAAGCGGCCGCGCCCAGGCCGGCCTGCGCCTGCAGGCGGTCCGCGACTATCGCGACGCGAGCGGCGCCCGGACCCGGCTCGACAGCGTCGACACGTTCGAGCTGCGCCTGCTCGGCGAGCGCCGGCCGACCTTGTTCGTCGCTTCTCAGCCGGTCACCGGCCGCGACGCCCGGCAGAATCTGATGGGGGGCGGGATCGTCAACGTCGTCGTCATCGGCCTCGCCATCGTCGGCGCCGTCGTGGTCTACAAGGCGATCGACGACGACGAAGACGATGGGCCGGCCTAAAGGCGGCACCCCTTTTCGAGTCGACTGAGGCCTTGGCCTGAGGCATGTAGCGGAAATGATTGGAAAAGCCGTCCTCGGCGTTGCTGCTCTGGTCGGGGCCTGCTGCGCGGCCGATGCGCAAAGGTCGCGCAGCGTGCCGGCCGCGCCGGTGGTGAGCGACTTCGGCGCCTGCGCGGCGCGCCGGCTGCCGGACCAGGGGCGGGCCCTCCTGGCGACGCCGCTCGACAGCCGGGCCGAGCAGCGGGCCGCGAGGCGCATGGCGGAGAGCCGCTCGGCCTGCGTTGCCGCCCGCTTCAACTCGATCTCGATGCGCACCGGCGAGTTTCGCGGCGGCGTCGCGGAAGGCCTGATCGAAGCGGACCCGACGGCGATGGCGCGGCTGCGGGCGTTGCCGCAGCAGCCGCCCGTGCGCGCCGAGGCGCGGCAGGGGCGGGCCTTCGTCGCCGCTTATGCGCGCTGCCTCGCCGACGCAGATCCCGCGCGCGCCGCGGGGCTGCTCGAGCTCGTCGCCGCGAGCCGTGAAGAGCGCGCCGCCTTTCTCGGCTTCGGCGCCCTGCTCGAGGAATGCATGCCGATCGGCCTCCTACGCGGTCGACACGTTCGACGTGCGCAATCACATCGCGCTCCGCCTCTACGAGCTCGCCTTTCCCGCCGCGATACGGGCAGCGGACTAGCATTTTCCGAGCCGGTCCGGGCGCGACGCGGAGCACCTCCGCCTTGCGATCCGTGACGATGCGGCTGCGGAACCATTCCCGAAGAAAACGGTTGGCGCGGACAAGTAATTGTTCGAAGCAGCTCCTGTAAATTCAATATTTACAATGTAAAATTGAAGTTAACGGAGTCCTTTGCGTAGCGTTTCGAAGTCTGCTTCCTGGTTTTCGCGACACATTCGAGGGAGATTCAATATGTACTCGGCATCCAGCCAGAGCTGGCGCGATTCAGAGCGCCTTACCGACAGCGGCGCGAGCGAGTCCGCCACCCAGTCCATCACCGAGGCCGCCGACGAGCACAGCTTCGGCTTCTCCTCCGCCTTCTTCGGGCGCACCGGCCTCGGCCTCAAAACGCCGACCCTCGCCGTGCAGAATCCGGCGGGTGTGATCGGGGTCAGCGATCCGGTCCCCGGCGACACCAGCACCACCTTCACCCTCACCGTCGATGCGGCACCGACCGTCGCCACGCTCGAGACGATCGGCGACGAGGACTATTTCAAGGTCGAGCTCGTCCAGGGCCAGAAATACGACATCGGCATGTACGCCAAATATGGCGGCCCGAACGGGATACCGCTGATCGATTCCCTGTTCGAGATCCGCGACGCCTCCGGCGCGCTGATCACCAGCGTCGACAGCGACGGCGAGACCACGCACAACACCCTGAGCTCGGGCTATGACGCGCTCTACACCTTTACGGCGCCTTATTCCGGCATCTTCCACATCAACGCGCGTGCGTTCGACGACGATGTCACCGGCGACGGGAACGGCAACGGCATCGGCGACTACGAGCTGTTCGTGAACACCCACGTCGAGGGCGAGGGCGAGGTGCCGCCGGAACAGCCCAATTCGATCAGCATCTTCCCGACCACCGTCGACACGGTCGGCAACGACCTCAGGACGACCTCGACCATCGTCGCCAACGGCCGTTCCGTCATCTCCACGATCGACGCGCCCGGCGACCAGGATTTCTACAAGATCGAGATGGTCGCCGGGAACGTCTACCGGATCAACCAGGGCTACGTCACCGCCGGGCCGAGCGGCGTGCCGCTGGCCGACGCCCACTTCGACATCTACGATCCCTCGGGCCGCCATGTCGCCACCGTCGCCGGCGGCGGCGTGCTGCCCGGCGGCCTGCTGACCGGCACCGTCATCGCGGAAGGCGACTTCCTGGCCACCGAGACCGGCACTTATTACATCAACGCCCACTCCGGAAATCTCGTCAACGGCGATCCCTTCGCGGGTGAGGGCGTCGGCGACTACAAGCTCACCGTCGAGGGCTGGGACCCATTCTACGACCCGGACGAGCCGCTTTATGCGATCGACTGGGGCAGCCAGCTCGACCGTACCTCGCGCAATCCGGACGGCGCCCACGGCCCGCGCGACACCGGCAATGCCTATACCGGCGTCGGCTTCAACGAGCAGGGCATCGAGGGCAAGAACGTCGTTTATTATTATTTCGCCAAGCAGGGCGAGGTCTTCGTCAGCGAGGACCCGACCGGCGACGTGCTCACCAACATGGTCGCCTCCGGGATGGCTCAATGGGAGATGCGCGCCTTCGAGCTGGCGATGGAGAAATACGAGCAGGTCGCCGACCTCGTCTATGTCGAGGTCCAGGACAAGGCGAGGGCCGACTTCATCTTCATCACCTATAACGGCACGCCCGAGGCCGGCATCCTCGGCCGGATGAGCCCTCCGGGGACGACCAATGAAGGCCAGGCCGAGTTCAACCGCAACGGCCCGGGCTGGACCGAAGCCGAGCTGCGGCCCGGCGGCTACAGCTTCATCACCCTGATCCACGAGCTCGGCCACGGCCACGGCCTCGCCCATCCGCACGACAATGGCGGCCGCTCGGGCGTGATGAACGGCGTCGTCGCCGAGGGCACCGCCTTCGACTACACGACCGGCGACTATGACCTGAACCAGAGCGTCTTCACGATGATGTCCTACGAGGACGGCTGGCAGACCTCGCCCTACGGCAACAGCCCGGACGACGGTTACGGCTATCTGTCGGGCCTGATGGGCTTCGACATCGCCGCCATCCAGGACAAATATGGCGTCAACGAGGAGTGGGCGACCGGCAACGACATCTATGTGCTGAAGGACGTCAACGCGTCCGGAACCATGTTCGAGTCGATCTGGGATGCCGGCGGCCTCGACAGCATGTCCTATGCCGGCGCGCGCGACGCCGTGATCGACCTCAGGCCCGCCTCGCTCAAATACGAATATGGCGGCGGCGGCTGGGTCTCCTACGCCACCGGCATCTACGGCGGCTTCACCATCGCCAACGGCGTCACCATCGAGAATGCCAACGGCGGCAGCGGCAACGACAAGATCACCGGCAACGCCGTCGGCAACAACCTCTGGGGCAATGCCGGCAACGACGCGATCGACGGCGGCGCGGGCGACGACCTGCTCGTCGGCGGTGCGGGCAGGGACACGCTGACCGGCGGGGCCGGCAACGATACGTTCGGCTACATGTTCGCGTCCGAGAGCGGCATCGGCGCGGCTGGCCGCGACCTGATCGCCGATTTCGCGGAGGGCGACAAGATCGACCTGACGCCGGCGGGCGGCCGCTCGTTCATCGGCAACCAGCTGTTCAGCGGCGCCGCCGGCCAGGTCCGGGTGGTGACGCTGACCGGCCAGACGATCGTCGAGCTCGATGCCAATGGCGACCGCATCGCGGACCTCCAGATCGAGCTGGGAGGCGAGTACCAGCTCGACCGGCTCGACTTCGTCGGCCTCGCCGCCGTTCCCACGAGTGGCGACGACGAGCTCGAAGGGACTGCCGGCGCGGACAATATCAACGCGCTCGGCGGCAACGACTCGATCCGCGGCAATGAGGGCGGAGACACGCTGAACGGCGGCTCGGGCAACGACGTGCTCGTCGGCGGCCTCGGCCGCGACATGCTGACCGGCGGTTCGGGAGCGGACACCTTCGTCTTCGAAGACAGTGGCGACAGCCCGACGGGCGGCCGCGACAAGATCCTGGACTTCCAGCAGGGAAGCGACAGGATCGACCTCAGCAGCCTCGCGACTTTGGTCTTCATCGGCCAGTCCGCCTTCACCGGCCTCGGCGACCAGGTGCGCTTCACCAAGACGCTCACCTCGACCTTCGTCGAAGCCGATTTCAACGGAGACATGATCTCCGATTTCCAGATCGAGATCGCCGGGAGCCACAATCTGGTTTCCGCCGATTTCGTGTTCTGAGGAGCTTCTCCCTCGCTCCTCGGGAAGGGGCCGCCGGTTGTCGCGGCCGACGGCCCCACTCCCCAAGTCCAAGTCCCCAGTTCGCGCGGGCATTTTCATTTCGATGCGGCTGCGGCCCGTCGGGAGCGTCAACTTTCATGCAAAAGCGATAAGTAGATTGGTAGTATTGCGCGAAAAACGATGCTAAATATGGCCCGTTAGAACCAAAATGGACCTTTTCTTGTTTTGTGGTGGTGGCTCGTCCGACATTTAACGTAACAAAGTTCTTGCGCAGGGCAGTGTGAGTCGTGCGAGAATAAAGTCGCGTGGTTGGCGAGACGCGGAGGGGTCCGTGGGCAGAATCGGTGACGTCCAGCGCTTCATAGACGACCTCCGGCAAATCCGGACGCCGAAGGGTCTCGAACAATCCTTGTACGCCGTCGCCAAGGAGATGGGGTTCGACCTCGTCACCATGTTCCACCACGTCGATTTGTCGCGGATCGACCCGTCGCTCACCCATATGCGGCGCGGCGAATTGGTGGGCATCACCACGGCGCCCGTATCCTGGTCGGAATATTATCGGGACAACAAGCTCGTCGCCGTGGACCCGCGCGTCCTCGCCACCCGACGTACCATGTCACCGTTCCGGACGAGCGAGACGGGGCGCATCATCCCGATCACCCCGGCCCAGCGGGCGGTCATCGAGAGCCAGGCTCGCGCCAACATCGGCGAGGGCTTCACGATTCCGGTCCACTTCCCCGGAGAGCCGTCCGGCTCCTGCACCTTCCTCATGTCCTGCGGGCGGGCGCCGCCCACCCAGAATTTCGCCATGGCGCACTGGATCGGCAGCTCGGCCTTCCAGGCCGGCCGCAGCATCCTGGCGAGCGCCCGCAACCGCGGCGTGAGGGTGAAGCGAACCCACCTCACCGAGCGCCAGCTCCAGTGCACGATCCTCGTTGGCCGCGGGCTTTCCGAAGAGGGGATCGCCAAACGGCTCGGAATCTCGTTCGAGACCGTGAAGCGCCACCTCAAGGAAGCCAGACTCGCCTGCGGCGTCACCAAGAGCGTCCAGCTCGTCACCCAGTCGCTCCACGACGGGCAGATCACGCTCCGCGACATCTTCGCCGAGGACGTCTCCAGGCCGCACTGACCCCGCGATTCGGGTTGCCCCTTTAGGGGGAGTGTGCGCCCAGCGAATCAGGCTCAGTTTTCGATCCCCAATGGATCGGAGTCGCTGGATGAGCGACGCTCTGTTCACGGCCGCTCGCCTGCCTCGCCAGCCCTCTCGGGCGGACTGAGGCCATGACGACAGAGGCATCGCCACCGACGGCGCGGCCGGACCCGGTTCTGGGCTGCTTCGTACTGCTGGCGCGCTTCCTCGGCGTCCCCGCCGACCCGCAGCAGATCGGCCACGACCGCGGCAAGGGGGATGCGCCCTACACGCTCGAGGATCTGTCGCGGATCGCGAAGAAGCTCGGCCTGGTCAGCCGCATCCGCCGTTGCGAGCCCGACGAGCTGTCGCGCATGCCGCTGCCCGCATTGGCGCCCCTTGCCGATGGCGACGCCGCGGTCATCCTCAAGGTCGAGGAAGGGCCAGAGGAGCCGCGAGTCCTGGTCCAGCACGGCGATCGGGAGCGGCCGGACGTCTGGACTGCGGCCGAGCTTCGCGAGCGGATGACCGGCCGCCTGCTGCTCATGACGGCGCGCGACCGGGTCGCCGGCGCGGCGCGGCCGTTCGACATCAGCTGGTTCATCCCGGCGCTGGTCAAATACAGGAAGCCGCTGCGCGACGTCCTCATCGCCTCCTTCTTCGTCCAGCTGATGGGCCTCGTTTCCCCGATCTTCTTCCAGGTCGTGATCGACAAGGTGCTGGTCCACCATTCGCTGACCACGCTCGACGTGCTCGCGATCGGCCTTTCCGTGGTGCTGATCTGGGAGACGGCACTCTCCGGCCTCAGGAACTGGCTGTTCGCCCACTCGACCAACCGCGTCGACGCCGAGCTCAGCGCGCGGATGTTCCGCCACCTCCTCAACCTGCCGCTTTCCTATTTCGAGGCGCGGCGGGTCGGCGACAGCGTCGCCCGCGTGCGCGAGCTGGAGAGAATCCGCGAATTCCTGACATCCAACGCGGTGACGGTGGTCATCGACCTGTTCTTCACCATCGTCTTCTTCGCGGTGATGTACCTCTACAGCCCGTTCCTGACGCTCATCGTGCTGATCTCACTGCCAATCTATGCGGCGATCTCGATCTTCATCACGCCGACGCTGCGTGCCTTGCTCGACGAGAAGTTTCGGCGCGGCGCCGAGAACCAGGCCTTCCTGGTCGAGAGCGTCACCGGCATCGGCACGCTGAAGGCGATGGCGGTCGAGCCGCAGATGCGCGACAAATGGGAAAAGCAGTTCGCCGGTTACACCCAGACCGGCTTCCAGGTGGCGAAGCTCGCCAACTGGGGCAACCATCTGATCCAGATCGTCTCCAAGCTGACGACGGTCGCGATCCTCTATTTCGGCGCCAAGGCGGTGATCGCGGGCGACCTCAGCGTCGGCGCCCTCGTCGCCTTCAACATGCTCGCCGGCCGGGTCGCCGCGCCGATCCTGCGGCTCTCGCAGCTCTGGCAGGATTTTCAGCAGGTCCGCATCTCGGTCGACCGGCTCGGCGACGTCCTCAATGCGCCCGCCGAGCCCGAATATAATCCGAGCCGCGCCAGCCTGCCGCGGATCCAGGGCGTGATCGAGTTCGACAAGGTCCGCTTCCGCTACCGGGCCGACGCGCCCGAGGCGCTGCGCGGCGTCAGCATCGAGATCGGGGCCGGCGAGATGCTCGGTATCGTCGGGCCTTCGGGATCGGGCAAGTCGACCCTGACCAAGCTCGTCCAGCGGCTCTACGTGCCCGAGCAGGGCCGGGTCCTCGTCGACGGCGTCGACCTCGCTCTGATCGATCCTGCCTGGCTGAGGCGGCAGGTGGGCGTCGTCCTCCAGGAGAACATCCTATTCAACCGCTCCGTCCGCGAGAATATCGCGCTGGCCGACCCGACGCGCCAGATGGAGGCCGTGATGGCGGCCTCCGAGCTCGCCGGCGCGCATACGTTCATCGCCGAGCTGCCGCACGGCTACGACACCATCATCGAGGAGCGCGGCGCCAATCTGTCGGGCGGCCAGCGTCAGCGCATCGCCATCGCCCGCGCGCTCATCACCGATCCCCGTATCCTCATCCTCGACGAGGCTACCTCCGCGCTCGACGCCGAGAGCGAGGAGATCATCCAGGGCAATTTGAGGATGATCGCCCACGGCCGCACCGTGATCATCATCGCCCACCGCCTCTCGGCGGTGCGGCAGTGCCACCGGATCATCACCGTCGAGGAAGGAGCGATCACCGAGGAGGGCGATCACGAGACGCTGCTCCGCGCCGCCGGCCGCTATGCCAGCCTCTATTCCAAGCAGATGGGGACGGCCGCATGAGCGCGATCGCCGCCCGCTTCCCGACGCTCGCTCATCAGCTCTCGGTGCTGCGCGAAGCGTGGCGCCAGGAAAATGAGCGGCGGCGCGGGCGCCAGAGGGTGATCGCGGAGCACGAATTCCTCCCTGCCGCTCTCGAGATTATCGAAAAGCCGCCCAGCCCGGGCCTCAGGATCCTGATGCTGCTGCTCTGCGGGCTGTTCAGCGTGGCAGTGCTGTGGTCGCTCATCGGGCGGGTCGACGTCGTCGCGGTGGCGAGCGGACGGACGCTGCCGATCGCCAACGTCAAGGTGATCCAGCCGGTCGAGATCGGCGTCGTCCGCGCGATCCACGTCCGCAACGGCCAGCGCGTCCGCCGCGGGCAGCTGCTGATCGAGCTCGACCCCACGGCGGCGGCGGGACAGGAATCGCAGGCCACGCGAGGCCTGCTCGCCGCGAACGTGGTGCGGGCACGGAACGGCGCACTTCTCGCCCACCTCCAGGGGCGCCGGGCCGTCTTCCAGGCGCCGGCGGGGACGCCCGCCGAAGTGGTCGCGACCCAGACCGAGCTGGTCCGCTCCAAGGTCGCCGAATATGAGAGCGAGCGCCGTTCGCTGACCCAGAGCCGCGCCGAGAAGAGCGCCGAGCTCGCCGGCACGCTGGCGGAGATCGCGAAGCTGCGCCAGACCCTGCCGCTGATCGAGCGGCAGCTCGCCGCCCGCCGCGAGCTCGCCGGCCGGGGCCATTTCTCGCAGCTTCGCGTGCTCGAATATGAGCAGGCGCGGATCGAGCATATCCAGAACATCGCCGTGCAGGAGGCCGCCGCCCAGCGCGCCCGCGCAGCGCTCGGCACGATCGACGCGTCGCTCGCGACATTGCGCGAGCGCTTCGCCGAGGAGGCGGCGACCGAGCTGGCCGGCGCCGAGAACGATTCGAGCCTGCAAACGGAGGAGCTGCGGATGACCGCGCGCAGGCGCCAGCTCCAGCAGCTGGTCTCGCCGGTCGACGGAGTCGTCCAGCAGCTCGCGGTCCACACCGTGGGCGGCGTCGTCCAGCCGGCCCAGCCGCTGATGACAGTGGTGCCCGTCAACGGCGAGATCGCGGTCGACGCCCAGATCCTCAATCGCGACATCGGCTTCGTGCGCGAAGGCCAGCCGGTCCGGGTCAAGCTCGAGGCCTTCCCCTTCACCGATTACGGCGTCGTGGACGGCGTCGTCGAGACCATCAGCCGCGACGCGATCGCCCCCGACGAGCAGAGCCGGCAGCAGGCGGCGGCCGGGCGGGGCCCGCCCTCTCCCGCTCTGGTCTACAGCGCCCGTATCCGGCTGCTGAGCAACCATCTGGTGATCCGCGGCCGGCGCCAGGCGATCGGGCCGGGAATGGCGGTCCAGGCCGAGATCCGCACCGGGCGGCGCCGGATCATCCAGTATCTCCTGTCGCCGATCAGCCGGGCGATCGACGAAGCGGGACGCGAGCGGTGAGGCGCTCGCCAATAAGACCGCCGCGACGGCCCCTGCGCACCCGATCGACGCGCCGCAAGGGACGTCGCAGGCGCTTCGGCGCGGGCGCCACCGTCGGCCTGCTGGTCCTGGCCGCGTGCACCGGTCGAGGTAGCGCTCACGACGCGCGAGGGCTGTCCGTCTACCGTCTGGGCACCGACCAAAATATCGAGGTCGCGCTCAACCCCTTGAACCGCGGATTGGGCTCTGCGCCGCCGGATCGGCTCGGCATCGCCTTCACCGTGGACGAGCTGATCGCCTTCTTCCGTCCCGGACAGGTTCCGGTGTCGCCGCAGCTGATCGCGATCTTGAGACAAGAAGAGCAGGCGATACGGAATGCGGGCGAATGCAACGCCTATACTGGCGATTCTCCGATATCGATGATACTAAGGCCAAGTCGCGACCACGATATTCGCGCTTCTCTCGAGCATAGACGGCGAACCGCTGAGTTCGAGTTTCAGAACGATCCAAAAACAATCCATGGTTTGCGAAACCTGGGACGAATCGACTATTCCCGTACCGGACGTTTCGCAGACGGTGATAATCTTGAACTTCTGAGTGCCGCACGCGCGCCTTTCGGAATGGATATCTCCTGTGCGCGACTTGAATCGCCCGTCGAGGGAGGATGTATTGTACGTCGTGATTTAGCAAGTATTCTGAACGTAGAATATTCATTCTGTGAAGACCTGCTGCCGCACTGGCGCGAAATTGACAATCTCTATTTTGCCATTGCCGCGCGAGCGGTGAGAATGCCGCGCCTCGGCGCCGAATACCGGATTGGAGATGAGTGATGCCCTACACTCAAGCTGACATCGACCGTTGGCGGAGCATGGCCGGGAGGAACCGGACGCTGGTCTATCTGGAGATCTTCCAGCGGACCGGCCGCGACCAGGCGCTCGAGCAGGCGTCGGTCTCGCAGTTCAGCGGGCCCTTGGGCAGCGCCGCCCTGCTCGCCAACAGCTGGGTGCGCGATTTCGTCGGCGCGAGATATCCGGCGACCGTCAACGAGTTCTCCGAGCGCGTCCTGCTGGCCGAGATCGACGAGCTTCAGCGCCTGCTCCAGCTCGGGCGACCGCCCACCGATCTCGACATGATCATCGCGGCCCGCCGCGCCTGGGTCCATTACGGCCTCGGCCACATGTTCCCGGGCAATGTGGAGATCATCAAGGAAGCGATCCTCGCGATGGATCCGCGGTTCATCCAGGTCGGCTCCTCGGCGAACATGGCGGCGATCATCCGCACCGTCTCCGGCCTGCCGCTGGCGACGATCATGGGCGGAGGCCCGGCGCTTCTGCCCGGTGCAGAGACCGTGCTCCGCGCGATGGGGCTGACCGACCTCTCGATCGACCTCATCAAGCAGCCCGGCTTCTGGGTCGGCGTCATGTCGGCGTCCGTCACCGCCGCCACCGGCGGCGGCTACGGCTACCGGGAATCCGATTTCGAGGGACACCCGCAATTCTACTCGATCTCGCTCGACCCGGCGACCACCCATGGGCGCGACCTCGAAATCTGGGCGGTCAGGGACAACGACCTCGATCCGTTCAACGACGTCATCCGCTATGTCGACACCGACGACACGATTCTCGACGAATTCTTCGATGCGACGGATTTCCTGAAGGGCGTGCTCGACCCCTTCCAGCGCGACGTACTCACTCCCTTCGTTCGCAACCGGATGGTCGAATCGCTTGGCGGAGATGTCGGTGCGCACCTCTCCAACGAGTCGGATATCTACGGGACCGGTACGACCCCGCTCGGCCAGCTGAACTACGACGACCGGACCGGCCTCTTCAATCTGTCCTTCAACACGAGCTTCAACGGCCAGCCGGCGATCGGTGTGCGCTCGTTCGATTTCAGCTCCATCGCTTTCGACAGCGTCACCAACCGTGCCTATCTCAGGCGCGCCGGCTACAGCTACGGGACCGAGAACGAGATCGTCATCGTCGCCGGGGGCTGGGTCCCGGGCGTGCCGGAGACGAGCGTCACTTACCAGCTGACCCAGGGCGGGCGGCTCTCATTGTCGAACTTCACGATCGGCGGCCGAAGCCTGTCGCCCGGCGTTCGCGCCCTGCTCGGCAGCGAGCGGGTGCTGCCCGGCGTTCCGCGGTTCGATCTCGCCAACCCGCTCATCGGCTCGCCTACCCTGCGCGGGGCCTTGTCGTCGGCGGAGGTGCGTCAGGCCATGGCTCCCGGCGGCGTCATGGACGTGAGGCCGGTCGCCATCAACGGCACGAATTTCGTCTATCGCGTGCAGAACGCGAACGGCAACGTCCGCATCGTCGAGATCGAGTGGCTGTTCGACGATGCCGGCAACTTCATGGAGAACCCGGACGGCACGAGGGCGGTGAAGCGCGTCCTCATCACCGACACGGTCAAGGATGCAGACAGCCGGGGCAGCCTGGGCGCCAACGATATCGACGTCGTCCGGGAAATCACGGTCCAGCCGGACGGACAGCGGATCGAGCGCGTCACCTACGTCCGCCTCAACAACCAGATCCTCACCCTCGCGCAAGCCGGGCAGATCATCGGCAGCGGCGTCGGTCGCGCGATCGCAGGCGATAACCCGATCGCGCAGGTGCTCGTCGGATCGCTGCTGGGAACGGTGGCGCAGAATCTGGGCGAGGAACTCGGCCTCGCGCTGTTCGACAAGAACGGCCATGCCGCCGTCAAGGGCTTCAAGAACTTCTTCGAGGACCTCGGCACGAACATCGTATCCGCCGGCGTCGGCGCGGTCTCCTCCTATCTGACCGCCGAGCTCGTCCACGCGGTCGGCCTCACCGGCACTTTGGGCGAGGTCACCAACACGGTCGCCAGCGCCTATATCAGCGAAATCATCATGAATCTGCCGCAGCTCATCCAAGGCGCCAACCTGGGAGAAGTGCTGCAGGGCGTGAACCTGGGCAACATCGTCGGCGCCTATATCGGCTCCAAGCTCGCCTCCGAGCTCGTTCATTTCGATTCGATCGGCGGGCAGATCGGCAGCTCCATCGGCGCGGCGCTCGGGGCTTTCCTCGCGATGCGGTTCCTCGAGATCGGGACCGTCCTCGGCGGGCCGCTCGGCGCTGCCATCGGGGCCTTCGCAGGATTCATCATCGGCGGCGTGATCGGATCGCTCTTCGGCGGGACGCCGCGATCCGGTGCGGACGTCGTCTGGGACGACGCCAAACAGGAATTCGCCGTCGCCAACGCCTATTCGAGGAAAGGCGGCTCCAAGGACCTCGCCGTGGGCATGGCGCAGGGCGCTGCGGAAGCGTTCAACGCGGTCATCGGTCTCACCGGGGGCAGCCTGGCGAACCCCGCGGCCGTCCAGACCGGCAATTACGGCATGCGCAGCAAGGATCTCGTGTACCGGCCGGTCAGCACGCGCGACAAGGATGCGATCTCGTTCCGGCTGAGCAGCAAGAGCGAAGACGCCGTCGGGCGCATGATCGCCTACGGCTTCTACGAGGGCGTCAGCGATCCCGATTTCCAGCTGCGCGGCGGCGACGTCTTCGTCAAGCGAGCGCTCTACAACACCATTTCCATGCACTCCGGCGACGCCAGCCGGTTCGACGTCAACGCGCTGCTCGGCAATCTGCAGTCCGGACAGCAGTACAGCGCCTATCTCTCGAACCCGGCGCTGATCGGGTCGATCGTCGCCGCGGATCCATCCAGCACCGTCGCGGCGGAATGGGCCATCATCTTCGCGCGCGCGGTCGAGCTCGGCCTGACGCGTCGCCATGAAAGCGACTGGTACGGCGGCTTCGCCGAACTGCTGAACACCTTCGAGACCAACGCCGCGAACGTCTCGTTCAATCTCGATTTCGATTTCCTGACGCAGCAAGTCAATCGCACCCTGGTGATGGGCGGGTTCAGCTTCACCGACACCATCGATGTCGGCGGCCAGACCAACATCGAAGGCACCGACGCCGCGGAAACGATCGTGCTCACCCACGGCGCCCCGACGCCGGGCGGGATGGTAACGGTGGGCGGCGTCGATCGCCTCGCGTCCAGCGCAGGCTTGAAGATCGACGGCCAGGCCGGCGATGGATTCGCCGTCGAAGTGGATGTCGCGGCGACGATTTACGCCAACGGCGGCGACGACCTCGTCGATGCGGGCGACCTCGGCAACAACGTCTTCGGCGGCGCCGGCAACGACACGCTCTTCGGCGGCCGGCTCGACGACTGGCTGTTCGGCGGCGACGGCAACGACGTTATCCACGCCGGTTCGCAGGCCGGCGGCCTCGGCGGCAACGGGAACTTTCTGGAAGGCGGTGCCGGCGACGACCAGATCTTCGGGCGTGAAGGCTCCGACTGGCTGGAGGGCGGCCACGGCACCGACACGCTTGACGGCGGCCGCGGCGACGACATCCTCGCAGGCGGCAGCGGGCTGGACTCGCTCAAGGGCGGCTTCGGCGACGATCAGTATCTCCTGCGCCGCGGCGACGGCTTCGACCAGGCCGACGAGGTGGCGACCGGAGCCCCGGTCGTCGCGGGAGGTCTGACCGGCGACGCGATCCGCGACCGCTTCGTTCTGCTCTCGAATCCGATCAACCGGCACCTGCGCAACTGGATCGGCGACGAGCTCGAGATCGCCGCGGCCGAGGAGGTGCGGACATCGTCCGGCGCCTCTGCGCCCGGCGCGATCGCCGCCGTCGACGCGGATGGCGAAGATGCGATCGTGTTCGGCGAAGGCATCGATATGGGCGATGTCCGGCTGCTGCGCTCGCAGACGGCCGCCGAGGCCGCCGATCCGAACAGCGTCACGACCTCCGGCTCGGACCTGATCGTCCAGGTGATGACCTCCGACCCCCTGACCGGCCTCGAAAGCTTCAGCGGGACCCAGCTCACCGTCCGCGACTGGTTCACCAATCCATTCAAGCGCGTCGAATGGCTGAAGTTCGCGGACGGCAACGAGATCCGCATCGCCGACGTCGAGACCTTCATCGTCGGCACCAACGGCGACGACATCCTCAACGGAACCGACGGCCGCGACTTCGTCTATGGCGGCGGCGGCAACGACCATATTCGCCTTTATGCCGGCGACGACATCGGCAGCGGCGGCACAGGGGACGACGCGGTCTGGGGCGACGAGGACCGCGACCTGCTGATCGGCGGCCTCGGCAGCGACAAGCTCTACGGCGGCACCCAGGACGACAGCCTGTCCGGCGACGCCGGCAATGACGACCTGATGGGCGAGGACGGAGCGGACGTGCTCAGCGGCGGCCGCGGCGACGACATGCTGGTCGGCGGCGCCGGTGCCGACACGTACAAGTTCGCGCGCGGCGACGGCCGCGACCTCATCGTTTCCGAGCCCGCGGCGGCGGCCGCCGACTCCGCGAACGAGGCCAATTGGCAGACGATCTGGCAGGGCGACTGGCTCGGCGACTTCGGGCAGGAGTGGCTCGGCTGGGACGACACCTTCCGCTGGCGCGGCACGGGCGGATCCCGTTACCTGCAAGTCTATGTCGGGGCCGTCACCTCGGTATTCGCCGCAAGCGACACGATCGAGTTCGACCTCGGCATCGACATCCAGGACATATTGCTGGTTCGGGAGGGTGCGAACCTGGTCCTGGTCGTTTCGGACGAGAATGCCGACTTCGCCGGGGCGACAGGCGCGCCGGACCAGATCACCATCCAGAATTGGTATAACAGCGCCGATCCCGCCACCTGGGGCTCGTCTACTCCAGTCGGCCGCTTCGCTTTCTACCAGACCGGCTTCCTCGAGGCGGCGACCGAAGGCTGGTCGCTGATCGGCGGCGGGGGAGGGGCGGATACGATCTCCGCCGCCTCTCTGGGCGTCTCGAGCAGCAAGTTCTGGATAACCGGCGGCGCCGGCGACGACGTCATCACCGGGGGCACGGGCGGCGACATCCTGCATGGCAATGGCGGCTTCGACGAGCTGCGCGGCAGCGGCGGCGACGACGTGCTCTACGGCGGCGGAGGCAATGACGTGCTCGTCGGCGGCGCCGGCCGCGACGTGCTGATCGGCGGCGACGGCAGCGACACCGCATCCTATGCGGGGGGCGCGGCCGTCTTCGCCAGCCTCGACGAGCCGACCCGGAATACCGGCGACGCCTTGGGCGACCTCTACGAGGGCATCGAGAACCTCACCGGCAGCGACTATAATGACGTGCTCGCCGGCGACGCGGACGAGAATGTGCTCGAGGGCGGCAAGGGCGCGGACACGCTCCGTGGCAGCGGCGGCGACGACACCTATTCGTGGAATGGCGGCGACGGCGCCGACATCATCATAGACGGCGTGTACGAATTCGAGGAGTTCATGGCCGCCGACGGGAGCTTCCCGACCTCCTACGAGGCGACCGTGCACTCAGAGCCGCTTGCGGGCAGTGTCCGCCGGTACGAGCTCGAGATCATAGGTCCCGCCGGGACCGTCTACCGGAAGTTCTTCAATTCGGCGGTCATATACACCGAGGACCGGCCGGACCTGTGGCCGGCCGACGGCTGGAAGCTCGGCTTTGCAAAGACCGGCAACGGCAAGCAGGTGGCCCGCGAGACGCTGGTCACGACCGATGCGGGCGACGACACGATCGAGCTCGGCACCGGCATCAGCCTCGCCGACCTGACGTTCACGATCACCGGTACTGATCTCATCATCAAACACACGCCGTCAGGCGGCCAGATGACGGTCCGCAACCAGTTCGGCGCGGGCGACTATCAGCGGGTCGAGAAGCTCGTCTTCGCCGACGGCCAGGCGGTAAGCATCGCCAAAGTCCTCGCCGTGACCGCAGCTGCACCGAATGCATCGGGCAACCCGAATGCGGCCGACGACGAGCTGATCGCCGGAGATGCGGCGGTGAACGTGCTTGCCGGGTTCGGCGGCAACGACGTGCTCAGCGGCGGCGGCGGCAACGATTCCCTTTCGGGCGGCGACGGCAACGACCTGCTCGAAGGCGGAGCCGGCATCGATCAGCTGGACGGCGGCACCGAGGGCACCGCGGTGGACGATCCCACCGGCTGGGGCGACACCGCGCGCTACGCGACTTCGGCCGCTTCCGTGTCGATCGATCTCTCCTCCGGCACCGTCTGGGGCGGAGACGCGGACGGCGATACGCTGACGGACATCGAGCACCTCGTCGGCTCTAACGCGACCGGCGCGACGGCTTGGGGAAATCCCGGAGACCGGCTGACTGGCAATGACGAGGACAACCGTCTGTTCGGCCTGGCCGGCGACGACTGGCTCTCCGGCGGCGCCGGCAAGGACGTGCTGGTCGGCGGCGACGGCGCCGATGCGCTCCACGGCGGCAGTGGCGACGACAATCTCGACGGCGGCGAAGGCGCCGACCTGCTTTACGGCGAGGGCGGCAAGGATTTCCTGGTCGGCGGCGCGGGGAACGACCGGCTCGAGGTGGGTGGCGACCCGGGCTCGACGCTCAACGGCGGCGACGGCGACGATCAGCTCTACGGCGGCGTCAGCGGCGAAACGCTCGGCGGCGGCGCCGGCGCGGACCTTCTCTCGGCCGCAGCCGGCGACGACGTGCTCGATGGCGGCGCCGGGGACGATGATCTCTACGGCGGCGACGGTATCGACACGCTCGACGGCGCCGACGGCGCCGACGATCTCTACGGCGGCGACGGCGACGACAGGCTGATCGGCGGCGCCGGCGACGATCTCGAGCTCCAGGGTGGGGCGGGCTCGGACACCTATGTTTTCGGCGCCGACAGCGGCAGCGACCGGATCACCGACGCCCAGGGCGCGAACCGGATCGTCTTCACCGACGTGGCGCGCGACCGGATCTGGCTGACGCGAACCGGCGACGACCTTCACATCCGCGTCATCGGCGGCTCCTCGCACGTCACCGTCGTGAATTATTTCGCCGGCAGCCTGTCCGCCATACGGGACGTCGCGGCCGGGGCCGATTCCATCTTCCTCAAATATGCGGCGGGGCCGAATTACGAGACGTCGCTGGTGAAGGCGATGTCGCTCCTGCCGGTGCCGGCGAGCGTTGCCGAGGTCCCGGCCGCAATCGCCGCTGCCCGAGACCCATTGTGGGTGGTCGGCGGGAAGGCGGCTCCCCTGATCGCCGACCAGGCGATCACGCTCAACGAGCGCGCCGAGCCGGAGGCCAATGGGACCATCACCGGCCAGGTCGGCGCCGTCGATTATGACGAGAACATCACCAGCTACGCGGTAACCGTCGCGCCCGGTCTCGGGGCGCTCACGCTCAACCAGAGTGGCGGATGGAGCTACGCTCCGAACCTGTACGCGAACGGCACCGACCAGTTCACGATCCGGGTCACCGACGCCGACGGCAACGCAGCGGATCAGCTCGTCACCCTGACGATCGCTCCCGTAAACAGCAAACCCGTGTTCGGGGCCAGCCAGCCGTCCCTTTCCATTCTGGAAACGGCCACCGGCGGCACCCCGGTCGCCACCATCGCGGTTTCCGACCCGGACGGGACGCCTCTCAACCTCTCGATCGCTGAAGCGAACAGTCCGTTCCAGATCTCCGCCACGGGCGTGCTCAGCGTCAAGTCGGGCGCGACCTTCAGCTCGCAAAGCACACCGACGATCAACGTCACAGTCCAGGCGAGCGACAATGTCGCGCCGACCGTCAGCCGTCTGTTCAGCGTCACCATCATCAACGTCAACGATCCCCCCGGCACGCCGACGGTCAACGGCGCGGCGGTGACGATCGCCCCGGAAGGCGCGCTCGGCGGCACGACGATCGCCAATTTCGACCTGCCCGATCCCGACGGCGACGCGACGTCGCTGCGCATCCGCACCGGCTCGACCTCGATATTCTCGACGTCCGGCTCCACGCTGCGCTTCGCGGCCGGCTATACGCCCAATTTCGAGACCGTGGCGGCCGGCGCGACCCTCGTCGACCGCGATCTCGACGGCCAAAAAGAGGTCGAATATTCCGTCGCGGTCGAGAGCTGGGACGGCGAGGTCGCTTCGACCGCGGCCAAGACCATGGTCGTCGGCATCGAGGATGTGAACGAGGCGCCGACGTCGATCACGCTGACCGGCGCCGCCACCGCGGCGGAGCGCGACCGGCCGCAGTCCGGCGCCGCGTCGCCGGCGCTCTCGCTCGGGACGCTTTCGGCCGCCGATCCCGACGTCTATTTCGCCGAGACCTTCGTCTTCACGCCCAATGACAGCCGGTTCGAAGTCGTCAACGGCAACGAGCTTCGCCTCAAGGCCGGCGTGGCGCTCGATTATGAGAGCGCTCCGGTCGACGGCAGCAACCGCCGCTATCTCGACCTGTCGGTCACCGCCCGCGACCATGGCGGGACCGGCCTGCCGTTCACGCAGAATGTCCGCATCTTCATCAGCGACAGCGTCGACTATATCTACGGCACCGCCGCAGCGGAAACGCTGTCCGGCACCCCCGGCCGCGACGCCATCTACGGCCGCGACGGGAACGACGTGCTGCAAGGCCTGCAGGGCGACGACGAGCTCTATGGCGAGGCCGGCGTCGACGCGCTCTATGGCGGCGACGGCATCGACCTGCTCGACGGCGGCCTCGGCGCCGATACGCTCGAGGGCGGCCTCGGCGACGACGTCTATATCGTCGACGATGCTGCCGACTCGGTCGTCGAGCAGCCCGGCCAGGGCACCGACGAGGCCCGGACATCGCTCGCCATCTACACTCTTGTCGCCAATGTCGAGAAACTGACCGGAACGCTGGCGACCGGCCAGACGCTGCGCGGCAACGTGCACGACAACATCCTCGCCGGAGGCGCGGGCGGCGACACCTTCCATTTGCAGGACGCCGGGCTCGACAAGGTCAGCGGCGGCGGCGGCAACGACACCGTCTATTTCGGCGGCACGCACAGCGCGGGCGACGAGTTCGACGGCGGCGCCGGGACGGACACCGTCCTGTACCAGGGCAATACCACCATTTCGGCGGCCGATATGAGACTGTTCAACGTCGAATCGATCTCGCTGCTCGCCGGCTCGAACACCGGCTGGGGCGACAATTTCAACAACCGCTACAGCTACTCCTTCACCGCCACCGAGGCGACCGCCGCGGCCGGGGTCCAGCTCAAGGTCAACGGCGCTTCGCTGCTCGCCGGGGAGAATCTGGTCTTCAACGGTGCCGCCGACACCGACAGCTCATTCTACATTTACGGCGGAATGGGCGTCGACACGCTGACCGGCGGCGCCGGCAACGACATCTTCTATTTCGACAAGGACGGCCGCTGGGCGGCCGGCGACACGGTCGTCGGCGGCGCCGGCACTGCGGACGAGATCATTTTGCGCGGCGCCTATTCCCTCGCCTTCGGCGCGGGCAGCTTCAGCGGGATCGAGAAGCTGACGATCCTGAATGGCACCGGCTGGAGCACCCAGTTCAGCTACAATCTCAGCACGAACCAGACCAACGTCGCGTACGGCCAGATGCTCACCGTCAACGCGTCCAACCTTCTAGCCACCGAAACGCTCACCTTCAGCGGCGCAGCGGAGACCGACGGTTTCTTGCACATCACCGGCGGCGCGGGCGCCGATGTCCTCACCGGCGGCGCGCTTGCCGACGCGATCTACGGCGGCGCCGGCAACGACAGGCTGACCGGCGGGGCCGGCGCCGACCGGCTCGAGGGCGGCACCGGCGACGACATCCATGTTGTCGACAATCTGTTCGACGTCGTCGTCGAGCAGTTGGGCGAGGGCAATGACGAGGTGCAGACCGCGCTCGCCGATTATACGCTCGCGAACAATGTCGAGAAGCTGACCGGCACGGTCGGGACCGGGCAGAAGCTGCGCGACAACGCCCTCGCCAACGTCGTCATCGCCGGGGCCGGCACCGGGGCCAACCAGCTCTGGCTGCGCAGCGGCGGCGCAGATGTCGCAACCGGCGCCTCCGGCGGCGATATATTCCTGATGGGCGCCAGCTTCGGGGCCGGCGACATTCTCAACGGCGGCCTCGGCACCGACCAGGTCGTCCTGCAGGGCAATTACAATTATGTGGTGGGCGCGACCCAGTGGACCAGCATCGAGAGTCTGGCCATCCTGGCCGGCAACAACACTTCCTGGGGCGACCCGGGCGGCAATTTCTACAGCTACAATCTGACCCTTAACGACGCCAACATCGCCGCCGGCGTACAGCTGGTGGTCGACGCCAACACGCTGCGTGTCGGCGAAAATCTGACCTTCAGCCTCGCCGGCGAGCTCGACGGCAGCGCGCTCATCCATGGCGGCCTCGGGGTCGACACGCTGACGGGCGGTGCCGGAGCCGACACCTTCTATTTCTCATCGGGCAAGTTCGGCGCGTCGGATGTCGTCGTGGGCGGCGCCGGCCTCGACTCCCTCTATCTGCGCCACGGCCTCACTGCCACGATCGGTGCGGGCCAGCTGACCGGCATCGAGACGATCGGCTTCGCCGCCGGCACGGCCGGGGTCACCGCGACCTACAACATCACCGCCAACAACGCGAACCTGGCGGCCGGCGGTTTGATGACCGTCGCCGGCAGCGCGTTGCTCGCCACCGAATCGCTGACCTTCAACGCCAGTGCCGAGACGGACGGCAATTACAACATGACCGGCGGTACGGGCGCCGACGTCCTCACCGGCGGCGCGCTCGCCGACACGATCGTCGGCGGCGCCGGCAACGACACGCTGAGCGGCGGCGCGGGCGCCGACCGGCTCGAGGGCGGCATCGGCGACGATATCTTCGTCGTCGACAGCGCCGACACCGTCGTCGAGATCGCGGGCCAGGGCACGGCGGACGAGGTGCAGACCGCACTCGCCGACTACACATTGGTGGCCGAGGTCGAGAAGCTGACCGGCACGTCCGCCACGGGCCAGACGCTGCGCGGCAACACGCTCAACAACATCGTCAAGGGCGGCAGCGGCAACGACACGATCATGCTCGACGCCGGCGGCAACGACACCGCCGACGGCGACGCGGGCGACGACATCTTCGTTTTGGGCGCAACTTTCGGCGCGAGCGACACGATCGTCGGCGGCGCCGGCGTCGATTCGATCATCCTCGAGGGCAATTACAACGTCACGCTCGCCGCCACGACATTGTCTGGCGTCGACAGCTTTTCTCTCCGCACCAATGCGAATGCCGCGAGCTTCAACAGCTACGCTTTGACCCTCAACAACGCGAATATCGCGGCGGCCACCTATCTTGTCGTCGACTCGTCGCTGCTGCGCGCCGGTGAGACCGTAAACGTCAACGCGGCGGCGGAGACGGACGGGCAGCTCGTCATCATCGGCGGCGCGAGCACCGAGACCGCGACCGGCGGCGCCTATAACGACGTCTTCTACTTCACCCAGGGCATGCTCGGCGCGAGTGACGTGATGGTCGGGGGCGCAGGCTGGGATTCGCTCTATTTCGCGGGCGGGGTCACCGCGACCCTCGCTGCGACGACGATTTCCGGGGTGGAGGCGATCGCCTTCGTCGCCGGGACGGCCGGAACGAGCTACAATATCATTGCCCACAACAGCAACACGGCCGCCGGAGCGACCCTGTCCATCTACGGCGACGCGATGACGGCCGGCGAATTCCTCACCTTCAACGGCAGCGCCGAGACCGACGGCTATTTCTGGATGACCGGCGGAGCCAGCAACGACACCATCACCGGCGGCGCTCTCGGCGACACGATGAAGTCGGCAGCGGGCGACGACACGCTGAGCGGCCGCGGCGGCAACGACCGGCTCGAGGGCGGCGACGGCAACGACGTGCTCGAAGGCGGCGCGGGCGCCGACCAGCTGGTCGGCGGCAACGGCACCGACAGGGTGACCTATGCGAGCTCGGCCGCGATCACTGCGACGCTCACCGAGTCGGTGGGCGCGATCAGCGAAGGCGGCTACACCAAGGCCGCGGTGTCGCTCGCTTATACCGGCGTGCGGGTCGACCTCGTCGCCAACAGCTCGACCGACGCGGTGAACTTCACTGGCGCCACGGCCGCGATCGGCGGCGATGCCGAGGGCGATCGGTTCAGCGGGATCGAGAACGTCACCGGATCCGGCTTCAACGACCGGTTGCGCGGCACGGCGGCCGCGACGGAAGTGCGCGGCGGCGCCGGCAACGACCTCATTTACGGCGGCGACGGCGACGACACGCTCTACGGCGACGGCGACGACGACTATATTTACGGCCAGGAAGGGCGCGACACTCTGTACGGCGGCGCCGGCAACGACCGGCTGTTCGGCGAAGGCCTCGGCGACACTTTGTACGGCGGCACCGGCAACGACGATCTGGTCGGCGGCGCGGGCCAGGACATCTACCGGTTCGAAGCCGCGTTCGGCATCGACACCGTCTACAATTATGACGGCGACGGCTCGCCCGACGTGATGGAGTTCGATTCCACCGCGATGGCGAACACCGATCTGTGGTTCAGCAAGAGCGGCAAGGATCTCGTCGTCAAGCAGCTCGGCACCACCAACCAGACGACGGTCAAGGGCTATTTCCTCAACACCACCCCCGGAGACTGGGCGGACAATGGCGATTTCGTCGTCAACGCCGTCATCGCCGGCGCCTGGGTGAGCAACCACAAGGTCAACACGCCGGCCCTGCTTCAGATGATGAACGACATCGGCCAGCCGTCGAGCTTCGGCAACCTGTCCGTCGAGAACCAGAACAAGATCAAGGCGGCCTGGGACCTCAACACCAAGCCGACGGTCACCGCCTTCGCCACCAATCCGGTCTCGACCGGCGAGGGCTATTTCGTCGATCTCAAATTCACAATCGCCGACGGTCAGTCGCCGGCGGCCTCGCTCAAGCTGACCTCGACGCTGACCAGCGGTGTCTTCCAGCCGATCCTGGCAAGCGACTGGTCGTACGACCCGACCGACGACAGGATCCGGATCCTGCGGCTCCGTCCCGTGCCCGATTCGCACGGCCTCGCCACCCTTACTTTGTCGGCGAACGACTGGGTGTTCGATTCCGACCTGTTCACGACCAGCGTGCGGCTGCTCGCGCGGGCAGACCCCGTCTTCCTCACCGCCGCGCTCACAAAATCGACCAATGTCGGCGCCACCGTCCTCCTCCCGGGGACCCTGGCGGGCGGCGCGCTCGCGCAGATCTCGGACTGGAACTCGGAGATATTCAACCATGTGAAGATCGAGGGCGTGCCGATCGGCGCCACCCTGTCCGATGGCGCCGGCAACACCTTCACCGCGACCGCCGGCAACACCATCGCGACCATCACCGGCTGGAATCTCGCCGCGCTTCGGGTCACCCCGGCCGCCGGCTCGACGACCGACTTCACGATGACGCTGAAGGCGGCTTCGAAGGAAAATCTCCAGCCTTTCGAGATCTTCCCCGGCGAGCAGATCGGGCCCGAGGGCAGCACCACGATCAAGGTGATCGTCAACGCGGCGCCGACCAGCGTCGCGCTGCGCGGCCTCGGCATGGCGGCTACACCGAGCGTCAACGAATTCACGCCGACGACCAACCCGGCCGGCGCCGTGCTCGGCGTGGCCGTCGCCTCCGATCCCGATTCCATCGAGGCCAACCGGATCAGCACCGACTTCAACCTGCTGCCCAAAGCGGGCGCGGGCGAGGAGCGGATCGTCACCACGACCGGCCCCACAGGAACCCAGGTGCAGGTACTCGAGACGGGGCAGTTCGCCGGCCTCGGCGGAGACGGTGCGAATGCCGGGGGCGGCGTCTACGGCGCCAGCGCCGGCGCGCCCGACACGACCAAGGCCTATAAATATACGGTCTACGTCAAGGCCGAGAATCTGCTCAACCACAACCTCTATATCGGCGCGATCGGCCAGGTTGAAAACGCCACCACGGGCGCCGCGGACGCCAATCCCTATTTCATCTATGCTGCCTCGAACTCGATCACCCAGGACCGCTGGTACCGGGTCGAGGGCTGGGTGCTGCCGGCCGGCCACGCGCTCGTCGGCGGGGATGTGTTCGGAGGCGTCTTCGACACCGTCACCGGCGCCAAGATCGCCAACACCACCCCGTTCCGCTTCGCGCCCGGGGCGACCGACACCGGCATCCGCTTCTTCAGCTATTACGGCCAGTCCGCGACCGGCTACAGCGCCCAATGGTATCAGCCGCAGGTCGAGAAGCTCGACTTCGCTTACTCGCTGATCGACAATGCCGGGGGCCGCTTCGCGATCAACAGCGCCACCGGGCTCGTCACCGCAGTCGGCACCAACTTCAACTACGAAGCACTGACCTCGCACAACGTGACGGTGCGCGCGACCGACTCCACCGGCCTGTTCAAGGATCAGGTGATCAACGTCGCCGTCAACAACATCAACGAAAGGCCGGGCCCGCTCGTCCTGCAGTCGCAGACGCTCTGGTCCGAATATGTCAGCGCCCCCGATACGGCGCATCCGGGCCAGACCATCGCGACCTTCGGGATGAGCGACCCGGACGGGACAACGCCGACGCTGACCATCCTCAGCGCGCAACCCTATCCCTGGTTCAAGACCAGCGGGAACCAGCTGCAGTTCGACCTGGCGAATTTCTCGGCGGCCTGGCTGCACGGCTCGCTCGGCGGCTACGGCCAGGACGCCGGCTATTATTACGACACGGACAATGACGGGCTGATGGAGATCCGGGTCGCCACGCTGACCCTAGCTGCGGTCGACTCGGGCCAGCTTCAGGGCGATCCGTTCACCTACAATGTGCTGATCGAGGACAAGAACGAGGCTCCGGCCTTCGCTACCCAGACGCTGTCGCTGCCGGAGAATCCAGGCTCCTATCAGCTCGTCGGCACAGTGGCAGGCAGCGACCCCGACGAACCGACCAGCGCCCTGCGCTATTTGTTCAACGGCGCCACCTCTTATTACGACGCCGCGCTCGGCCGGACCGTATCGGCCTCGTCGGACGGCAAGTTCGTCGTCGATTATGCGGACGGCCGGGTCTGGACGAAGGGCGCCCAGGCGCTCAACTTCGAGGGGCCGAACGCGTTCAGCTATACGATGCAGGTCCTCGACAGGGCCAACGGCGCCCACAAGCTGTCGAGCACCGGCACGCTCAACATCAACCTCACCAACGTCAATGAGGCCCCGGGCCCGATGACGCTAACGTCGCAGACGCTCCACTCCGAGACGCTGCCGGGCGATACGCCGCATTACAGCGGCGGCGCGATCGCCGCCTTCGGCCTCAGCGATCCCGACGGCACGACGCCCGCCATCTCGATCATCGGCGGCAACGGCAACGGCTGGTTCGGCATCAGCGGCAATCAGCTGATCTTCAGCACCGCCAATTTCTCGGCGAGCTGGCTGCGCTCCTATGCCGGCCAATACGGGACCGACGCCGCCTGGAGCTACGACACGGACAATGACGGGCTGAAGGAAATCCGCGTCGCGACCTTGACGCTGGCGGCGACCGATTCCGGCGGCCTCCAGGGGACGCCCTTCACCTACAATGTCCTCATCGAGGACAAGAACGAGGCGCCTGCCTTCGCCACCTACCTGTACAGCTTCCCGGTCGCGGAGAATGCGGGGGCCTATCAATATGTCAGCAGCGTCGCGGGCAGCGATGTCGACGGCCCCGCCGGAGAGCTGCGCTACACCTTCGCCGGGCGGCAATGGTATGTCGACGGCAACCTCGGCCGCTGGGTGACCTCGTCCGCCGACAATCGTTTCCTCATGGACTTCCTCGACGGCCGCGTCTGGAAGGCGCCCGGCTTCGGCATCGATTATGAGACGACGCCGTCGCTGAGCTACCAGATCAGCGTCTACGACAGGGCTCTGGGAAACAACACGAAATGGTCGAACGCGACGCTCGACATCGCCGTCCAGAACGTCAACGACAATACGCCGGCGATGCCGACCGTCGACCAGTGGGGCACCACCACGTTCAACGAGAATAGCGGTGCCAGCATGTCGGTCGCCTATCTCAGCGTCCCGTACGACGCCGACGGCAGCAGCGGGCTGAGCTATCAGATCACGTCGAACCCGGACAATCTGTTCGAGATCTCGAACTGGGCGATCCGGATGAAGGCGGACCGGACCCCGAATTACGAGACGTTCGCCTCGGGCGGTGCATCGACGACGGTCCAGATCAAGGTCCGCGTCACCGACGGCACTTTCGCCTCCCCGGAGAATACCATCAACGTCACCATCAACAACATGAGCGACCTCGCGACCTGGTACACCCAGGTGCCGGTCGGCTTCACCGTCGCCGAGAATACGGCCTATGGGACCGTCGTCTCGGACGGCGTCCGCGCCGCCGACGGCGACGGCTTCGCGATCAGCTATTCGATCGACCCGGCGAGCAATCCCAACGGCGCCTTCGGCATCAATTCGATCGGCCAGATCACCATCGCCAACGGCGTCGACTGGGAGCAGGGCGGCTGGCTTTCGGACGCGAGCGGCAAATATGCCGATCTGCGCATCCTCGCTTCGGACGGCGGCACGCCGGCCGAAACCACCGTCCAGGTCAGGATCACGAACCAGGTCATGGTGGTGAGATACGCGAACGGCGGCATGGCGCCCGGCTGGTCGAACGCGACCTACGTCTCCCCTTATTGGGGCACGTACCGGTACGACATGTTCTACAGCAACTCGACCGGAATGGTGCTGCGCGACTACGGCTTCACCAATTCTTCCTCCGGCAACATCCAGCCCAGCTCCAGCGCACAGATCGCCGCGGGCTTCCGCCTCACCGGCAACGGTTACGAGTTCATCTCGGACGACGAGTTCAACACAGCGCGCCTCGCGCCGATCGTCCTCGATCTGCTCGGAGCGGGGCTGGAGAACGCCTTCGGCGCCAAGGACGTCGCTTTCGACATCGACGGCAACGGCGCGCCGGAGCAGCTCAAATGGCTCAATCCCGGCTTCGCCTTCCTGGCGCTCGACCGCAACGGCGACGGCCGCATCGGCTCCGGCCTGGAAATCTCCTTCACCCAGGACAAATCCGGCGCCCAGACCGACCTCGAGGGCCTCGCCGCTTTCGACAGCAATTCCGACGGCGCGCTCACCGCCGCGGACCTGCGCTTCGGCGATTTCCTCGTCTGGCAGGACATGAACGACGACGGGACCTCGCAGGCGGCCGAGCTCAAGACGCTCACCCAGACGGGGATCGTCTCGATCGGGCTCGTGGGAACGCCGACCGGCCGGACGCTCGCCAACACTTCCGGCAACGTCATCCTCAACACCGGCGGCTTCACCTTCGCCGACGGCACCACGGGAATGCTCGGTGACACCATCCTGCGCGCGTCGTTCGGCGACGTCGCGGACGGCGAGGGCGTCGGCTTCGAGGCCCGCGACTTCGCCCGCAAAGCCGGCAAATACCGTCTCAGCGCCGACGGCGGCAGCCTCAGCATCGTCCCGCTGAAGCCCAGGGGGCTGCTCGATCCGCGCGCCGGCGCGATCGGCCCGGCGTCGATGCTGAGCTTCCGCAACCGCCGCATCGGCATGCTCGCGCCGGTCGTCCTCGATCTCGACGGGGACGGCATCGAGCTGGTCAAGTCGAACAAGGCGCGCGCGCGCTTCGACATGGACGGCGACGGGGTCGCCGACGATACCGGCTGGATCGGCAAGGGCGACGCCCTGCTGGTCATCGACCGCAACAATGACGGCCGCATCAGCGGCCCCGGCGAACTGAGCTTCCTCGCCGAGAAGAAGGGCGCGAAGAGCGACCTCGACGCGCTTTCCGCCCTCGACTCGAACCGTGACGGCAAGATCGATTCCACCGATGCCCGCTTCGGCGAGCTCAAGGTCTGGGAAGATCGCAACGGCAACGGGGTCACCGAGGATGGCGAGCTGAGGAGCCTTGTCGACCGCGGCATCGCGTCGATCGGTCTCGCTTCCGCCTCCGCCAGGCAGACGGCGAAGCTCGGCGACAATATCGTTCTCAGCACCGGCACCTTCACCCGGACCGACGGCTCGACCGGCACGCTCGCCGACGCGGCATTGGCGTTCAGGCCGGGCCACGGGGCGTCGGCGCAGGGCTTCTCGGACGCGCTCGAACGGCGCCTGGAGGCGCTGCGGTCGGGACTCGATTCGCAGTTCCAGCTCGATGCATTCGATTTCGAGACCCAGGCCGAATCGACAGGGAAGGTCGGCGAGCCGCAGGAGATCGCTTCCGGTCCGGTGGAGCTGCTCGATCGCCGGACGGCGCTGATGGCGCAGCACATGGCCGCCTTCGGCGCCCATGCCGGAGAGGCCGAGTGGCGGCTTCGCGAGCAGTCGCAGGCCGCCCGCTTTGACTATTTCGCCTGACAGGGGTTCAATGGCCCGATGACCGATTCACCCGTAGACGCGGCCGCCGCCGCAGCCGCTCCAAATTCCCCCGCGTCGCCGGCGCCGACCGTCAGCCATGTGCTCGGCGAAATGGCCTGGCTGCTCACTCAGTCGCCGCTCCACAAGGTGCTGGCGGTCGGCGACCTCGAGTGGCTGGTGATGCCGGCGTTGATCCTGCGCCAGTTCTACATCTTCCGCGAAGGGGACCGGCCGGTCGGCCTCGCATTGTGGGCCAAGTGCAATCCCGCCGCGGAGGCCAAGCTCGAGCGGGGCATGATCGAGCCCGAGAACCGGCTGACCCTCGAGGAATGGAACAGCGGGCCGGCGATCTGGCTGGTCGATCTGATCGCACCGTTCGCGGATCAGGTGAATCGCCAGCGCGAGATCATGATAGCGGATCTGATATCGGGCCCGCTCTCGGGTCAGTCGTTCAAGTTCCACGTGACCGACCCAGACACCGGCAAGCGCACCGTCCAGACCGTGGGCGCCGACGCCGGGGAGCGGCTCAAGGAGGCGCTCGAGGCGGCCGTGGCTGCGAATCGGCCGAACTGATCGAGCGGACGAACGCCTGAAGGCGGCCCTCGGCGACGGCCGCAGCCAGGAGCCCGTCATGGCCCCGACGGTCGTAGACAATCCATCGCGGGGCGCGCGGCAGCGACCGGGCGAAGCGACGTGCATGGGCAAAGGGAACGAGTGAGTCCCGCCGCGAGACGACCAGCAGGATGGGAGCGCGCACGTGGCTCAGATGCGCGGCGACCTCGAAGCGATTGCGTGTCCAGGGCAGCAGCCGGATCGGGAGAGCGGCGTAGCGGTCCGCCGCCGCCTCCGGCAGGCTGATGAAAGGCGAGACCAGGATCAGCCCCGCGAGGGGGCGCACCGCCGCCAGATGCGCGGCTGGCGCGTTCCCCAGCGACTGGCCGACGACGACGATCCTGTCCCCGGCGATCCCCCGCGTCCGCAGCCAGGCATAAGCGGAGAGCGCATCCTCGCTGAGCGCGCGCTCGCCCGGGCTGCCGGCGCTCGCGCCGTAGCCGCGATAGTCGAAGGCGAGCACTCCGAAGCCGTCCGCGGCGAGCCGGCCTACGATCGGCGCGCGCGTGGCGATGTTGCCGGAGCGGCCGTGGACGAGCAGCACGACCGGCGCGCCGGGGCCCGGGGGAGGGACCCACCAGCCCGTCAGCCGCGAGCCGTCCGCGGCGGCGAAGGCGACCGCCTGCGCCGGCACCTGCCATGGCCGCGGGTCGACCGATGCCAGCGGTTCCGGCCGAAAGATGAACCACGGCACCGCGAACGGCAGGGCGAGGAGCACCAGCAGGGGGAGCGCCAAGACGGCGGCGAGGAAGCGGGCCGCTCTCATGCGGCGAAGCATAGCCCTCTCGCGCTCGCGCGGAAGCCGTGCCAAGGAGGTCGGCGACAGGAGGGAATGTGACGACCAGGCTCGAAGATATCCCGCAGCTGATCGATGCGCTCTGCGCCATGTCGGACGAATCGGTGGCGGCGCTGCGCGGCGCGCTCGCACGCTATCTGCTCAAGGACGAGCGCCCGGACCCGGACGCCCGGGCCGAAGGGCTTTTCGCCTATCCCGAGCTCCGTATCGACTATCACGACGACAAGCCGGTCAACTTCCCGGCGCGCGCCTTCGGCCGGCTCAACCAGCCGGGGCGCTACGCGATCAGCATCGCGCGGCCGCGGCAGTTCCGCAAGTATCTGATCGAGCAGCTGGAATATCTGGTCAGGGACTATGAGGTCGATGTCTCGGTCGGGCGGTCGGCCAGCGAGATTCCCTATCCCTATGTGCTCGACGGGACCGACGACCTCAGGCTGGACGACGTCCGCGCCGCCGATCTCTCGCGCTGGTTCCCCACCACCGAGCTCGAGCATATCGGCGACGAGATCGCCGACGGCGCCTGGAACTACGCCTCGCAGCCGGCGCGCCCGCTCGCCCTTTTCGACGGCCCGCGGGTCGATTTCAGCCTGGCCCGGCTCAGGCACTATACCGGCACGCCGGTCGAGCATACCCAGCGCTACATCCTGTTCACCAACTATGTCCGCTACGTCGACGAGTTCGTGCGCTGGGCGATCGACGAGCTCCAGGCGGAGGGCAGCGCCTACGAAGCGTTGTCGGCGCCCGGCGGCATCTTCGTCACGCGCGAGACCGCCGACCCGGTCGCGCTGGTGACCGAGGGCGGCTGGCGCAAGCACCAGATGCCCGCCTATCATTTGATCGCGCCCAACGGCGGCGGCATCACGCTCGTCAACATCGGCGTCGGCCCGTCCAACGCGAAGACGATCTGCGACCATCTTGCCGTCCTGAGGCCCGAGGTGTGGCTGATGATCGGCCATTGCGGGGGCCTGAGGCCGAGCCAGACGATCGGCGACTATGTTCTCGCCCACGCCTATCTCAGGGACGATCACGTCCTCGACGACATGCTGCCGGTGGAGATCCCGATCCCGCCCATCGCGGAGATCCAGCAGGCCCTGTTCGACGCCGCCGCCTTCGTCACCGGCGAGGACCCGCAGGAGCTAAAAGGACGCCTGAGGACGGGGACGGTGGTCACAACGGACGATCGGAACTGGGAGCTGCGCTATCAGCTCTCCGCCCTGCGCTTCAACCAGTCGCGGGCGGTGGCGATCGACATGGAGTCGGCGACCGTCGCCGCGCAGGGCTACCGCTTCCGAGTCCCCTATGGGACCCTGCTATGTGTGTCCGACAAGCCACTGCACGGAGAAATCAAGCTGCCCGGCCAGGCCAACGCCTTCTATGAGCGCGCGATCAGCCAGCATCTGCGCATCGGCATAGAAACGCTGAGGATTTTGAAGCGGGAGGGCGGCCAGCTGCACAGCCGCAAGCTCAGAAGCTTCGACGAACCCCCCTTCCGGTAGGGCCTGATCTGAGCTAGTTGCGGGCGATACAGATTCGCGCGGGTGGGGTTCCGGACGGGGGTCTTTCGAAGCGGGCGGCAAGAGCGCCTCTTTGAGAGTCATTTGGCTGTAACGTCGCCCGCATAGGTGCAGCATCGATCCCGCCGGTGGGCGGGTCGAGTGATTCGATCCAGATCGGGTGGGGGACAATCAATGAACAAGTACGGACTGCTTTCCGCGGTTGCGGCCGTTGCCATCGTCGCTCCGACTGCGGCTTATGCCCAGGAGACGACGTCGAGCATCCGCGGCGAGGTGACCTCGGCCGGGGCTCCCGTGGCCGGCGCGGAAGTCACGATCACCCACGTCCCGTCGGGAACGACGTCCACATCCACGACCGACGAAGGCGGCACCTTCAGTGCGGCCGGCCTGCGCGTCGGCGGACCCTACACGCTCGCCGTGACCGCGCCGGGCCAGGAGAGCCGCCAGATCACCGACATCTTCCTCCAGGCCGGCCAGCCGTTCCGGATCCCGGTCGAGCTCGGCGGCGAGGAAGCCGCGGCCATCGTCGTCACCGGCGTCCGCGGCGCCCGCCAGACCTCGAACGGCCCCATCACCGCGCTGAACCGCGAAGCGATCGAGGGCGTAGCCTCGGTCAACCGCGACATCCGCGATCTCGCCCGCCGCGACCCGTTCGCCAACATCGATCTTTCCAACAGCCGCACGATCGAGGTCGCCGGCCAGAACGGCCGCCTCAACCGCTTCTCGGTCGACGGCGTCCAGTTCTCCGACGATTTCGGCCTGAACAACGGCGGCCTGCCGACCTCGCGCGGCCCGGTGCCGTTCGACGCGATCGAGCAATTCGCGGTGCGCGTCGCGCCGTTCGACATCTCCGAGGGCGAGTTCCAGGGCGGCGCGATCAACGTCGTGCTGCGCTCGGGCACCAACGACCTCCATGGCTCGGCCTTCTTCACCCACAGCGACGACAGCCTCACCGGCGACCGCACCCGCGGCCAGGACATCAACCTCGAATTCCGCTCGCGCCAATATGGCGGGCTGATCGCCGGCCCGGTCATCCGCGACCGCCTCTTCTTCATGTTCGCCTATGAGCGGACCGATGAGACCGACCCGTTCGACGACGGCGTCGGCGCCGGCTTCGCCAACCAGGTGCCGGGCATCACCATCGCCCAGGTCGACAATGTCAGCGCGATCGCCCAGTCGGTCTTCAATTACGACACGCTCGGCCTGATCCAGAACGCGCAGGAGCAGGACGACAAATATATCGCGAAGCTCGACGCCAACCTCAGCGACAACCATCGCGCCTCCTTCACCTACATCCGCAACGTCGGCACCCAGCAGTTCCAGCAGAACACCTTCCTCACCGCGCCGGTGGCGCTCGGCCTGCAGTCGAACGGCTACGAGCTTGCCGAAGAGGTGAATTCAGGCGTGTTCCAGCTGAACTCGACTTGGAGCGACGTTTTCTCGACCGAGTTCCGCGCCAGCTATCGCGACTACAACCGCGACCAGACGCCGTTCGGCGGCCGCGAATTCGCGCAGATGGAGGTCTGCCTCGATCCGACCAGCGCCGGCAATGCGACCGCCTGCGGCGGCTCGCGCATCGTCTTCGGCCCGGACGTCAGCCGCCATTCGAACGATCTCAACACCGAGAATCTGTCGGTCGACATGACCGCGCGCTGGGCGCTCGGCAGCCACACGATCAAGGCGATCGTCGGCTACACCGACATCGACGTCTTCAACCTGTTCCTGCAGCGCTCGCTCGGCGATTATTATTTCGACTCGATCGCCGACTTCCAGAACCGCCGCGCCAACCGCCTCCGCCTCGGCGGAGCGGTGCCGTCGCTCAATCCGGACGACGCTGCGGCCAACTTTACCACCCAGGCCTTTACCTTCGGCGTGCAGGACGACTGGGACGTCAGCGAGAACTTCCAGATCAGCGCCGGCATCCGCTACGATTTCTACCAGAACCCCGATGCGCCGCCGGTGAACCTCAACTTCATCCAGCGTCACGGCTTCAGCAATACCGCAACTTTCGATGGAAAGAGCGTCTGGCAGCCCCGCGTGGGTTTCAACTGGAACCCGACCGAGCGGCTGATCATCCGCGGCGGCATCGGCATCTTCGCCGGCGGCACCCCGGACGTGTTCGTCTCGAACAGCTTCTCGAACACCGGCCAGCTGACCAACGCGATCGACATCTCGCGCAACACCAGCGCGGCGGGCTGCACGCCCGTCCCGGGCGGGCTCAGCCTCGCGCAGCAGCAGGCGTTCTGCGCTGCGGCCCTTACGAACGTGGACGGCCGCAATTTCAATGCGCAGGTGACGAACTTCCTCGCCACCAACACCGCCTCGCTGGCGCTGGCGCCGGTCAACGCGATCGATCCCGATATCGACGTCGCCCGCCAGCTGCGCGCGACTTTGTCGTTCAACTACGAGGCGGATCTGGGTCCGATCGGGGACGGCTGGCTGTTCGGCATCGACCTGCTCTACGGCAACGTCATCGACGCCTATCAGTGGACGGACCTGCGTTCGGTCCCGATCGGTACCCTGCCCGACGGCCGGCCGCGCTACGGCCCGCTCAACGGCGTCGCGACGGGCAACCAGGACCTGCTGATGACCAACGAGAGCCGCGGGCGCTCGTATATCGGCGTGATCCGGCTCGCCCGGCACTGGGACAACGGCCTGTCGATCGACGCCAGCTACACCCGCGCCGACGTCACCGACACCAACGCGATCACTTCGGCGACGGCCGGCTCGCTCTACAGCAACAACTCGTTCCTCGATCCCAATCGGGCCGCCTACGGCCGGTCGATCTACGAGATCAGCAACTCTGCCAAGCTGCGGTTTGATTACAACCACGCTTTCTTCGGCGACTACCGGACCCGCTTCTCCCTGTTCGGCGAGTGGCGCAACGGCAGGCCCTACAGCATCACTTCGTTCGACCCCGGCAACACCAGCGGTCGCCTCCACGTCACCGGCACGGTCGGCAACGCGGCGCGGCACCTGCTCTACGTTCCGACCCTGGGCGATCCGCGCGTGTCCTTCGACACCATCGCCAGCGAGACCAGTTTCAACAATCTCGTCGGTCAGCTCGACCTCGAGCGCTATCGCGGCCGCATCGTGCCGAAGAACAGCCAGACCTCGCCGAACGTGTGGCGGGCCGATCTCCACCTCTCGCAGGAGCTCCCCGCGCCGTTCGTCAATCGGGCCCTCCCGCGCGCCCGCTTCCAGGTCTTCGCGGACGTCGAGAATTTCCTGAACCTGATCAACAGCGACTGGGGCTCTCTCCGCCAGGTGAGCTTCCCGCAGACTGCGACCCTGGTGAATATTCAGTGCCTGTCCGCGGCGACCCCGACCGGCACCGCCCCGGCGGCCGGCGTGATCAACACCTCGACGACGCAGACTTGCGCGCAATATCGCTACTCGAACGTTGTCGCTCCGAACGAGAGCCTGGTCGCGCGCCAGTCGCTCTTCCAGATCCGGCTCGGCATCCGCTTCGAGTTCTAAGAGACGGGAGATCCTGGACGGCCGCGGCTTCACGCCGCGGCCGTTCTCGTTTCTAGCGCTGCGGCTGTGTGATCGGCGTGCGGTTCGCGATCCGGTCCGGCGCCGGGGGGGCGAGCGGGCTGTTGGCCGCGAAATAGGCCTCCATCGCGTCCAGATCCTGCGGCCCGCCGAAGACATTCGTACCGTCACGGAAGATCGTGAAATTGTCGCCGCCGGTGGCGAGGAAGCTGTTCATCGTCACCCGGTAGGTCGCCTCGTCGCGGATCGGCGCGCCGTTGAGGCGCAGGTCGAGGATGCGCTGCCCCTCGGGCCGCGACAGGTCGAACGCGTAGCTGAGCCCGCGCGACGGCATCAGCATGTTCGGTGACGCGACGGTGTTCCAGCCGCTTGCGAACTGCTGCTCGAGGAGGCGGCGGATCTGCGCGCCGGTTAAGGTCTTGACGACGAGGCTGTTGCCGAACGGCTGCGCGGCATAGATCTGGCCGTAGGTGACGCTGCCGTCCGCTCCTGGCACGATCTCTGCCCGCACGCCGCTGCCGTTCATGAAGGCGATCTGCGCGCCGCCTGCGGAAGGGGCGCTGGTCGCGGCGAGCTGGGCGTCGGCGATGAGGTCGCCGGCGACGGTCTCTCCGGCCGGACTCCTGTCGCGACTCGCGGGGCCGCTCATGCGGCCGACCACGCGTGCAGCCAGCGGCGCCGCCGCCGCCGCGTAGCGGTCGATCAAGGCTGCGACTTCGGGGTCTCGCGCATAGACCGGGAAGCGATCGCTCACCGCGACTTCGCCGGAGCCGCTGCGATAGCCTTCGCTCTGGACGATGAGGTTGTCCGCGCGCCGCGAGGTCACGCCGCTCTGCGGATCGACGTTCAGGACGATGTCTGTGACGAGGGTCCCGTAGCGGCCGGCGCTGGTCACCAGGAACGGGCGCGAGGGATCGATCCGGGCATATTCGCAGATATAGGCATTGTGGGTGTGGCCCGAGACGACGAGATCGATCTCGGGATCGAGCCGGGCGAGGATCGGCAGCAGGTCGCCGGACACGCCGCCGCAGCTATGGTCGTTGTAGCCGGTCTCGGTGGCGAGCCCCTGGTGGATGAGCACCACGATCGCGTCGGCTCCCTCGGCGCGCAACCGCGGGACCAGGGCGTTGATGGTGTCCGCCTCGTCCTCGAAGCGCAGGCCCTCGATCCCCGACGGGGTGACGAGGGTCGGCGTCTCGCGCAGCGTGAGGCCGATGAAGCCGACCTGGATCGCGTTCGCGCCCCTGCCGAAGCTGCGCACCGCATAAGCGGGGAACAGGGTCTCGCCATTCTCCGTGCGGACATTGGCCGCAAGGAAGCGGAAGCGGGCGCCGGTGAACGGCTCGAGACGGCAGGGCTCGCGGGTCGCATAGCGCTCGCATCCGCCGCTCTGCATGCGGAGCAATTCCCGGCTGCCGCGGTCGAACTCATGATTGCCGACCGCATTATAGTCGACCCGAATCAGGTTCATGGCGTGGATGGTCGGCTCGTCGAGGAACATCGAGGAGACGAGGGGGGAGGCGCCGATCATGTCCCCGGCGGAGACGACGACGCTGTTCGGATTCCTTTCGCGCAGCTGGCGAATGGCGGTGGCGAGGTAAGCGCCGCCCCCGGCCGGGATGCGGACCGGCTCCGCGCTGCCCTCGACGGTTGCGGAGACCGCCTGGCGCGGGGGCTCGAGATTGCCGTGGAAATCGTTGAAGGCGATGATCCGGACTTCGGTCGGTGCCGGTGCGGCGTCCGGAATCGTGGCGCATCCGGACAAGGCGATCGCCGCCACGCCTGCGAGTAGCCTGTCGATCATCGCTGCACCTCCATCGCCGCCGCTGTTGGCACGGGCCGCGCGCGCTGTCACTATGCGCGCCTATGACCCGCTCTGACCTGTCCGATCCTCTTATCGCGCGAGCGCGCGCCGCCGCCCTCGCGGCCTATGCACCCTATTCGCGCTTCAGCGTCGGCTGCGCGATCGAGTCGGTCGATGGCGAGATCGCGGTCGGCTCGAACATGGAGAATGCCTGCTACCGGCTCGGCGTCTGCGCCGAGCTGGCCGCGCTCAGCGCCGCCAAGCAGGCCTTCGGCCTCGAGCGAATCGCGCGGATCGCGGTCGCCGGCGGCCATGTCGATGCGGGTGCGCTCGGCGGCGCCGCGGTGGTCACGCCTTGCGGCGGCTGCCGCCAGTCGATCCTCGAGGCGGCGCATGTCTCGGGGCGCGACCTGGAAGTGATTTCCTCCAACGGCGACGGGACGGAGTCGACCGCCAGGCGCGTTTCGGAGCTGATCCCCGACGGCTTCGGCCCGGCGAACCTCGCCGACGCCGGCGGCTAGGGCCGGGCCGCGAAGATCATCAGCGTCGAGCTGCCGTGGGCGAGAAGGATGCCGTCGGCGTCGGTCAGCCGCGCTTCGGCAGTGCCGATCTGCCGCCCGAGGCTCAGCACCGTCCCCTCGCAGCGCACCGGTCTGCCGTCGGGCTTGATCGCGCGGACGAAGTTCACCTTCGTCTCGAGCGTCGTATAGCCGGTGCCGGCGGGGAGGCGGCTGTGGACCGCGCAGCCCGCCGCGCTGTCGATCAGGGTCAGCGCATAGCCGCCATGGACGGTGCCGAGCGGGTTGAGCAGCCGCGCGTCCGGGGCGCCTTCGAAGACCGCGCGGCCCTCGTCGACCTCGGCGAGGCGGAAACCGAGACGCTCGGCCATCGGCGGGGCGGGAAGATGCCCGGCGACCATGGCCCGCAGCAGCTCGAGGCCGGTCAGCCGCCGCAGCGGCTCAGGGTCGGCGAGGCCGTAACTGATCTCCATCTGGCGCTCCGCGACTAGTTTCAAACAGAAACTATTCCGCGCTTCCTGCTCCGTCAACTATGCCGCGCTTGTGCAGCCCGGCCGCTTCCTCCTCCGTACCGTGCTCACCGGCCTGAACCAGATTCGTCGCGGCTTCTGGAGACTGACGGGCCGGCGCGGCCGCGGCGTGCTCGCGGTGCCGCTGACGCCGGAGGGGAGGCTGGTGCTGGTGCGGCTCACTTATGCGCGCGGCTGGCACCTTCCCGGCGGCGGCGTCGGCCGCGGCGAGGACGCGCAGGCCGCCGCGCTCCGCGAGCTTGCCGAGGAGATTGGGATGACCGGTTATGGCGTCGTCGCGCGCCTCGACCAGCTCGGCGGGTCGCCCATGTTCCTGGTGCGCGACGTCGTCTACGCGCCCCGTCGCACCTTCGAGATCGAGGAGGTCGGCGAGTTTGCGCCCGGCGTGCTGCCGCCGGGCGCGACCCGCTCCGCCCGTCGCGGGCTCGCGGCCGCGCTGGAGCTGATCAGGCGAGCTTGATTTCGCGCAGGCGCTGCTGGAGGAAATCGTGCGCCGTGATCGGCTCCGGATAGAGGTCGGGCCGATCGCCCGAGACGCAGTCGGGCAGGGTCTCGATCAGGAAATCGGGCCGGAAGTGGAGGAAGAAGGGCATCGAATAGCGCGACATGCCGCGCCGCTCGGGCGGCGGGTTGACGACCCGGTGGGTGGTCGAGCGCAGCACGTTGTTGGTGAGCCGCTGCAGCATGTCGCCGATATTGACGGCGAGCTCGCCCGGCTTCGGGCTGACCGGCAGCCAGTTGCCGTCGCGGTCGAGCAATTGGAGGCCCGCTTCCTCGGCGCCGAGCAGCAGGGTGATGGTGTTGATGTCCTCGTGCGCGCCGGCGCGGACATTGGGACCGTCGCCGGGGATCGGCGGGTAATGGAGCAGGCGCAGGACGGAGTTGCCGTCCTTCACCGTGTCCTCGAAATAATCCGGATCGAGGCCGAGATGGCGGGCGATCGCCTGGAGGATCCTGAGGCCGGCCTTGTCGAAGGCGGCGAACAGCTCGAGGAAGGTGTCGCGAAAGGAACGGACCTCCTCGGGCCAGACGTTGGGCGCCATCGAGTCGCTATATTTGTGGCCCGGCGGAAGCTCGCGGCCGACGTGCCAGAATTCCTTGAGGTCGTAGGCGGTCGCGCCCTTTGCCGTCTCGATCCCGAACGGCGTGTAGCCCCGCGCGCCGCCGCCGCCGGCGATGTGATAGCGGCGCTTGACCTCCTCGGGCAGAGCGAAAAAGGCCCTGGCTTTCTCCTCGGCGCGATGGATGAGGTCGGCGGGGATGCCGTGGTCGGCGATGATCGCGAAGCCGTAGCGCTCGAACGATTCGCCGAGCTCACGAGCGAATCCTTCAGGATCGGTGTCGGAAGCGGTCAGCGAGACCGAGGCGACCGCGCGGCGCGGTTCTGCAAGCGTGCTCATGGCTCCGCTCTTAGCCTAAGTCGCCGGAAGCTGCCACTACGACGCTTCCCAGGATGCGCTATAGGCTGGCCGGGGAGGAGATCGGTGAGCGAGGACGGGGCCGGCCGGCCATGGCTGAAATTGGCGCTGCTCGTCGCGGCGACGGTGCTGGGGCTGCTCGGCACGGATCTGGTGCTGCCCGCCGTGCCTTCGCTGCCTGAGACTCTCGGCGGTGACTCCGCCTCCGCGCAGCTCGTGCTCGCCGCCTATGTCGGCGGCACCAGTATCGGGCTTGTCGCCTTCGGGGCGCTCGGCGACCGCTTCTCGACGCGGGGACTGATCGTCGCCTCCCTGATCCTGACCGCGATCGTCTCCTTCGCCTGCGCCGCCGCGCCGACCGTCGAGGCGCTGATCGCGCTACGGGCGGTGCAGGGAGCCGTCGCGTCTGGCCCGGCGGTATTCGCGCCGGGCGTCGTCCGCGCGATGTTCGACGAGCGGCGCGCGGTCCGGGCGCTCGGCGCGCTCGGCAGCATCGAATCGCTGGCGCCGGCGCTGGCGCCGATTTTGGGCGTCTGGCTGCTCAGCGCAGGCGGCTGGCCCTTGTCGTTCGAGCTCATGGGCGCGCTCGCGCTCGCGCTCGCCGCGATCAACCTCGCTTTCCCGCTGGTGCCCCAAGCGAGCCGCCGCGCCAGCGGGCGCTATCTCACGCTCGCGATCGATCCCGTCTACCTTCGCTATGCGCTGAGCCAGGCTTTCGTGCTCGGCGGATTGCTTGTCTTCGTGTTCGGCGCGCCCGCCGTGCTCGTCAGGAGCTTCGGCGGCACCCTCACCGACTTCATCGTCATGCAAGTCGCAGGGATCGCGACCTTCATTGCGTCGGCAAACGTCGCCGGCAGCCTCAGCGCCCGCTTCGGCGCGGAGCGGATGATTATGATCGGCACGGTCCTCGCCGCCGCCGGCGCCGGGTCGATGCTGGCTTATGCGCTGGCGGGCGGCAGCTCGGCCTTATGGGTGACGGCCTTGTTCGTGCCGGTGAACACCGGGCTCGGCCTGCGCGGGCCGGGGGGCTTCTACCGTGCCGTGATCGCCGCCCGAGGCGACGACGCGCGCGGCAGCGCCCTCGTCATCCTGGCGATCATGGCGGCGACCGCGCTCGGGACGGCGGCCGTGGCCCCGTTCATCGATCGCGGGCTGGTCCCCCTCGCACTGGTGGCCCTGCTTCTCCAGCTCGCCGCCTTGGCCTGCCTCCTTGCGCTGCCGAAGCTCGACGAGGCGAACTACTGAGCGTCAGGCCGGCAGCAGCAAGCCCGCCAGCGCTGCGCTCATCAGATTGGCGAGTGAGCCGGCAATCAGCGCCTTGATGCCGAGCCTGGCGATGGTCGGCCGCTGGTTGGGCGCGAGCCCGCCGGTCACCGCCATCTGGATCGCGATCGAGGAGAAGTTGGCGAAGCCGCACAGTGCGAAGGTGACGATGGCGATGCTGCGGGGCGTGAGCGTGCTGCCCTCCATGTTGCCGAGATCAATGAAGGCGACGAACTCGTTGAGGACGACCTTCGTGCCGAACAGGCCGCCCGCTTCGGCGGCTTCGTTCCAGGGCACGCCGATCAGGAACATGATCGGCTGGAAGATGTAGCCGACCACCTGCTGGAAGCTGAGATTCTCGACGCCGAACCAGCCCCCGACGCCGCCGAGGAGGCCGTTGGCCAGCGCGACCAGCGCGACGAAGGCGAGCACCATCGCGCCGACGGCGACGGCGAGCTTGACGCCGGTCTGCGCGCCCTGGGCGGCGGCCATGATGATGTTTGCCGGCTGCTCGCCCTCCTCGAAGGTCTCCGCGACTTCGACCTGCTCGTCCGGCTCGGGCGGCGGCGTCCCCTCGAGCGGCAGCTCATCGGCCTGCTTCGCCTCGTCGGGCATCATGATCTTGGCCATCAAGATGCCGCCGGGGGCGGACATGAAGGCTGCGGCGAGCAGGAAGGGGATCTTGTCGTTGCCGAGGAAGGAGGCGTAGGCGGCGAGGATCGTGCCCGCCACGCCGGCCATGCCGACCACCATCACGGTGAACAGCTGGGATGGCGTCAGGGCGGCGAGATAGGGCCGGATGACGAGCGGCGATTCGCTCTGCCCGACGAAGATGTTCGCCGCGGCGGACAGCGATTCGACCTTCGAGATGCCGGTCGCGAAGCGGAGCGCGCCGCCGACCCAGCGGACGATGCGCTGCATGACGCCGAGATAATAGAGGATCGCGACGAGCGAGGCGAAGAAGATGATGACCGGCAGGGCCCCGATCGCGAACACCGTGTCGCCGTAGGGCGGGTCGGCCAGGCCGCCAAACAGGAACCGCGTCCCGGCGCGGGCATAGCCGAGCAGATTGGTGACGCCGCTCGCCATCGTGTTGAGGACGTTGGCGCCGCCCTCCGTGCGCAGGACGAGCAGGGCGATCCCCGCCTGCAGCGCGAAGGCGGCGGCGACGACGCGCAGCCGGATCGCGCGGCGGTTCGACGAGAGCAGGAAAGCGAGCAGCAGGATCACCAGGATCCCGGCCAGCCCCATCAATATCCGCCCGACTTCGTTGTTCATCTCGTCCCCCCGAAACGTCGCTACCAGACCATCCTGGTTTCGGCGGCTTTGATCGCCGCGTCCAGCTTTTCGATGGCCTCTCCGATCCCGTCTGCGAGGAGCAGCTGCTCCCGCCGCGCCGGCGACATGAAGCCGCTCTCCGTGACATGATCCATGAAGCCGATCAGCCCGTCCCAGAAGCCCGCGACATTCAAGAGGCAGAAGGGCTTGGAATGATAGCCGAGCGCGTTCCAGGTCCAGGCCTCGAACAATTCGTCGAGCGTGCCGATGCCGCCGGGGATGGCGATGAAGGCGTCGGTGAGCTCGGTCATTTTCGCCTTGCGCTCATGCATCGAGGTGACGGTGTGGAGTTCCGTGAGGCCGGTATGCGCGACTTCGAGGTCGA
>DASVVP010000111.1:0-30077 GCA_036386495.1 Allosphingosinicella sp.
AGGAGCCGCCGATGAAGACCGCCATCCTGCTCGCCGCCGCCCTCATCTCGACCGGGTGCGCCCGGGCGCCGGCCGGCTCCGGCCCGGCGGCCCCTCCCGCCGATAGCGCGACGCTGCGGCTTGGCGAGGAGGCCCGGCTCGGCGGCCTGGAAGTGCGGGCGTTGAGCATAGTCGAAGACAGCCGCTGCCCCTCCAGCGTCCAATGCGTACAGGCGGGGACGGTCAGGCTCGCGATCCGCCTGCGCGACGGCGCCATCACGCGCGAGGCGGTGCTCCGGCCCGGCGTCCCCGAGCCGGTCGGCCGCGGGCGCGGGCTCTGGCTGATCGCCGCCTGCCCCTACCCTGAGAGGCCTGCCGCGATTCGTCCTGGCGACTACAGATTCCGGATTGCGGCCACCGCCGGCATCAGTGTCACGCCACCGGCCCACAGCTGCGGCCCAGCTTGACAGGCCGGGCCGCGCGCCCATATGCGGCGCTCCGCTCCCGCATGCGCGCAAGCGCGGACGGCCCCTTCGTCTAGCGGTCCAGGACGTCGCCCTCTCACGGCGAAAACACGGGTTCGAGTCCCGTAGGGGTCACCAGGCTTTCAGACAGCTTGCCCGGTCACCGACCATCCGGTCGAGGTGGGGCACTCGGGCGCTGCATGGCTTCCAGCCGGACGACATGCCTTGGCCCCTCAGCGCCTTTTCCTGAATTAACCGGGGCTTAGCTCATATTGACAGAGAGAGGGGGCTATGTAACGCTCTTATGTCGGCTGCGACTCGTAAGTAACTCAGCTGACGAGAGCGTTGTAGCAAGCCTATAAAAGCTGGTGGCTAAACTATTGTCCCGATCTCTCGGTGACAATCACTTGATGCTGCCTGGGTCTGTTCCGGATCGCCGCGCCGAGATGTGCGAGCGCCTAGGGGAGGTGCGTCGATGCTTCAGTTCAAATATCCGGGCGTCTATACGCAGGAAATCCCGAGCGGAGTCAGAACTATAAGCGGGGCGCCGACGTCGGTCGCGCTCTTCGTCGGTCCTACGATGACGGGGATCGACGGGCGTCCGACACGCATTCAGAATTTCGGCGACTTCGAGCGCGACTTCGGCGGGCTCAGTAGCAAGAGCAACCTGTCCTATTCCGTGCTCCACTTCTTCGCCAATGGCGGCGGCGAGGCGTTCGTCATCCGCGTGCGCGTCGACGGGTCGGTCGCCGCCTCGATGGGCCTCAAGCAAGACGCTACGGCAACGAAGTCCGTGACCTTCACCGCGCTCAGCTCGGGCGTGGGCGGAAGCGAAATCTATGTCGAGATCGACCCGTTCGACATCGGCGCCAACCCCTATACCGCCGGCGAGACGAAGACGAGTTACAACCTGTCGCTTTACGACCGCCTGAGCGGCCGGGTCGAGCGGTTCGGCAACCTCCAGACGGCGTCCGGGCAGACCCGAACCGCCGACGTGATCGTCAACGACCCTGGCGCCGGCTCGAAGCTGGTCAGCCTCACGCCCAACTTCTCCGCTAACCGGCCGAAGCCAACGGGCAGCATCTACGGGATCGGCGCGCTGCCGCCGTCGGGGCCTGCGCTTTTCGGCAAGGATGTCACGATCAGCATCGCGATAGCCGTGCTGGATGCGGCCGGAGCCGCCGCTCCCGCATCGTCATTGGCTGCGACCCTCATCACCGTCTTCAGAAAGGACGAGCCGAAGCCCCAGACGTCTCTTGAGTTCGTCGGGCGCTTCGTCGCCGGGGTGAACGCGGCCCTGCGGGCGGTCCCGAGCATCGCCACCCTTCTCGAGGGGGTCTCGATAGAGGGCGATATGTTCGAGGGCGGCAAGCTGTTTCGGCTGCGCACCTCGGCGCCGGGACCGCAGGCGCTCACCAAGCGGCTCGGCGATGCCGTCGTCACGCTCGCCGACGGCACGTCCACCGCCACAACGGAGCCGTTCTCCACGGCCGTCTTCGGCCTGGACCCGAAGGGTGCCAATCCTTCGCGCTACCGGGTAGGCGCCGCCTACCCTGTGTCGTCGGAAGTGCTGGCGCCGGTCGCCGGGGTCGACGGCACGTCCGGGCAGCCGAACACTAACGACTTCAAGGCGGCGGTCATGGCGCTCGAGACGCCGGACCCATTCTTCAACATATTATGTCTGCCGGATCTGGTGCGCGCGACTGCCAACGATCCCAAAGCCCTCCAGCATGCCGCGGCGATGACGATTTACGGCGAGGCAGCCCGGATCTGCAAAAAGAAGTTCGCTTTCCTCCTGGTCGATCCGTTCCCCAGCACGACCGACGTCGGCGCGGCGGAATCGTGGAAATCGACTGCCTTCACCTTCCAGTCGTCGCATGCGGCGGCCTATTTCCCGAACATCCGGGTGGACGATCCGCTGGTCGCCGGGGCGATCCGGTCGCATCCTCCCTCGGGGGCGATCGCCGGTGTGATCGCCCGAACCGACGGGAATGTCGGCGTGTGGCAGGCACCGGCTGGGACCGAGGCCTCGCTGACCGGCGTCTACGGGCCGTCCGTGGTCCTCTCGGACGATCAGCACGGCATCCTCAATCCGCTGGGACTCAACGTCATCCGCCAGTTTCCGATCTACGGAACCGTGGCGTTCGGGGCGCGTACCCTGGACGGCTCCAACGCCGCGGCGAGCGAGTGGAAATACATTTCGGTCCGGCGGACGGCGCTCTACATCCTGCGCAGCCTCAGCGAAGGTCTGCGCTGGGCGATCATGAAGCCGAATGGCGACGTGCTGTGGGCCGACCTCAGGATGAACGTGAATTCGTTCATGCAGGGGCTGTTCCAGCAGGGGGCCTTCAAGGGCACCTCCAAGCGCGACGCCTATTTCGTCCAGTGCGACGCCAGCACGACCAGCCAGACGGACATCGACCTCGGCATCGTCAACATCGTCATCGGCTTCGCACCGCTGAAACCCGCCGAGTTCGTGGTGATCAGCCTGAGGCAGATGGTCAAGCAAGCAGCCTGAGCGGGGAGCGGATATGGGCCAGTTTTCAACCAACGCGCAGCGTCTCGACCCCTACAAGAACTTCAAGTTCCGGGTGAAATGGGACGGGCGGTACGTCGCCGGGGTGTCCAAGATGTCGGTGCTCAAACGCACGACGGAAATGGTCAAGCACCGCTCGGGCGGCGATCCTTCGACGAGCTACAAGTCGCCGGGCAAGACCGATTACGACGCGATCACGCTGGAGCGCGGCGTCACCCATGACGGCGACTTCGAAGCCTGGGCGAACAAGGTGTGGAACTTCGGCTCGCAGGCGGGAAGCGAGGTCTCGCTCGCCGACTTCCGCAAGGACGTCATCGTGGAGCTGCTCAACGAGGCCGGGCAGATCGTCCTCATCTACAACATCTATCGCTGCTGGGTGTCCGAATATCAGGCGCTGCCGGACCTCGACGCCAACGCCAATGCGGTCGCCATCGCCAAGCTCAAGCTCGAGAATGAGGGCTGGGAGCGCGATTATGCCTGGGCTGAGCCTAAAGAGCCCAGCTATGTCGAGCCATAAGGCGGGCGAATGGGCGCTCCCACCGCGAAACAGCTGATCGCGGTCTGGGACCGTCGTTCGGGAGCGCCCGCGCATCGCCGGCTCGAACGCCTTCTGGCCGCGACCGAGCCGCGGGCGGCGCTCGACGCCGATACGCTCGGCCGGCGCAACCGGCGCCTGCTGGCCTTGCATGCCGCTTTGTCGGATGCGCCGCTCGACGCCCGGCTGCGCTGCACCGCCTGCGCGACCGACAATGCGTTCGCCGTCCCCGCGGCGGCGATCCTCGCCTGCCCCGCGCCCGGTCCGGCGGCCCGGGCCCGGATCCGCACCGGTGGACGCATCCTCACCTTCCGGCTGCCCCTGATGTCCGACATTCGCGCCGCGAAGGGCGCGAGCGCGGACGACGTGCTGGCGCAGATCGTGGCGCGCTGCCGGATCACGCCCGGCAAGGACGAGACGATCGGGGCAGCCTCCCTGGCCCGCCTGGCGAGCCGTTTCGAAGCACTCGACCCGGTGGCGCGGATCGTCGTCGACCTGCGCTGCGTGGAATGCAATGCGGCGCTGCGCGCGTCGGTCGACGTCGCCGAATTCGTCGCGGCGGCGATCGACCTCGTCGTCGACGGCCTGCTGCGTCAGATCGACCTGATCGCCCGCGCCTATGGCTGGAGCGAGCAGGCGATCCTCGCGCTGCCGGCAGCGCGGCGCGGCGCCTATGTGGCGATGATCGCGGCGCGGGCCGCGACGACGCCGGCGCCGCTGGCGCTGCGGGCATGAGCGGCTATTGGGATGCGGTGCTCGGAGCCGCTTTGGGCGTGCCGGGCACGGCCCGGCCCGGCCAGGGGCCGCGGCCCGTCGGCGACCACGAAGACGACGGGCCCCCTGTCGAGATCGACGAAGTTCGGGACGCGCCGCCGCCGCCCGCCGAGCTTGCGGCGCCGATACTCCGGGCACCCCCGGCGAGAGCCGATGGCGGCGATGCGGCAGCCGAGCGGTCGGTGCCCCCGGCTGCTTCGGCGGCGGCTGCCCCCGCGCCGGCAGCCCCGGTGCAGCCGGCCGATCATCCCGTAACCGTCGCTCGCCCCGCCGAGCCCGTTCTTGCGCCGGTCTCGAGGCTCGAATCGAAACAGCCGGACTCCATTGCCTTTCGCCCGGATCGCGCGCCGCAACCGATTGCGCCGGAGACGGTGCCCGCGGCACCGACCGCCCAATCGCCCCTCCCGATCGTCGAGTCGCTTCGGGACGTCGCCGCGGTGCCGGCTTCCCCGTCGGTCATCGCGGCCACGCGCAGCGAGATTCTCGCCTTGCCCCCGGCGGCGCCCGAGGTCGCACCCAGGACGGTCGCGGCCGAGCCGCTCGCGGCACCCGCGCCATCGATCGAAAGGGAGGAGGAGGAAGCAGCGCCGCCGCCGATGCTGACGATCGAGATCGGCCATATCGACGTCCGCATTGCCGCAGCCCCCGAGCCGTCCGCCCCGAGTCGGACGAAACGGGACCCGCCGTCCGCCCCGGCGCCTTCGCTCGCCGACTATCTGGCCCGCCGCAGCGAGGCCGCGCGATGAGCGCACATTTCGCCATCCCCGCGACGACCTTCGTCCTGAGGGCGATCCTCGAAGCTCGTCTCAAGGCAGCCTATGGCACGCTCACTGCGCCCACGGTCTCGGTCGAGCCGCCGCCGCGACCGCCGTCCGGCTCCAACGGCGCCCCCGTGCCGGAGGCGGCGGGCCTGATCCTCTACCTCCACCATGCGGGCCCGAACCCCGCCTGGCGCAACATGTACGATCCCCATGTCGATTCGGGGGGCAAGCCGCTCTCCAGGCCGCCGCTCGTGCTCGACCTCCACTACATGCTCGCGGCGCAAGGGCTCGACCTCGAGCGGGAGGCGGTGCTGGGCATCGGCATGAGCGCGTTCCACCGTAACGGAATTATCCCGCGGCCGATGATCGCGGCAATTCTCGGTCCCATCGTGGTGCCGGGCACGACGACCAAGCTGATGGAGTCGCTGACCAAGGAGCGGCTCGACAAGCAGCCGGAATCGATCACGGTCACCCAGCAGCCCGTCGATATCGATCTGTCGACCAAGCTCTGGTCGGCGTTGCAGTCGCCGCTTCGTCCTTCCGCCTTCTACCTGGCAACGACGGTGTTCCTCGCCACCGACGAGGAGCCGGTCGAAGGGGTGGACGTCGCCAAGGTGCGCATCTTCGCCCGCCCGGAGACCGAGCCGGAGCTCGGCCCCGCCGCGAAAGCCGACGCCGAAATCACCGAGCCGCTGCCATGACCGCCGCGGGTCGCCCGGTCCGGGCCAGCCAGGCAGCCGAGTCGCTGCTCGCCAGCTGCACGGCGCTGGCGCTGGCACGCTTCGACTCGCTCGACGGCGGGGGCGAGGAGGGAACGCATTGGCCCGACGGTCCGCCCGCGCCGCTCGATCGGATCGCCGAAGGTTTCGCGCTCGGACCGGCCGAGACGCAGTTGCTGGGAATGTTGTTTGCGGCGGGCATGGTCGAGGATGTCGCGCGGCGGGTGGCCGCGGCGACGCCGGCGAGCGACGGACGCGGGGTGCCGCTGTGGCTGGCGATGCGGCTCGTTCCGGAATTCCCGGCCGACGCGCTCGCCGCCGGGGCGCCGCTGCGACGGTTCGACCTCATCGCCGTCGAGCCCGGCGTCCCGCGCATCGAGGCGCGGCTCGCGCTCGACGAAGGCCTCGCCGACCGGCTGTGCGGTGCCCGTCCGGCGCCCGACGACATCGCCGCGCGGATCCGGCCGCTCGTGCCCCAGGAAGCGCTCGCCAGCGAAGCCCTTGCCGCCGAGCTCGCCGCGGCCCTCGCCGAGCGGGGACGCGACGGCCTGTCGCCGCTCGTCATGATCGGCCGCACCGAGCCGGCTGCGGCCGCCGCCAGCCTCGCCGCCCTCGGACTCGCGCCCTGCGCGCTGCGCGCCGCCGCCATCCCCGACGAGCCCGAGGCGCGCGACCGCCTCGCCCGCCGCTGGAGCCGCGAAGCCGCGCTCGACGGCAGCGCGCTGATCATCCTGGCCGAGGACCATCACGGCGCCCCGGCCCTGCTCGCCGACTTCGCCGAGCGCGTGATGGGCCACGTCCTCATCGCCGGCGCGATTCCGCTGCCGAGTCTCGGCCGTGCGATGCGCATCGTCGGCGAGACCGTCGCGGCGGTGCCCGCCGAGCGCTGGCGGCAGGCGCTGGGGCCGCGCCGCGCCGCGAGACTGGGACGGGCGGTGGCGCGCGTCGCCGCCCAGTTCAGGCTGCAGCCCGCCGAGATCGACGCCGTCTGCGCACGCATCGCCCCCGAGCTGGACGCCGCGGGCGACGCCGAGGCCGCCGGCCGCATCCTCTGGCATGAGGCGGGCCGGGTCAGCCAGGTTGCGCCGACCCCGGGCGTGGCGGTGGTAGAGCCTTGCTACCGCTGGCCGGACATCATCCTGCCGCGGCCGACCGAGGACGCGCTCAGGCGGGTCGAAGCCCATGTCCGCCATGCCACGACGGTGATGGACGATTGGGGTTTCGCCGCGCGGATGGGCGGCCGCGGCCGCGGCGTCGCCGCCCTGTTCAGCGGGCCCAGCGGGACCGGCAAGACGATGGCGGCCGAGGTTCTGGCGAGCGCGCTCGACCTCAGGATGATGGTGATCGACCTCAGCCAGATCATCAGCAAATATGTCGGCGAGACCTCCAAGAACATCGCCGCGGCCTTCGACCAGGCCGAGCGCTGCGGCGCCGTGATGGTGTGGAACGAGGGCGACGCCATCTGGGGCAGCCGCGGTGCGGTCGGCAATGCCACCGACCGGCACGTCAACGCCGAGGTCGGCGACCTGCTGCAGCGGATCGAGGCCTTTCGCGGCTTCACCATCGTCACCACCAATTTGAAGCACGCCATCGATCCCGCCTTCCTGCGCCGCTTCCGCTTTTCGATCGACTTCCAGATGCCGTCGGAGGCGGAACGGCTGCGGCTGTGGCAGCACGCCTTCCCGGAGGAGGCGCCGGTCGAATCGATCAACTGGGCTGCGCTCGCGGCGATGCCGCTGAGCGGCGGCAGCATCCGCAACATCGCTCTGGGTTCCGCCTTTCTCGCCGCCGACCGCGGCGGCTGGATCGACCGCGCCCTGATCTCGGCCGAGCTCGGCGAGGAACTGCGCAAGCACAACCTGCCCGTGCCCGGCATCGTTTGGGACGGGCCGCAATGACTCCCGGCCGCCCCCTCCGCGTCGCGATCGACCGGATCAGCGTCGGCGCCGCCTCCAGGCTTGAGGCATACCGGCTCGGCGACGCCCTGCCGGCGGCGATCGAGCGGGCGCTGGCCGCGATGATGGCGGGCGCGCCGCCGGCGACGGGACGCCCGCTTGCCGCCGCCGACGAGGCCGCGGCGCGGATCGCCGAGGTCGTCGGTGCCCGCATGAGGGACGGGCAATGAAGGCGCAGCGGCTCGAGGCGCTCCCGGCGCCGGCGGCGACCCGGTCCGCGGCGCGGCCGCCGGCGGGAATCCTGGCGCAGCGCCATTCCACGCTCGGCGGCGGCAGCATGAGCGCGCCGCCGATCCTCGATGCGGGGCGGCCGCTCGAGCCGGCGACCCGAAGCGAGATGGAGCGCGGCTTCGGCCGGGATTTCGGCGCGGTGCGAGTCCACGACGACGCCCGCGCCCACGACAATGCCCGCTCGCTCGGCGCCGTTGCCTATGCCGCGGGCAACGACATCGTCTTCGGCCAAGGCCATTACGCCCCCCAGACCGCGGCCGGCCGGGCGCTGATCGCCCATGAGCTCGCCCATAGCGTCCAGCAGGGCGGCGTGCAGATGAAGGCGGACGGCTCGCTTCCGGTCGCCGCCGACCAGCGGCTCGAAGCGGAGGCGGACCGGGCGGCGGCGGCCGTAACCGCCGGCCGCGCCGCGCCGACCCTGTCGCGGATCGGCGCGCCTGCGGTGTTTCGCCAGACCGACGCCAACGCGGTCTCGACCGACGCCGGCGCCAAGCCCGCCCAAGGCGGTGCCGAGGAGGAGGTGCCCGGCGTCGGCAAGGTGGTGGTCGAGAGCGAGCTGCCGACGGGCGCAGGCGTCGGGGCGACCTATGCGAGTGTCGTGATGCCGCCGCTCTCGGTGCCCGCCAAGGGCACGGGATCATGGATCCAGGCCAATTACAGCCAGGCGGCGCAGGGCGGCTCTCTCGCCTACAAGGCGAACGTCACGGGCACCAAGTTCGAGGTCATCACTGATCCGGAACCGAGCTACGGCGATATCTGGGTCCAGAAATACGGCTTCAAGACGATGCAGGAGCTCGGCGCGGCGGTGAAGGCGGCCGCGGCCAAGAAGCCCCTCGCCTCGGCCAACGCGATGACGATCGTCAACGGCCTGGCTGCCGGCAGCCTGACCAACGCCAAGTGCGACGTCGACCACATCGTCGAGAAGCAGCTGGGCGGCAACAACATACCCAACAATCTCCAGCTGCTGAGCAAGAGCGTCAACCGCTCCTCCGGTTCGCGGATACGGCCGGTGCTCGCCGACCTCGCGAACAAGGTGCGCACCGCGATCCGGCCGCAGCTCGAGCAGATCCAGCTGCGCTTCCCGATTGTCACCGTCGAGGCGGAGCCGACCAAGAAGGACGACTATTATCTGGCGAGCTGCGAAGTCGAGACGCTGCTCCGGTCCTCCGAGATCGTCGGCGATCCGGGCGTCAAGGCGGGGGCCGACGGCACGCCCGTAGGCCTGACCGCACTCGGAAAATCGGTCATCGCGCCGATCAGGGGCAAGGGAGAAACGGCGATCGGGGAGCCGGCGAGCCTGCTGATCACCGGAATGCGGCTCGAGAAATATGTGCGCGGGACCAAAGGCGGAGCCGACAAGGTGGCGGCCTCACTCTCCCCCAAGGGGCTTCTGCCGGGGCCGAAGCCGGTCGCGCTCGAGGCGAAGCCAGGGGCGGCGCCTGGGCCGGTGGCGCCTCCGCCCGGATCGACGGCGGCGCCGCTTGAAGCGCCGGCAGAAAAGGGCCCGGCGCCGACCGAATGGCGCCAGCTCAACCTGCCCAAGAACGCGGCCAAGGACGTGCAGGCGCATTATCCCTCGCTCAGCAATGTCGCGATGAAGACCCTCGAGATCAAGGAGGACGGCCTGCACGGGACCGCCATCCTCACACCTTCGGTGGCGAAGTTCCTCGGCCCGATCGAGATACGGTTCAGCCCGACGACGCTCGAGGCGGTCAAGGACATCGACGCGGCCGCGCTCAAGACGCCCGCTCAGGCCTTCTTCCGCTTCACTAAAGGGTCGCTCGCGCTGACGCTGGCGCCCAGCTTCGTCCCGACCGGGCAGCTTGATTTCGAGATCGGCCCGCAGGGGAAGCCGTTGATGCTCGGTTTCGTCAAGGCAAGGTACGAAGCGGGCGCCTTCATCGCCTCGGGCGAGCTGACGCCCGCGGGCAAGATTCCGGCGGTCGACAAGGCGGCGGGCACAGTCGAATATCATTCGCAGAAGGGCTGGTCGGGGAAACTGACCGCGGAGAGCTCTTCCATTCCCGGCAGCACCGTCACCGCCGAGCTCGGCTTCCGTCCGGGCAAGGCCGGGCTCGAAGCCTATGGCAAGGGAGGCTTCAGCACGACGGTAAAGGGCAGCCCGCTCGATCTTACACTCGACTGGGACGGCACCACGGTCAGCTATGGCGGCAAGGTGACGGTGAAGGATCCGATGCCGCTGGTGAAGGAGGTCACGCTCGAGGGGAACTATCGGGGCGACCAGCTGAAGCTGACCGGCACGGCGCCGATCGTGTGGAAGTCGATCAAGGCCAATATGAGTGTCACCTACCGGCGCAAGGACGGCGAGGAGGGCAAATTCTCGGGCGCCGCCACGGTCGAGTTCCCAAAGGAGGGCAAGGTCGGCGGCTCGCTCGACCTCAATTTCGACGAGGCCGGCAACTTCTGGGGCAAGGGCCAGGTGAGCTATCAGCTGACGCCGCAGCTGCGACCGACCCTGACCGCCGAATATACCAAGGCCCGCCAGCTCAAGATGTCGGGCGAGGTCGCGATCGGCGACATCGCGCTGACCAAGGAATGGCCGGCGCCGGGGGGCGCCAAGAAGCCCATCATCAAGGGCGTCGGCGTCAAGTTCAGCGTCCCCACACCGGTGCCGTTCGTCACCGCCTACGGGGAGATCAAAGGCTCGCTCGGGGTCGGCTACGGGGTCGGGCCGGTGATGCTGAAGGGGGTGGTGCTAAGCGGCGAGCTCTACCCGCTCGAGGACGATCCCAAGCCCGTGGTAACGCTGAAGGGCAAGTTCAGCCTGCCCGCCTACGGGGAGCTGTACGGCACCTTCGGGGCCTATATCGGGGCCGAGATCCTGTTCGGCGTCGCCGGCGCCAAGGGCGGGATCGAGGTGTCGCCGAGTTTGCGGATCAGCGGCGAGGCCGGCCTGGCCTTCGAGGCAGGCTATGCCTCGGGCGGCTTCAGCTTCGCCGCCGAGGCCGCGATCACCGCCGCCCTCACGGCGAAGCTCAAGGTCGATTTCGCCGCCGAAATCTACGCCTTGGGCGGTCTCGCCTCCTATCGCTGGACCTATCCGCTGGCGGCGGTCTCCCGGCAGATCGGGCCGCAGTTCAAGATGACCCTCGGCAAGATCGCCTACGCGCCCGACGGCACCATCACCTGGCCGAGCCTCTCCCAGATCAAGTTCGAGCCCGAGAGCATCGATCCGATGAAGCTCGTCTCGGACCTGATGAAGGAAGGCAAGGAAACCAAGCAATGAGCGGCTTCCCAGGCTCTCCCAAGACGCTCAAGGGCGGGTTCGTCGAGATGGACTCCGAGGGCAAGACGGTGCTGCGGACCCTCGCCTTCCAATATAATCCGATGACCCTGAGCCGGACGCTGGCGCTGCGCGCCGCGAAGACGGATAGTGGCGACCGCCTCGAAGGACTGCGGCTGGTCGGCCCGCCCACCGAGACGATGAAGATCGAGATCGAGCTCGACGCCACCGACCGGCTGGAGCGGCCGGACGACAATCCCGAGACCGTCGCCAACGGCATTGCGCCGGAGCTGGCCGACCTCGAGATGATGGTCAGTCCGGGCAGCGCCGACCTCGAGGCGGCCAACCGGCTCGCCCTCACCGGCACGATCGAGGTGCTGCCCCTGCCCTCACCGATGCTGCTCCTCGTCTTCGGAGCGAACCGGACCCTTCCGGTGAGGATCAACGACTTCTCGATCGTGGAGGAGGAGTTCGACGTGAACCTCAACCCGATCCGGGCGAAGGTCTCGCTCGGGCTGAGGCTGCTGTCGATCGATGACCTCGCCTACGGCAGCAAGGGCGCGGAGCTGTTCATGGTCGCGCTCAAGCGGCGCGAGCAATTGTCCCGCCGCAAGCCGCCCGCGATCCAGTCGCTTGGCCTGAAGAGGGCGCCATGAGCGACGATTTCGCCTTCAACAGCCGTTACCGCGGGGTCAGGCTGCGCACCCGGACGGCCGCCGACGGGACGGTCGAGACCTATGTCGGGCGGCGGATCATCCCTTCGCTCGACCGCTACGCCGCGGCCGGCCGGCACCGGGTGACGGGCGGCGAGCGCATCGACAACATCGCCGCCGAAGCGTTCGGCGACCCCGAGCAATATTGGAAGATCTGCGACGCCAATGGCGACGCCGACCCCGCATTGGCCGCCTCGCCCGACGGACGGCTGCTGGTCATCCCCCTGCCGCTGGAGATCTCCGATCATGGCGACTCTTAAGGGCGTGACCCTGACCCTGCTGATGGGACCGGTCGCGGTGGCGCCGGCGCCGGTCGCGGTGGTCGAGGCGCTCGAGAGTGCGCAAGTCACCAGCGCGGTCGGACAGCGGTCGGGCTTCCAGCTCGTCTTCAACTATTCGAAGACCTCGCCGATCGCGACGACTTTGCTTCCCGCAGGTTATTTCGACCCATTGATCCGGGTCATCCTCGTCGCCACGCTCAACGGGACTCCCACGGTGCTCGCCGATGGGCCGATCAAGCTCCAGAACGTGGCCGCTTCGGCCAAGCCGGGCGAGAACAAGCTCACCATCACCGGGGAGGACGTGTCGGGCTATATGGACCTGATCGATTTCACCGGCTTTCCCTACCCCGCGATGCCGCCATTCGCGCGCGTCGCGGTGATGATGGCGAAATATGCGATGTTCGGCATTATCCCGGTGACGATCCCGCCGCTGTTCCAGGCGATTACCATTCCGATCGACAAATATTCCCACCAGGCCGGCACTGACTTCGCCTACGCGACCAAACTCGCTCAGGAGGCCAGCCACGAATTCTACGTCACCCCGGGGCCCGCCCCGGGGACCAACACCGCTTATTGGGGGCCGCAGATTCGTGTCGGGCTGCCGCAGCCGGCGCTCACCGTCGACATGGATCATGCCGGCAATATCGACGCCCTGTCGTTCACCGCCGACGGCAATGCCTCCGAACTGAGGATCGTCCACGTCAAGCAGGCCGGCTTCTCGATACCGATCCCGGTCCCCAACATCAGCCTGCTGAAGCCGCCCCTCGCGGCGCGGATGCTGACCCCAACCAAGTACAAGCTGATTCCGACCGAGCGCAAGAAACTGCCCGAAGTGATGATGGCGGCGCTGACCGGCCCTGCCGCCGCCGACCCGGTCTCCGCGACGGGAAGTCTCGACGTCACCCGCTACGGTCGGCCGATGGGCGCGCGCACGCTGGTCGGCGTGCGCGGCGCCGGCCTCGCCCATGACGGCCTGTGGTACGTGCGATCGGTGACCAGCACGCTCGGCCGGGGAAGCTGGAAGCAGAGCTTCCAGCTGTCGCGCGAAGGGCTGGTCTCGAACACGCCGGTGGTGCCGCTATGAGCTCGGGCCCGCTCTATTTCGGCAAGTATCGGGCAACGGTGCTCAACAATACCGACCCGATGTTCCAGGGCCGGGTCCAGGTCCAGCTCGGCGACCGCTACGGCCTGTTCCCCTCGACCTGGGCGCTGCCAGCCTTTCCGATGGCCGGCAAGGGCTGCGCCGTCGTCGCTTTGCCCCAGATCGGCTCGATGGTGTGGATCGAGTTCGAGGCCGGCGACATGGACTATCCGATCTGGACCGGGGCCTTCTGGCCGAATTCGGGAAGCTACCCGCCGCTGGCGCTGGCCGCGGCCACTCCGGCAACGCCCAACATCCTGCTGCAGACCTCGACGGGAACGAGCGTCACCTTGTCCGACAATCCCGCCCAGAACGTGATGATCAAGACCACGACCGGGGCGACGGTCATGATCGGCGCGGCGGGGATCACGATCAGCAACGGCCAGGGCGCGTCGATCGCGATGACCGGGCCTTCCGTCATCATCAACAACGGGGCGCTGACCATCACCTAGGGGGGAAAATGCCGGGACCGGTGCTGCATACAGGAGCGAGCGCGACCTGCCCCCATGGCGGGACGCTCAACATCATCGCCGCCAGCCCGAGGGTGACGCTGGGCGGGATGCCGGCGGCGGTGCTGAGCGACCAGGGGCTGGTCGCCGGCTGCGCCTTCTCCGTACCGGGGCCAAAGCCGCAGCCCTGCGTCACCACCCGCTGGATCGCCGCCGCAACGCGGGTGCTCGCGAACGGCCAGCCGGTGCTGATCAACCCGCTGACCGCGATCTGCCAGTCGGTCGAGCAGATTCCCGCCGGTCCGCCGATCATCACCGCTTCCCAGACCCGGGTGGTTGCGACGTGAGCCGCCTCGCCTTCCCCTTCGTCCCGGCCGCCAACGGGCGCAGCGCCGTCGTCGATTATGGCAGCGACGCGCATGTCCGGCAGATGCTCGAGCTGCTGATCCTGACCCTGGTCGGCGAGCGGGTGATGCGGCCCGATCTCGGCAGTCCGGTGCGGCAGATGCTGTTCGGGGCCGGCGAGGGGCCGGTGGCGATCGCCCTCGCGGCGACGTTGCAGGCGACGATCACCCAGCATCTCGGCCACGTCCTGACCCTCCACGAGCTCGACGTCGCCTATGACGAGGGGGCGGCGGCGCTCGACATCGTCGTCGGCTACGAAGTGCTGGCGAGTTTGAGCCAGGACACGCTGCAACTGCGCGCGGGGGTCGCGTGAGCGCCCGCTACCTCTGCTGCGACGAGCACAGGCGGTCCGCGCTCGCGGATCCCGCCGCCCCGCCGGGGCTGAGCGGCATCGATTATGTCGAAGTCGCGGCGGGGGCGACCACCGCCGATCCGACGCTGATCGACATCGTCCTGGTCAAACCGCTGCCGCTGGCCGCCGCGCCGCTGACCGGAACCAACATCGCGATCACGGGCGGCGTCCGCTTCGCCGCTCCGCGGGTCGACGCCAACGTCGTCGCGATGCTCGGCGCCACGGCGAGTCCGCCGGGCGGGTCGGTCGACCGCTACCGGGTCACCGTCCCGGGCGGGCAGCAGACCGACTATTCGACCTACCGGATCGCGCTCGTCTCCGGCCCGACCGATCCGACGCCGCCCGCCTTCATCGACCCCCGCCTCGCGGCCGTCGACTTTTCGTTCAAGATCGGCTGTCCGAGCGACTTCGACTGCGCGCCCTGCGACGAAGGCGGCGACCCGCCCCCCGCCGACCCGCTGTTCGACTATCGGGCACGCGACTATCCCGGCTTCCGCCGTCAGCTCCGGGATCGCCTGACCGCTTTGGTGCCGGGCTTCCGCGAGGACGATCCGGTCGACTTCACCACCACCCTCGTCGAGGCGGCCGCCTATCTTGCCGACCAGAAGAGCTACCGTCTCGATTGGGTCGGCACCGAGGCGTTCCTCCAGACGGCGCGGAGCCGCAGCTCGATCGCCCGCCACGCCCGCCTGCTCGACTACGACATCGGCGAGGGCGCCAGCGCCCGGCTCTACGCCCAGTTCGACTTCCAGCCGGTGGCGCCTGTCACAGACGGCATGCCGCTCGCTTTGGGCACCCCCCTCCTCGCCCGCATCGAGGGCGAGAAAGCGGTGATCGGCGCCGCCCGCTACCGCGACCTGCTGGCCGCCTCGCCGACCGTCTTCGAGACCGTGGCGGAGCTGCCATTGTGGGCGTGGCGCAACAGGATCGCCTTCCACACCTGGTCGGACGACGAATGCATGCTGCCGCGCGGCGCGACCGCGGCGACGCTTGTCGACACCAGCGCGGGCGCAGGCCCGCTCGCGGTCGGCGACTTCCTGCTGTTGATCGAGACGGTATCGCCGGAGACGGGAGAAGAGGACGACGCCCGCCCCGAGCGCCGGCACGTCGTGCGCGTGACCCGCGTCGCCAGCGTCACCGACAAGCTCGCGCCGGCCGCGCTCAAGCTGGTCGATGTCGAATGGAGCGCGGACGACGCGCTGCCCTTCGACCTCGTCATCCAGGCGCCCAGGCCGGGCGCCATCGCCGGCGCAGCCACCCTGGTCTGCGCGGAAGCACGCGGCAACGTGACCCTCGCCGACCACGGCGCCTCCTACCCTCCGATTGCCGCCCTCGGCCTCACCGCCGCCGAGATCGAACGGCTGACCCCGCGCCTGTCCCCGCCGGTCCCGGCCGGCGGAGAGTCCTGGCGCCCTGTCCTCGACCGCTTTGACGTCGCGCGAGTCGCGCCGGTCGACCTCGCCGTTCCCGGCCGGTCGGCGCGATCGCTCCTGATCGTGAATCCGCATGCGCTCGGGGCGGCGCTCGTCCTCGAGGACGATTTTGGACCCTGGACGGCGCGGCGCGACCTGCTCCGGAGCGGACGCTACGATCGCGATTTCGTCATCGAGACCGGCATAGACGGCCGGCCTTCGATCCGGTTCGGCGACGGCGTCAACGGTCTCGCCCCCGCGCCGCAAAGCGTGCTGACCCCGCGCGGCCGGTTCGGCAGCGGCATCGCCGGCAATATCGGCGCGGGCGCGCTCGGCCACGTCGTCCTGCCGCCCACGCAGGCGACTGCGAGGATCGCGGTCCTAAACCCGCTGCCGGGCCGGGGCGGCGCGGCGCCCGAGCCGGTGAGCGCGATCCGCATCGCCGCGCCCCAGGCCTTCCGGACCCAGGAGCGCGCGGTCACCGAGGCCGATTATGCGGCCGCGGCGATGCGTTATCCGGACGTCGCCTATGCGATCGCAATCGCCCGGTGGACCGGCGCCTGGCAGACGATCCTCGTCTATATCGACCGCAAGGAGGGCCGCGCCGTCGATGCGGCGTTCCTCGCCGGCCTCGGCGAACATCTCGAATTCCACCGCCTGATGGGCTTCGACGTCGCATTGCGTGCCGCCAAGCCGGCCCCGATGGACATCGAGCTCAGGATCTGTGCCAAGGCCGGCGCGATCCGCAGCAACGTCGCTGCGCGGGTGCGCGAGGCGCTGCGGCCGAGCGGCACGCCGGGCGGCGCGCCGGGCTTCTTCCACCCCGACAATTTCAGCTTCGGATCACCGCTTTATGCCTCGAAGCTGATTGCGGCGGTAATGGCGGTCGAGGGGGTGCAGAGCGCGCGCCTGCTGCGCTTCCAGCGCCTCGGCCGCGTCGCGCAGGGCGAGATCGCGCTGGGACTGATCCGGCCCAACGACATCGAGGTGCTGCAGCTCAGCGACGATCCGAGCTTTCCGGAGAACGGCAAGCTTTCGCTGGTGATGGGAGGCGGACGATGAGCGCGACCGCCGCCTGCGTGTGCGGGACCTGCGCCTCTTGTTCGGGCGCGGCCGCGCGGCCCGCGGTCGCCGACCCGCTGACCTATGCGCACGGCGCGATCAAGGCGCGGATGCTGGCCCGGATCGCCGGCGTCGAGATGGACGGCGTCCGGCCGCTCGACCGGCTGAGCACACGCGATCCGGCGGATCCGGCCATCGCGCTGATCGACGCTTTCGCGGGCAGCTTGCACATCCTCGCCTACAGCGCCGCGCGGCTCTCCGACGACAGCTCGATCCTGCGGACGACGGACCGCGACGCCCTCGCCTATCTGACCCGCATGCTCGGCTATGAGCCGCGGCCCGCGCTCAGCGCCTCGACCACGCTCGCCTTCACCGTCAGCGACCTCCCCGAGGGTCCGACCCGGGCGACGGTGCCGGCGGGGACCAAGGTAGCCTCCGTTCCCGGCCAGGACGAGAAGCCGCAGACGTTCGAGACCGATGCGGAGCTCGACGCGCGCGCGGAATGGAATGCGCTGAGGCCGGTGGTCCCGAAGATCGCGCCCGCCGTCACCGCCGCCACCGACTCGATCACCGTCGAGGGGACCGCGACGACGGCGAAGGTCGGCGATCCCGTGCTGGTCTATCTCGAGCCGCAGACGGCGGGCGCAAGCTGGCTCTTCGCGCGGGTCGCCTCGATCGTCCGCGATCCCGACGTCGACCATCCCGGCACGGTGATCGGCCTCGCTTCGCAGGCCGTCCTGCCGGCGATCGCCGCGCTGAAAGGGACGGCTTTCCGGAACTGCGTCATCATTCTCGCCCAGCGGGCCGCCGCCTTCGGCTCGACCGCTCCCAACATGGCGCTGCTTCCGCCGGAGGTGAAGACCGCTGAAGTGTACGACACGAACACGAAAGACTGGACCGGTCTGCAAATGGGTACCGGCGGGTCGCCCGCGCCGGCGAACACGGTGGACCTCGACGCCATCTATCCGGACGCGATGCAAGGCCGGTTCGTGATCTTCTCCGCGCCGGCGATCACCCAGCTCGGCAGCATCACCCGCGTCGTCGAGCGCAGCCGCAGCGGCTTCGGCCTGTCCGCCAAGCTCAGCGAGATCACGGTCGACGGCGGCGTCGATGTCGCCGGCCAGTTCCTGACCAAAGTCCGCGAGACCGCGATCTTCATCGAGACGGACCGGGAGATTCTGCTGACTCCGGATGCCGATGTCGAGATGCCGGCGGCGGCGGCGGCCGACCGCCTGACCGTCGCTGGCGAGGTCGCTTTGCCGGTGGGACGCAAGGTGATCCTGACCGGAGAGAAATGGGGGGCGCCCGCCGGGACGAAGGTTGCGGAGGTGGCGACGGTCAAATCCGCGACGATCGTCGGCGGCGCGACTTTGTTGCAGTTCGAACGGCCCCTCGCCGGCCGCTTCCATTCGCTGAGCCTGGTGATCTTTGGCAACAGCGTCGGCGCGTCGCACGGCGAGACCATGCCCAATGCCGGAGTGGAGCTGGTCGGATCGGGCGACGCCGCCCGGCACGCGCCGCGCTACCGCCTCAAGGGATCGCCGCTGAGCCACGGGCCGGCGGCAAATTCGCGCGGCTATGCCCCGGCCGTGGCCGTCAGGGTCAGCGACCGGCTCTACGAGGAGCGGCCGGTTCTCTACGGCCTCGGCGAGGACGCCCCCGTCTACACGGTGCGCACCGTCGAGGAGGAGAAGTCCGAGCTGCAATTCGCCGGGCGGCTGCCGACCGGAATCAACAACATCACCGCGGCCTACCGGGTGGGCAGCGGCCTCGCCGGCAATGTCGAGGCCGGGCGACTGACGACGGTGATGACGCCGGTGCTCGGCATCACCGAGGTCGTCAATCCGGTCGCCGCGGACGGCGGCAGCGACGCCGAGACGCTCGAGGACATGCGGGCCTCGGCGCCGCAGTCGATCCGCACGCTCGACCGGGTGGTGTCGTTGAGCGACTTCGAAGTCTTCGCACGGCGGTTCCGCGGCATCGGCAAGGCGCTGGCGACGGAGCTCCACGTCGGGATGCGCAGCGTCGTCCTCCTGACGATCGCGACCACCGAGCTGCAGTCGCCCGTCCCCGGCTCGTCGACGATCGAGGACCTGCGCACCGCATTGGCCCCGGTCAGCGCGCCGCGCCGCTTCGTCCGGATCGAGGGATTCACCCCTCTAGCTGCGCGCGTCACCATCGCCCTCGCCAGCGATCCCGCCTTCCGACGCGGCGACGTCGAGGCGGCGGTCCGGACCGTCCTGGCAACGGCGTTCAGCCGCGAGACGCGCGGCTTCGGCGAAGCGCTCCACGAAAGCGCGATCCTGGCGGAAGCCCACAAAGTGGGCGGCGTGATCGCGGCCGGCATCGCCTCGTTCAGCCTGGCCGGCGGGCCCGCAGCCGTCGACGGCCGGCTGCTGTCCCCGGCGCCGACTCTGGCGGGCGGCGTCTTCGTGCCCGCCGGGCTGCTGTCGCTCGCCGAGGCCGACATTCTCTTTGCGGAGATGCTGCCATGAACGCGCCCAGCGCCGCCCGCATCGAGGCCGCGACCGAGGATTTCTACGGCCTGCTGCCGGCCCATATCCGCACGGTCGACGCCGCGAAGGGCTATCCGCTGAAAGCCCTGGTCGCCGTCCTCGCCGGGGGCGCGGCGGAGATCGACGGCGAGATCGACACGCTGCTCGACTCGCTGTTCGTCGATACCGCGCCCGAGGGCGCACTCGCCGATTTCGCAGCTCTGGTCGCGGCCGAACCGCTCCGGCCGCTGCCCGAAGGGGCGGGCCACAATGCGCGCGCCTACATCGCAAACACCCTCTACTATCGCCGCGGCAAGGGGACCGCCCGGGTGCTGGAGGCGCTGGCCGCCGATGTCGGCGGGTTCGGCGCGGTCGCGGTCGAATATTTCATGCGCCTCGCCCGCACCCAGCATCTGATCGACCTCCGGCCCGAGCGCCCCGGGACTGCCGGATTGGTGCCGGGGGAGACGGCGGCCCGCACGGCGACCGCCTTCGACCGTCTGCCGCGGCTTGCCGACCTTCGCTCGATCGCGAGGGCGGCGGGGCGCCATCATGTGCCCAATGTGGGCGTGCATCTGCTTCGCCCGATCGTGCCCGCCTTTCCTGCCCCGCCCGGCACCGGCATATCCGCGACCGGCATGGCCGGCGTGCCGGTCGCGCGCCCGTGGCTGAAGGGGACGACATTGCTGCCGGGCTATTTCCAGCTCGCGGCCCAGCCGGACGGAGTCGTGCGCCTGTTCAACCCCGACCGGCGCGCCGAAAGCGGCGGCGGGCGGGTGATCGAGACCGACCTGCGCGACCGCATCAAGCGCCTCCCGCTGCACCTCGAGACCGAGGAGCTGCGGAAGGCTGCCCTCGAGGGCCGGCCGCCGGAGCTCGGCGCGGCGCCCTGGTTCGACGAGGCCGGCCAGCCCTTCACCCTGTTCCTCCGCACCGCCGCGGCGGGCGCCCTCTTCGAGCGGGTGCCGCCCGAGCAGATCCTGATCGCCAATCTGGAGGCGATGCCGACCCCGGTCGGCGCCCGGCCGGCCGCGGCCAAGCCCTATAAATGGTTCACCAATGCCGCTCCCGGCGGGACGCCGCCGCTGCAGCCGGTCTCCCACGCGGCCAACCACCGCATCCGCTGCGCCTTCGACCCGGTGACGGGCCGGCTGATCGCGGCGCCGCCGGTAGGAACGGCGAAGGAGGTGGCCGACGTCCGGATCGCCTATGGATACGGGATCGGCAGGGAGATCGGCGCCGGTCCGCAGGACCGCAACGACGAGGACGTACCGTTCGACATCATCGACACGGCCGATCTTCAGCATTTCGTCCGCGTCGTCGATGCCGAGGCGTCGGCCACCGCGCCCGCGAACGTCGTCAAGACCCTTGCCGCGGCGCTTGTCGACTGGAAGGCTTTGGGAGCCGGCAAGCGCGGACTGATCGTCCTCGTCCGCTGCGACCTCGACAGCTCGGGAAGCCTGGCGGTCGCCGTCCATCCGGCCTCCGAGCTGCACATCGTCAGCGCCCAGTGGCGGCCGAGGACCGGCCCGCGTCACGGCTACGTGGTCCGCAAGGATCGCATTTTCACCATCGGCGGCCAGCTCAAGGTCGAACCGCAGCCGGTGGGCGCCAAAGGCGGGGCTCTGATACTCGACGGATTGGAGATCACGGGCGGCGTCCTGCTCGGCGCCCGCGCGGTTTCGTCGCTCACGGTCCGCTACTGCACGCTGCGCGCGCCGGGGGCCGCGGCGCTCGACACGACCATTGCCCTCAACGACACCGACATCGTCATCCACCGCTCGATCGTCGGACGCATCCGGCTGGACGTCGGCGCCGCCGTCGGGACCGGGTCGCTCGCCGTCGCCGGATCGCTCGTCTCCGCCGACGGCTTCGCCGGAGCCGCGATCACGGCCGGCACGCTCGATACGCGGCTTGCCGACGTGACCGTCTTCGGCCCCTGCGCGTTCAAGTCGCTGGAAGCGACCAACGTCATCTTCGACGCGACCGCCGCGGTCGCGGTCACCCGGACCCAGGTCGGCTGCGTCCGCTTCTCCTGGGTCCCGCCGGGGTCGAAGACGCCGCGACGCTTCCGCTGCCAGCCGGATCTCGCCGTTCAGACGGAGGCGGCACGCAAGGGCGCGCCGCTGAGCGCGGCCGAGCGGAGCGCCACGACGCTCTCGGTGACGCCGATCTTCCTCGACACCGCGCTCGGCGAGCCGACCGCCGCGATGCTCCATCCGCTGACCAGCGCCGCCATCGCCAGCGGCGGCGAAGGCGACAGCGAGATGGGAGTCTTCGCCGCGTCGGCGGAGCGCCTCAGGATGAGCAACATCGAGAGCCTGTTCGACGATTACGTGCCGTTCGGCCTGGAAGCGGGCCTCATCGACGACACCCGCTCCAGCGCCGTAGCCCAGCGAAGGAATCGACCATGACCAATCGTTTCGACGGCACCAGGATGCGTGTCCCGGTCAAGGAGCGCCGCGCATTTCGCGGCGTGGACGTGAGCCAGGGGATGGTCCTCCTCGACGTGGATCTGAACGAGCAGGGCGCTGCCCTGCTGAACCGGATCGAGGACGAGACCGTCGACATCCTCGGGTCGAAGGGCAAGTTCGTCTATCCCGCCGGCGATACCGGCTTCCGGATCACGGGCAGCGCTCCGGCCGCCAATTTCGACATCGGCGCCGGTCACGGCTATCTCGACGGCTGGCTGCTGGAGAATCCGGCGGTCTGCAAGCTCGGCACCCAGCCCCACCCGCGCACCGGCGACGTCGTCAACCCGGTCGCGATCATCGCCCTCAAGGCGCTGGTTCGGCACGTCGATCGGGTCGAGGAGCCGGCGCTGGCCGACGTCGCGCTCGGCGACGCCCAGGCGTCGGGCCGGGCGGTCAACGACTGGCAGGTCTTTCCGCTTGCCATGCCGGTTCCCGCCGGCGGCTCGCTGAGCTGCGCGGAGGCCGCCCTCAGGGTGGAGTGGGCCCACGTCATCGCCCCTTCGACCGGCACGATGACGGTGATCAAGCAGGCGGCGGGCCCGTCCTCCGACCCCTGCTCGCTCACTCCGGGCGGCGGCTATACCCGGCTCGAGAACCGGCTCTACCGCGTGGAGGTCCATGGCGGCGTGCCCAAGCCGGGCGTGTTGCAGGCCGACGGGCCGCGTTATTCCGGAGTCGGACTGATCGTGAAGGTGCAGAGCCGGAATGCCAGCCTGATGGTCCGCATCGTCGATATCGTCGGCAGCGAGATCAAGGTCGAGCCGGCGGCGCTCGATGCCCGGCACTGGTTCGCGCCGGGAGCCTATGCCGAGATCGTCAACGTCCACGACGACGTCGATCCGCGCGCCGCGCTCGCGAACGAAAGGCTGTTCAAGGTGGCCCTCGCCACCGACGACCGCATCGTGCTCGCCGCACCCGCCGCCGCGATCGCCGCCACTCTCGCCGCGAAGGACGGCAACTGGTTCCTGCGGCTCTGGGATGCGTTCCCGAGCGGCGACGGCACCGCGGTCGTGACCGGCGGCGCGTCGCAGGTCATCGATCTCGGCGACGGCCTGTCGATCCGGTTCCAGGGCGGTATCGGCGCCACTTACCGACGCGGCGATTACTGGACCTTCGCGGCCCGCGCCGACGGCTCGATCGATTGGCCGGAAACCGTCCCCGGCACGCCCGTGCCGATGGTCCCGCACGGCCCGGAGACACGCTATGCGGTCCTCGCCGTCGCCGGGGGCACCGCCGCCGCGCCGGCGTTCGACAATTGCAGCATCCCGTTCGCCAGCCTCACCGACCGCCTGCTCTTCTATCGCGGCGGCGACGGACAGAGCGGATTCATCCCGCCGCCCGGCCCGGCAATGTCGCCGTTCGTCCTGTTGCCGCAAAGGCTGAGGGTTGCGGTGATGCGCGGCGAGAGGCCGGTTGCCGGTGCCGTCATCCGCTGGACTCCGCCGCCGGCGGCGCCCGATTCGCGCGTCGCGGGCCAGCCCTGCACACCGGGATCGGCGGTGGTTTCGATCACCGACGCCAACGGGCTCGCCGAGGTCGACTGGGAGATCGACCCGGCCAGGCCGCTCGACCTCCACCGCGTCCAGGCGACGCTGGTCACGTCGCCGACCACAAACCTGGCCAATACGATGCTGTTCCACGCCCGCTTCGCCACCGCGGCGCGGACCAGTTACACACCGGGCAGGTGCAAGCATCTGCTCAACGTCTTCAATGTCCAGGAGGCGATCGATGCCTTGTGCCAGAAGGTCGAGACCCGCCCCCCCGTTATGACCCTGACGGAGATCAAGCTGCTCCAGCCGAACGGGCAGCCGATCGAACTGATCCGCGAGAATTTGATCCTCAACGGGCTGGAGATCCGCAACGACGCGTTCGTCAACGGCATCAGCTTCGGCTTCGACCTCGGCATGCCGACGATCGCGATCACGCCCTGGGATCCGGTCGTCGAGGTCGAGCTGGACCTCCCCTACCCGAGCACCGATCCCGACCGGGCCTATTGGGGCCTGGCGTCGAGGATCCCCGTACCCGGCGCCGCGCCCCGACAGGTGCGGGGGCCGGTCGGTTTCCAGCGCCTTCGCCTCGACGGGACCGTGAAGCTTGTCCCGGCTCAGGCCGGACGGCAGGCGGGACTGCTCTGGCAGCCCTCGCCGGAGGCCCAGCAATTCCTCCAGACGGCGACCGAGCACCGCTTCGGACAGAAGTTCAACCAGTCTGCCCTCGTATCCCTGAGAGACGCCGGCTTCCTCGCCGAATCGGCCTTCCGCCGCATCCTGTGCCGGGTCCATGTCCGCTCGGCGATGATCTGGGTCGGCAACGGCGCCAACCGCGCCTATCTGAATGCCGAGCATCTCGGCACGCGCGGCCCCTTTACGGGGCGGGAGCTGGACCTGCGCGCGCGCGACCCGCAATCGGCCGCCGACCTCGATTTCTTCCTCTATCTCACGCCGCCGAACTTCAGCACCGACGTCAGCTTCCCGCTCGATGTGAACGTATTGGGCAATCTTCACGGGATCGCCACCCGCGACCTGAACCTGCTCACGCGCGACGTAGCTTTGGCTGACGGGGTGGTTACGCCGAACTCGTAGACCCGCACGGCGGGCCGTATCGAGCTGCAAGGGTCGCCGGGACCCGGGGCCAGCTCCGCTCAGAGCTGCGCCTTCGGACTTTCCATGCCGGGCACATCCACCTCGAACGCGAACACCGAGCCCGCCTCGGGCTGCCTGGCCATCGCCTCCGCCTCGATGCCCTGGCGCGCCGTCGTCGCATAGGCCGTCCGGAGATCGTCGCCGCCGAAGGCGATCTTGGTGATGTTGGAGACCGGAAAGGAGACGCGCTCGATCAGCTTGCCTTCCGGCGAATAACGGCGCGCCTCCCAGCCCCAATAAAGGCTGATCCAGACGCAGCCTTCGCTGTCCACCGTCGGCCCGTCCGGAAAACCTTCTTTGGCCCCGAGCTTCACGAGCAGCCGCGAGTCGCCGAGCGTGCCGTCGTCGCCGATGCGGCAGGCGTTGATTGTCTGCCCCACCGTGTCGACCCAGTAGAGGATGCGGCCGTCGGGCGACACTGCGGGGCCGTTGGTGATGGCGATGCCGCTGAGGCCGGACGGGCGCAGCGCGCCGCGATGATAGCTGTAGAAGCTCCCGGTCGGCGCGCGCTCGCCATTGTCCATGGTCCCGAACCAGAGCCGTCCGAACGGGTCGACGACGCCGTCGTTGATCCGGTTGCCGGGCCGGTCCCGCTCGACCCCGGCGAGCAGGGCGAACTCTCCGGTCTCGGGCTCGAACCGATAGAGGCCGCTTTCCAGGCCCGCGACGAAGCCGCCGCCCTCGGCGGGGAGCAGGAAACCGACCTGCTCAGGCGCATCCCAGGTCCGCCGGGCGCCGCCCTGGGCGTCGCAGCAGTGAAGCTTGCGCTTCTTGATGTCGACGAACCACAGGGCGCCTCCGGCCCAGAGCGGCCCCTCGCCAAGCTCCGCTTCGGCGTCCCAGATGTTTCGGGGCTTGGAAACCGCGGGCATCTCAGCGCTCCTCAAGCCGCCACAAGCCGTTTCTCCGAGATCGACCCAGGCCGAAGTTGCCGCCCGCTCCGAGGAATTATAGGATCGATCGGACATGTCCAGCGGCGATCACCCAGCGGGCGGCGGGGGCCGCAACCTCACTTATGCGATGCTCGACGCGGTCGGCCGCGACATCGTGACCGGAGTCTATGAGGATCGCCCCTTCCCGACCGAGGCGGAGCTCGCGAAGACCCACAATGTCAGCCGCTCGGTGACACGCGAGGCGGTCAAGATGCTGACCGCCAAGGGGCTGCTCACCGCCCGCCCGCGCAAGGGCACGACCGTGCTGCCGGCGACCTCGTGGAATCTGTTCGATCCGGACGTGCTGCGCTGGCTGCTGGAACGCAAATTCTCGCTCGGCCTGCTGCGCCAGTTCAGCGAGCTCAGGATCGCGATCGAGCCTGCCGCCGCGGCGCTCGCCGCCGGCGCAGCCGACGCTGCCGCTATCGGCGCTATTGGGGCGGGCTATCGCCGAATGGAAGCGGCCGAAGCCGGCGACGAGGACGCGCTGGACGCGGACATCGCCTTCCACATCGCCGTGCTCGAAGCTTCGGCCAACCCCTTTTACATGCAGTTCCGCGACCTGGTGACGACGGCCCTGCGGACCTCGATCCTTTTCACGAACCGCTTCCACGGCCGCACCGCGAGCCTTCCCGCCCACCGCGCCGTCCTGGACGCGATCGAGTCCGGCGACGCCCATGTAGCGCGCACCGCCATGTCGGCCATCATCACCGATGTGATGGTGCTGATCGCGGACGCGGAGAGGAGCGGTTCCGCGTCGTAAGCGCCCCCTGGCGGCAGGTGCAAACGCGTCATCCCGGCGAAGGCCGGGATCTCAGCGAGAATATGCGCCGCGCGCATGCAGGGCGCCCTCCACTTGAGGCACAGACTTCTCGTCCTGAGATCCCGGCCTTCGCCGGGATGACGGTATGGGATTCGCTCAGCGGCGCGGGGAGGTCGAAAAGCGGAACTGGATGAGGTTGCGGTAGGTCTCGCCCGGATCGAGCCGCACCGAGCCGAATTCCGGCCGGTTCGGCGTGTCCGGAAACATTTGCGGCTCGAGCACGATCGCGTCGCCCTGCCGGTAGAGGCGCCCGGATTTGCCGACGCTCGTGCCGTCGAGAAAATTGCCCGAATAGAATTGCAGGCCGGGCTGGTTCGACAATAGCTCGAGCACGCGCCCGCAGCCCGGCTCCTCGACCCGCGCCAGCAGCCGGGGCTCAGCCGCGATGTCGCGCGCGACGACCCAATTGTGATCGTAGCCGCGGCCGATCCGGATCTGCGCGTCGGCGGCGTCCCGCACCCGCGCCCCGACCGGCATCGGCGTCCGGAAGTCGAACGGGGTCCCCGCCACGGGCCGGAACTCGCCGGTCGGGATCGCGCCGGGGTCGGTCGGCAGATAATGGTCGGCGGGAATGGTGAGGAGGTGCCCCATCGCGGTTTCGGGCGCGCCCTCGCCGGCGAGGTTCCAGTAAGCGTGGTTGGTGAGGCTGACGAGCGTCGGCAGGTCGGTCGTGGCGCGATACTCGACCTGGAGGGTGTTGGATTCGCCCAGCGAATAGCGGGCGGTCGCCTCGACAGTCCCGGGAAAGCCCTGGTCGCCATCGGGCGAGACGAGGCGGAAGAGCACGAAATCCCGCCCCACCTCGGCCACATCCCAGAGCAATTTGTCGAAGCCGCCGGGGCCCCCGTGAAGCGCGTTGGCGCCGTTGTTCGGCGGCACCTGATAGTCGATCCCGTCGAGCGTGAACCGCCCGCGCGCGATCCGGTTGGCCACCCGCCCGCAGGTCGCGCCGACATATTGCGGCTGCGCGAAATAGGCCTCGACCTCCGCGTGGCCGAGCGCGACATCGGCCATTCGCCCTTCCCGGTCCGGTACCACGACAGTCTGAATGGCCGCTCCGAGGCTGATCAGAGTCGCGCTCATGCCGCGGGAATTGGCGAGCGTCACCGCCGCGACCGCGCGCCCGTCGGCGAGCCGGCCGAACTCGCTGCGCTTCGCCTCGCCCATTGTCATCCTCTGCGCGGTTGACCCGCGGCCTCCAGTTAATCAGACAAATGGAGCCCCGCAACCGAGCCCGCGAGGAATGAAATGCGCCGTCCGACCCGCCGCCTCAAAGCCGCCCTCGCCGCCTTAGCCGCTTTCGCCGCCGTGCCGGCGCCGGCGCAGCAGCCTTTCCCGCCGGCGCTGCCGACCAATTTCGCCGACCCGTTCGTCCTTCCCTTTGCCGGCCGCTATTACGCCTTTGCGACCAATATCCTCGACGGCCGCGTCAACGTGCCGGTCGCCTTCTCGACCGACCTCTCCCATTGGGAGCTCGCCGCCGACCCCTCGAGCGGCAGCGGCTATCGCGACGCGCTGCCCAACCTCCCCTCCTGGTCGCGGCGCGGCCTCACCTGGGCGCCGGAGGTGATGCGCATCGGCGACCGGCACGTCCTCTATTTCACGGCGCCCAACACGCGCAGCAATCAGCAATGCATCGGCGTCGCGACCAGCGTCGATCCGCGCGGGCCCTATCAACCCCAGGGCGACGGGCCGATCGTCTGCCAGACCGCGCTCGGCGGCACCATCGACGCAAGCCCTTTCCGCGACGCCGACGGCCAGCTCTATCTCTATTTCAAGAATGACGGGAACCACCCTTCGGCGCGCACGACGACCCAGCTCTGGGGCCAGCGCCTCGCGCCGGACGGCCTCAGCGTGGTCGGTGAGCCGGTATCGCTCGGGCGAAACGATCAGCCCTGGGAGCGGCACGTCGTCGAGGCGCCGTTCATGGTGAGAAGGCCCTCGGGCGCCTACCTCCTCTTCTACTCGGCCGGCGACTTCGCCTGGCAGGAGCGCGAGAGGCTCTCGACATACGCGACCGGCATCGCTCTTTGCCAGGGGCCGCTCGGGCCCTGCGCCGATTCGCCGGCCAACCCGATCCTCGCCAGCCGGACCGAGCCGGACTGCCTCAGCGGTCCCGGCCACCCGATGGTGTTCCAGGGGAACGGCCAGGACCATCTCGTCTTCCATGGCTGGGCGACGCGGCGCGGCTGCCGTCCCGCCGGCAACGCCCGCTTCATGCACATCGCCCGGCTCAACTGGGAAGGGGACGTGCCACGGATCGGCACACCCGTCGGCCAGGCGCGGCGCTAGAGTCCTAAGACGCCGGGCAGGCCCGGGCGATGAAGTCGGCGTGCGCGGGCATGTTCTCGGCCATGCGGCGGTAGCTGAGCCGCATCTTCTCGAGCGCGTCCGCGGCCACCTCGGGGTCGATGACGTTCGCCCAGGGCTCATGCTCTTCGGGGACGATCCCCTGGCCGAGCAGCACCGCGACCCAGCTCGCCGTCGCGAACAGCTCCCGCCCTTCCCTGAACACCCGGCCCTTGGAACGCCAGAGATCGAGCTTCGCGGCAAGGCCGTCCGGCACGTCCATCGTCCGGCAATAGTTCCAGAAGGCGGAATCGTCCCGCCGGGTCGCTTTGTAGTGGAGGATGACGAAGTCGCGCACGTCCTCGAACAGGTCCTGCATCTGCCGGTTATATTCGGCCCGCTCGCGCGGATCGAAGCGGCGGTCCGGGAACAGGGCAAGCAGCTTGGCGATGCCGCTCTGGATGAGCTGGATGCTGGTCGATTCGAGCGGCTCGACGAAGCCGCTGGAGAGGCCGAGCGAGACGACATTGCCGTTCCAGGCCAGCTTCCGACGCCCCGCGGTGAAGGAGAGGTGCCGCGGCTCTGCCAGCGCTTCGCCCTCGAGATTGGCGAGCAATAGCGCTTCCGCCTCGCCGCGTTCGAGATGGGCGCTGGAATAGACGATCCCATTCCCCATCCGGTGCTGGAGCGGGATCCGCCACTGCCAGCCCGCCGCGCGCGCCGTCGAGCGGGTGAACGGGTCCGGCGGGCCGGGCAGCCGGCACGGCACCGCGACGGCACGGTCGCAGGGCAGCCAGCGGCTCCAATCCTCGTAGCCGCTGGCGAGCTTTTCCTCGATCAGAAGCCCGCGAAAGCCGGAACAGTCGATGAAGAGCTCGCCCTCGATCATGGTCCCGCTGGCGAGCGTGACCGCCGATACGTGCCCGCTCTCCGCTTCGACCGCCACGTCGACGATCTTGCCTTCGATGCGCCGGACGCCGTTGCGCTCGGCAAAGCCGCGCAGGAAGCGCGCATAGAGGCCGGCGTCGAAGTGAAAGGCGTAAGCGAGCTGCGACAGCGGCAGGCGTGCGTCGGGCCCCGGCCGCGCGAAGCGGCCCAGCTCGGCCGCAGCCCCGCTCATCGACCATTCGCGGATGTCGGCGAGCGCCCTTTGCTTCGCTTCCCTGAGGTAGAGCTGATGGAAATGGACGCCGCTGAAATCCTGGCCGTGAGGACCGAACGGGTGGAAGTAGCGCTCGCCCGGCGCGCCCCAGTCGATGAACTCGATGCCGAGCTTGAACGTGCCCTGGCACGCGGCGAGGAACTCGTCCTCGTTGATGCCGAGCATGGTGTTGAAGGCGATGAGCGGCGGGATCGTCGCCTCGCCGACGCCCACCGTCCCGATCTCGTCCGATTCGACGAGGGCGATT
>DASVVP010000112.1:0-18161 GCA_036386495.1 Allosphingosinicella sp.
GGGGGGGGGGGGGGGGGGGGGGGGCCGCGTCTCCGGAAACGACGCTGCCCAGATGACGAGTCCACCCCCACCCAAACCCTCCCCCCTCAAGGGGAGGGGCTTTTCACCAAATCCTGACGCGCCGCTCGGGCGGGAGATACAGCGCATCGCCCGGCTGGACGTCGAAGGCGCGATACCAGGCGTCGAGGTTGCGCACCGTGAGCGCGCGATACTGGCCGGGCGCGTGGCCGTCGGTCGCGATCTGCTGGCGCAAAGCCGCCTCCCGTGCCTTCGACCGCCAGGTCTGGGCGTAGGCGATGAAGAAGCGCTGGTCGCCGGTGAAACCGTCGATCACCGGAGCCTCGCGGCCGTTCAGCGACGCGCGATAGGCATCGTAGGCCGCGGCGAGGCCGGCGACGTCGGCGATATTCTCGCCGAGCGTCAGCGTGCCGTTGAGGCGGAGGTCCGGGAACGGCGCATAGGCGTCATACTGCGCCGCGAGGGCGCGCCCCTCGCGCTCGAAGCGGGCGAGGTCCTCGGGAGTCCACCAGTTCCTGAGCGCGCCCGAAGAATCGAAGGCGGCGCCGTTATTGTCGAAGCTGTGGCTGATCTCGTGGCCGATGACGGCGCCGATCGCGCCGTAATTGCGCGCCGGATCGGCGTTGGGATCGAAGAAGGGCGGCTCGAGGATCGCGGCGGGGAAGTTGAGCGCGTTCTGAACCGGAAGGTTGATCGCGTTCACCGTCTGCGGCGCCATCCACCATTCGTCGCGGTCGAACGGGCGGCCGGTCTTGGCGATCTGGTGGAGATATTCGGCCTCCTCGCCGCGCTGCTTGTTGGCATAGGCGTTGTCGGCGCTGACCGCGAAGCGCGAATAATCGCGCCAATTCTCCGGATATCCGACGCCGACGCGCAGGGTCTCGATCTTGCGCAAGGCCTCGGCCCGGGTCGCGGGCGCCATCCAGTCGAGCGCCTCGACACGGCGGCGGAAGGCGGCGGTGATGTTGCTCACCATGTCGCTGACCTGCGATTTGGCCGAGGCCGGAAAGTAACGCTGGACGTAGAGCCGGCCGACGGCGTCGCCGAGCTGGGCGTTGACCGCGCCGAGCGCGCGCTTCTCCCGCGGCCGCTGCTGCGGAGTCCCGGAAAGCGTAGTGCCGTAGAAAGCGAAATTGGCGTCGTCGATCGCGCTCGGCAGGACCGAGGCGTTGGCGTTGATCTGGTGGAAGGCCATCCAGTCCTTCCACGCCTCCAGCGGCTCGGAGCCGACGAGGGCCGAGAGATTGCGGATCGCATCGGCGTGATAGGCGCCGAAGCGGTCCTGGCTGCCGAGGCGCGCGGCCTCGAAGAAGGCCGGCCAGTCGATGCCCGGCGCGCGGCTGGCGAATTCCTCTCGGCGCCAGACGCCGGCGCTGCGGGCGAAGTCCTCGCTCTCGGCGCGGCTGGCATGGCCCCGCGCGATCTTCGTCTCGAGCGCGAAGATCCTGTCGGCGCGGGCGGCGGGATCGCTGAGGCCGGCGTTGCGCAGCTGGGTCTCGATATAAGCGCGATAGGCGGTGCGGATCTGCGCCATGCGCGGCGAATCGGAGAGATAATATTCGCGCTCCGGAAGGCCGAGGCCGCCCTGGAGCATGTAGGGCAGCACGACCCCCGGTGTAGCGAGCCCTTGGGTGACGAAGATGCCGAACAGATTTTCGGTGCGGTAATCGGTGGCGTTGAGCGGGTCGACGTCGGCGCGCAGGCTCGCCCCCAGCGCGCGCGACAAGGCGCGGCGGTCGCCGATCGCGGCGATGCGCTGGAGGTCGGGCCGGATCGGGTCGAGACCGGCGGCGTCGATGCCGGGGCGGTCCATGAAGGCGCGGTAGAAGTTCGCGATCCGCGCCTCGTCGCTGCCCGGCGCCGGGTTGGAGGAGACGATCGACTCGATCAGCTCGGCATTGCGCCGCTCGGCGAGCAACGCCGCCTGGAGGAACGCCCCGGTGGCGGCGCGGTCGGCCGGGATCTCGGTCGTCCGCATCCAGTTGCCGTTGGCATAATTGTAGAAGTCGTCGCCGGGATCGACCGTCCGGTCCATGCCCGCCAGATCGATTCCCGACGAGAGCTGTGTCGCTTCCGCCGACGCGGGCGGCGGCGCGACGCCGGCGCAACCGATCGGGCCGGCCAGCGTGCTGGCGGCGAGGAGCAGAGCGAGCAGGGCACGGTTGTTCATCGCGAGACTTTCTTCGAAAATGGGGGGCCTCTATGCAGCGGCGCATCGGCTCGGGCAACGCGGTTACTATCCAAGCCCGGCGCGCGCCGCTAACCGTTCGCCGAAACGAAAGGGCACCAGGTGAGCGGCTCGGTGATCGTCAGCAAGGCGGACGAAGGCTCGGAGACCTTCCGGCGCTACGCCGCGCATAATCGCGCGCTGGCCGAGGAGCTTCGCGATCGGGTGGCCAAGGCCGCGCTGGGCGGGCCGGACAAGCATCGCGACCGCCACGTCTCCCGCGGCAAATTGCTGCCCCGCGACCGCGTCACCCGCTTGCTCGACCCCGGCGCGCCCTTCCTCGAGATCGGCCAGCTCGCCGCCAACGGGATGTACCAGGACGAGGCGCCCGGCGCCGGAATGATCGCCGGCATCGGCCGCGTCTCCGGGCGCGAGTGCATGATCGTGGCCAACGATCCGACCGTGAAGGGCGGCGCCTATTTCCCGGTCACGGTCAAGAAACACCTGCGCGCCCAGGAGATCGCGCGCGAGAACCGGCTGCCCTGCGTCTATCTGGTCGACAGCGGCGGCGCCAACCTGCCGCATCAGGCCGAGGTCTTCCCCGACCGCGAGCATTTCGGGCGCATCTTCTACAATCAGGCGCGGATGTCGGCGGAAGGGATCGCCCAGATCGCCTGCGTGATGGGCAGCTGCACCGCCGGCGGCGCCTATGTGCCCGCCATGTCCGACGAGAGCGTGATCGTCCGCAATCAGGGGACGATCTTCCTCGGCGGCCCGCCTTTGGTGAAGGCGGCGACCGGCGAGGTGATCTCGGCCGAGGATCTGGGCGGCGGCGATCTTCATGCGAGGAAGTCGGGCGTCGTCGACCATCTCGCCGAGAATGACGAGCACGCCCTGGCGATCGTCCGCCAGATCGTGTCGCGGCTGAACACGGTCAAGGCCGTCGACCTCGATATCGTCGCGCCCGAGCCGCCCAAGCTCGATCCCGAGGAGCTTTACGGCATCGTCCCGGACGACGTGCGCACGCCCTACGACGTGCACGAGGTGATCGGCCGGATCGTCGACGGCTCGGAGCTGCACGAGTTCAAGCCGCTCTACGGCTCGACCCTGGTCTGCGGCTTCGCCCGCATCTGGGGCATGCCGGTCGCGATCCTCGCCAATAACGGCATCCTCTTCTCGGAAAGCGCCTTGAAGGGCGCCCATTTCATCGAGCTCGCCTGTCAGCGCCGGACGCCCCTGCTGTTCCTGCAGAACATCTCCGGCTTCATGGTCGGCGGCAAATATGAAGCGGGCGGCATCGCCAAGGACGGCGCCAAGCTGGTGACCGCGGTGGCGACCGCCCAGGTGCCGAAGGTCACGGTCCTGATCGGCGGCAGCTTCGGCGCCGGCAATTACGGCATGGCCGGCCGCGCCTACGGCCCCCGCTTCCTGTTCACCTGGCCCAACTCGCGGATCAGCGTGATGGGCGGCGAGCAGGCCGCGAGCGTGCTCGCGACGGTCCACAAGGACGCCGACAGCTGGACTCCCGAGCAGGCCGAAGCTTTCAAGGCCCCGATCCGTCAACGCTACGAGGACGAAGGCAATCCCTACCACGCCACCGCGCGCCTCTGGGACGACGGCATCATCGATCCGGTCCAGACGCGCGATGTGCTGGGCCTCGCCTTCGCAGCATGCCTTAACGCGCCGATCCCGGAGCAGGCCCAGTTCGGGATCTTTAGGATGTGATGGTGGAGACGAGCCGCCAAATTCCTCCCCGGAACGGGGAGGGGGACCAGGCGAAGCCTGGTGGAGGGGGCCCACGCATCCTCCAGGCTCCCATCAAGACGGTGAAACTCGCCCGCAGGTTGCGGCGGGAGATGAGCCCTCCTGAGCGGCTGCTGTGGTGGGCCCTGAAGCAGCGGCCCGGCGGTTACCGATTCCGCAAGCAATGCCCGCAAGGGCCCTATTCGCTTGATTTCGCATGCTTGAAAGCGCGGCTTGCCATCGAGGTGGATGGGGAAGCGCATAACCGCGGCTCGGCGCCGCAGCGGGACGCGGCGCGAGATCGGTTCGTGGCGGAGCAGGGATTTGCGACCATGCGCATTCCGGCACGCGAGGTGTTCAGGAATCTGGAGGGAGTGCTTGGGATCACCGATCTATGTCGGACGCGGGGCCCCCTCCACCGTCCGTCGGACGGTCCCCCTCCCCGCTCCGGGGAGGAATATCGGTGATCGCATCCCTCCTCATCGCCAATCGCGGCGAGATTGCTTGCCGGATTATCCGGACGGCGCGTCGGCTCGGCGTTCGGACTGTCGCGGTCTTCTCGGACGCGGACCGTCATGCGCTGCACGTGCGCGAGGCGGATGAGGCGGTGCATATCGGGCCGTCCCCAGCGCGGGAGAGCTATCTTGTCGGCGAGCGGATCATCGCGGCGGCGCAGGAGACCGGGGCGGAGGCCATTCATCCGGGCTACGGCTTCCTTTCCGAGAATGCCGATTTCGCGGAGGCGGTCGAAGCGGCGGGTCTCATCTGGGTCGGGCCTAAGGCGTCGAGTATCCGCGCTATGGGGCTGAAGGATGCGGCGAAGGCGCTGATGATCGCGGCCGGCGTACCGGTGACGCCGGGCTATCTCGGCGAGGATCAGGGGGCGGAGCGGCTGCAGGCCCAAGCCGATGCGATCGGTTATCCGGTGCTGATCAAGGCGGTCGCCGGCGGCGGCGGCAAGGGGATGCGGCGCGTGAATGCGTCCGCCGAGTTCCAGGACATGCTGGCGAGCTGCAAGCGCGAGGCCGCCGCTTCCTTCGGCGACGATCGGGTCCTGATCGAGAAATATATCGAGCGGCCGCGCCATATCGAGGTGCAGGTGTTCGGCGACGCGCACGGCAATGTCGTCCATCTGTTCGAGCGCGACTGCTCGCTGCAGCGGCGCCACCAGAAGGTGATCGAGGAGGCGCCCGCGCCGGGCATGGACGAGGCGACCCGGGCCGCGGTGTGCGGGGCGGCGGTCAAGGCGGCCAAAGCGGTCGACTATGTCGGAGCGGGGACGATCGAGTTCATCGCCGACGCTTCCGAAGGGCTGCGGCCGGACCGGATCTGGTTCATGGAGATGAACACGCGGCTCCAGGTCGAGCATCCGGTGACCGAAGAGGTGACGGGCCAGGACCTCGTTGAATGGCAGCTGCGCGTGGCCGCCGGCGAGCCCCTTCCGCTCCGGCAGGACGAGCTTGCGCTCGACGGTCATGCGATGGAGGCGCGGCTCTACGCCGAGGATCCGGCGCACGAATTCCTGCCCTCGACGGGGCGGCTCGACCATTTCGTCATGCCGCGCGGCGTCCGCATCGACAGCGGCGTCGAGGAAGGCGACCGGATCAGCCCCTATTACGACCCGATGATCGCCAAGGTCATCGCCCGCGGCGCCTCGCGCGAGGAGGCGGCCGGGCGGCTGGCCGAGGCGTTGCAGGAGGTCGAGGTCTGGCCGGTCCGGACCAATGCGGGCTTCCTCGCCCGCGCCGCCGCCGATCCCGACTTTCGAACGGGCGACGTCGATACCGCCTTCATCCCTTCGCGGCTCGATACTTTGGTACCCGATCCGGAGCCGTCCGACGGCGTCTGGAATCTCGCCGCCACCGCCTTGCTCGCCTCCGATTTCGGCAATGGCGACGAGCAGGACCCATGGGCGGCGCTGCAGGGCTTCCGGCTCAACGGCGATGCCCATGCGTCGGCGGCGCTCAGCCATCGGGGCGTAGTGCGGGTGGTCGAGCCCGGCGGAGCTGCCCTTGAGGGGATGGCGACCGCGTCCGGACACCATGTGCTCGTTTTCTCCGAAGGCCAGGCCTTCGCGTTCACCCTTCCCGGCATCGGCGGCGCCGCGAGCGGCGGCGAAGGGGAAGGCACCCTGGTTTCGCCGATGCCCGGACGCGTTCTGTCGGTCGACGTGCGGCAGGGCGACGCTGTCGTGCGCGGACAGAAATTGTTGACGCTGGAGGCGATGAAGATGGAGCATAGCCTCGTCGCGCCGTTCGACGGGGTGATCGCCGCGCTGGACGCGATTGCGGGTGCGCAGGTGACCGAGGGCACGGTGCTGGTGCGGGTGGAGAAGGAAGGATGATGGGCGCGAATTATCCTCCCCGGGACGGGGAGGGGGACCGCACGAAGTGCGGTGGAGGGGGCTCATCACCTGGCACGACCCCCCCTCCACCATGCTGCGCATGGTCCCCCTCCCCGCAAGCGGGGAGGAATTGATGCCGGGCCGCTTTTACGAGCAGTGGACGCTGGGGGACCGGATCCGGCACCAGCCACACCGGACCGTGACCGAGACCGACAATCTCATGATCTCGGCGCTCACCCACAATCCGCAGCCGCTCCATCTCGACGCCGAATATGCGGCGGAAACCGAGTTCGGGCGGATCGTCGTCAACGGCACCTTCACCTTCGCTTTGATGGTCGGCCTGTCGGTCGGCGACACGACATTGGGCACGCTGGTCGCCAATCTCGGCTACGACAAGGTCAAGATGCCCAAGCCGGTGTTCATCGGCGACACGCTGCGCGCCGAGACCGAGGTGATCGCGCTCAAGGATTCCAAGTCGCGTCCGGACGCGGGAATCGTCACCTTCGAGCACCGCATGTTCAACCAGCGCGACGAGCTGGTCTGCGTCTGCGAGCGCACCGCTTTGATGCAGAGGCGGGGATGAGGGGTAAAACAGGGACAGTATACATTTATCGCGGCCCAGCGGCGTCGGTGATAAATGTATACTGTCCCTGTTTTACCGGTGCGGCGACATGAAGCTCCGCTCGCTCCTGTTCGTCCCTGGCGACCGGCCGGACCGGATGGACAAGGCGCTGGGCGCCGGCGCCGATGCGCTGATCCTCGATCTCGAGGATGCGGTGGCACCGGCCGCGAAGCCGGAAGCGCGGCGGGCGGTGCACCACTTCCTCGACGTCCATCCCGAAGCCAATCTGTGGGTGCGGATCAACCCGCTCGACGGGAGCGAGGCCGAGCGCGATCTCGATGCGGTGCTCTCCGCCCGCCCCAACGGCATCGTCCTGCCCAAGGCCGAGGGCGGGGCCTCCGTCGCCGAGCTCGCGCGGCGGCTGACCGAGCGCGGCAATGCGACCGCCCAGATCCTCGCCATCGCCACGGAGACTCCCGCGGCGATCTTCCAGCTCGGCTCCTATGGCGGCGCCAAGCGCCTCGCCGGCCTCACCTGGGGCGCCGAGGACCTGCCCGCGGCGATCGGCGCCTCGGCCAGCCGCGAGGAGGACGGACGCTTCACCGCGCCTTACGAGCTGGCCCGGTCGCTCTGCCTGTTCGGAGCCGCGGCCGCCGGCGTGGCGCCGATCGAGACGGTCTTCCCCGCCTTCCGCGACCTCGACGGGCTCAGCGCCTATGCGGCGCGGGCGCGGCGGGATGGCTTTACGGGAATGATGGCGATCCATCCGGCGCAGGTGCCCGTGGTCAACGCCGCCTTTACGCCATCGGAGTCGGAAGTCTCGCACGCCCGCGCGGTGGTCGCTGCATTCGAGGCCAATCCGGGCGCCGGCGCGCTGTCGCTCGACGGGCGGATGATCGACCGGCCGCACCTCGTCCAGGCGCAGCGGATCCTCGCGGCGGCGGAGTGAACGGGATCGAGGATCTGCTCGCCGAATCCGCGCTGGTCCGCGCGCCGCTCGGCCTGCTGCTCGGCGCGCTGGCCGGAAGCGTCGCCGCCACCTTGCTGATCCGCTGGCCCGACCGCCGCCGCGCCCTCACCGGCCGCTCGCGCTGCGACACCTGCGGACGGGTCCTCGCAGCCTCCGACATGGTGCCGATCGTCTCGTTCCTCGCGCTCGGCGCCCGCTGTCGCACCTGCCGCGCGCCGATCGAGCCGCGCCACATCGTGCTGGAAACGGCCGCCGCCGCGCTCGGCATGCTGGCCCTGGTTGCCCAGCCGGGCTGGACGGGGCTCGCGACCGCCCTGCTCGGCTGGTGGCTGCTGCTCGTCGCCAGCCTCGATTTCGAGCGCCGGTGGCTGCCGCACCGGCTGACCCTGCCGCTGGTTCCGCTCGGGCTCCTCGTCGCGGTGGCGGAAATCGGGCCGCCGCTCACGGACCGGGTGACCGGAGCTGCTGCCGGGCTCGTGCTCTGGCTGGCGGCATGGCTGTACCAACGCATCCGCCGGCGTCCGCTTCTCTATTCGGGCGTGGCGGAGCTGGTCGTCGGGACGGGCGCCTGGCTGGGATGGAAGGCGGGCGCGGCGGCCCTTGCCGCTGCTGCGCTGCTGGGCGTGCTCGCCTACTTCATCGCCCGCACGCGGCGCGGGCCCGGGGCCCCGTCAGTCACGCTCGCTATAGGTGCGTTGCTCGCCCTGGCCGCCTGGCCGGTCTGGTTCGTCGTCGCCGGTCTATAGAGGCTCAGCGGCGGCGCCCGGCGCGGAGAGGATTGGGCATTGAGAGGCGATCGATGAAGGTGCGGATGCTGCCGGGCTCGCCGATATAATAGCCCTGGACCATGTCGCAGTTCATCTGCCTGAGCAGGTTCAGCACCTCCTCGGACTCGACCCCTTCGGCGACGACGATGAGGCCGAGGGCGTGGGCCAGCTTTACGGTCGAATCGACCACGGCGGCGTCCGAACGGCTGGTCGCGATCACCTGGACGAAGCTGCGGTCGATCTTGAGCTCGGTCGCCGGCAGCGTCTTCAGATAGCTGAGCGTCGACTGGCCGGTGCCGTAATCGTCGATCGAGATATGGACGCCGATAGCGCGCAAATTGTTGAGCTCCTCGATCCCCGCCGAGCCGGCCAGTGCCGCCGATTCGGTGATCTCCAGCGTCAGCCGGTGCGCATCCATGCCCCAGCGGTCGAGCATCTCGCGGATCGGGTCGCTCAGCCGGTTGCGGCCGATCATCCGCGCCGAGATGTTGATCGCGACGCTGAGCGCTTCGTCGAGCGGGGCGAAATCGCGGATCGCGCTTTCGAGGACGTGGAGGGTCAGCTTCTCGATGCGGCCATTGTCTTCCAGCATCGGGATGAACTGGTCGGGACGGATCTCGCCGCGCAGCGGGTGGCGCCAGCGCACCAGGGCCTCGGCGCCGCAGATCGTCGCCGACTTGAGGTCGCATTTCGGCTGGTAGGCGACCCACACGTCGCCCTGGTCGATGGCGCGGTCGAGCTCATTCAGGAGCGACAGGCGCCAGTCGGCATCGTCATCGTCGTCGGCTTCGTAGCGGGTCCAGCTCAGGCCGCGCCGATCGGCGCGGCTCGCCGCCGCCATTGCCGCCGCCACCGCCTCCTCGGTCCCGAGGGCCGGGTCGTCGCTGATCCCGACGGCGATGGTGACGTCGACGGTGCGTTCGCCGACGGTGATGCCGCTGGCGAGCAAAGCGTGGAGGCCTTCAAGCGCGTCCGAGGTCGCCGACTCGGCGTCCGTCGTGCGCCAGGCGAAGCTGTGATCGTCGACCTGGAAGACGGCCGCCCCCGAGGCCGCGAGGCGAATCCGGTCCGCGACCCGGCGCAGCAGCTCGCCCTGACCGCTCGCGCCGAGCAGGGCCGTGGTCTCGACATGGTTGCGAAGCCGCACGGCGACCGTGATCGCCGGGCCCGGCGCGGAGATGCACATGGCGGTGAGGTTCGGCAGCTGGCTCACCGGCGCGAGCGTCACCCGGGCAATGACCGCTGCCGTCACGCCCGCCGCCGCGCTGGTGAGTGCCGCGACGAGGGCGGCCATCACGGCGGCGCCCGGCGCGGCGATGACGCCGGTATATTCGCGCAGCAGGAGGGGCACCACGCAGGCGGCGACGAAGGTGGAGCCGAGCGCCGCGAAGCGCAGCATCGGCCGGCGCAGCAGCGTCGCAAGGCCGATCAGCAGGCAGGCCGCGGCGAAGGCGGGCCATTCGCCGATCGGGCGGGGATTGTGCCTGCGCAAGGTCTCCGACCCGATCGCCTGGATGAACACGCCGGGGATGCGGCCGTTGGAGGGTGCGAGGAAGCGGTCGCCGAGGGTGCTTGCGGTGGCGCCGATGATCACGTTCCGGTTGCGAAAGAAGCCGGGTTCGAAGCGACCGGCGAGCACGTCCGAATAGCCGACGATCCGGAACGCCGCCGGGTCGAACGACCAGTCCAGCGGAATCGTTTCCGGGCGATCGCTCGGACGGTCTGCCAGGATCGTCGCCAGCGACGGACGGCGGGCGCCGCCGATCTGGACGCTGTAAGGGAGATTGCGGGCGAAGAGGTCGTCGTCCAGCTTCAGCCAGATCGCCCCGATCCGCGCCTGGTCACGCAACGGGGAAATGGGGAGGACCTCGGTCCGCTGGCCGAATTCGCCGTCGCCATTCTCGAGCAGGGCCGGCAGCACGACGCGTCCCGCTGCCCGGCGGATGGCGGCCGCGAAGGCCGCGTCGTCCCTGGGGTCTGGAGCTTCCGCCGCGAAGCCGACGTCGAACACGATCTGGCGCGCGCCCGCCTCGCGCAGCGCATCGACGATCCGGCCATGGGTGCTTCGCGGCCACGGCCAGTTGCCGAGCTCGTTGAGGCTGCGGCCGTCGATTCCGACCACCACCGTCTCTCCCGAGGGCGGCTTCCGAAACAGGCTGTGGCGCAATTCCTCGAGGCGGTGCTCGAGCGGAACGGACCAGCCGCCGGTCGCGGCCGCAATTCCGGCGAGCAGCGCGAGCGCGAGGATGAAGACGCCGCCGCGACGCTGGAACAGGTCTGCAATCCGGATGAGCATCTGGCGCCTGAAATCCTCGCGGCCCGCACCTGCGCGAGACCGTTCCCGGCTCTAGCGGAAAGAGGGTTTCCAATTCCCTACCAAGGGCTTGACCCTAGGCGGCGATGCGGCCGCCGTCGAGGACGATGACCCGCTCCGCGGCCGCCAGGGTCTCGCGCCGGTGGGCGACGACGATGCGGGTAATGCCCATCGCCGCGATCGCCCCGTTGACCCGGCTTTCATGCTCCGCGTCGAGATGCGCGGTGCCTTCGTCCATGACCAGCAGCTTCGGCTTCCGGTAGAGGGCGCGGGCGAGCAGGATGCGCTGCATCTGGCCGCCCGACAGGGTCGATCCCATGTCGCCGACCAAGGTCAGGTGTCCCATCGGCATTGCCGCGACGTCGTCGGCGATCGCGGCCGATTGCATCGCCTTCATCATCCGTTCGTGATCGACGGGCTCGAAGCCGGCGACGTTGTCGGCGATCGTCCCGGCGAACAACACGTCGTCCTGGAGGACCGCGGCGACGTTCTCCCGATAGGCGCGGCGGCCATAGCTTGCGAGCGGCATGCCGTCGATGAGCACCTCGCCGGCGCTCGGCTCGAGGAGCCCGAGCAGGATTTTGGTCAGCGTCGTCTTGCCGCCGCCGGACGGGCCGGTGATGGCGACATGCTCGCCGGGCGCGATGCGCAGGTCGACGCCTTTCAGCACGTGCGGATCGTGGATCCCGTAGGCGAAGGCGACGCCTTTCAGCTCGATCTCGCCCCGAAACGGCCGCTCCTGCGCGGCGGGCTCGGCGAAGCCGCGGTCCTCGTCGGTCAGCGCGATGTCCGAGATACGGTCGAGATGAAGGGAGAGCATCCGAAAGTCGGTCGATTTGTCGATCAGCGACTTGGTCGCCGCCGCAAACTGCATCCGGTAGGCGAGGAAGGCGAAGATCATGCCGACGGTGAAGCCGCCCGCGATCGCCATCGTCACCGCCAGCCAGGTGACGGCGACGATTTCCAGCGCCCAGAGCAGGGTCGAGGCCGTCGCCTGCCAGACGTGGATGCGCTCGTGGACATAGGTGGCGCCGAGCGCTTCCGAGAGCCGGTTCTGCCAGACCGCGTGACGGATGGTCTCGCGCCCGGCGAGGCGGAGGGTGACGATGCCGCGCAGCGTCTCGATCATCGCCGACTGCTCGCGGCCCATGGCGGCGATGCGCTCGTTCTCGGCGCGCCGCTCCGCGGGAAGCGTGAACCAGCGGAAGCCGGCATAGAGGATCAAGGAGGCGAGGGGGATCAGGGTCAGCAGCGGCGAATAGACCAGCATCAGCGCGAAGGTGAGGATTGCGAGCGCGCCGTCGATCAGGGCCGCCGCCGCGCTTTCGGTGAGCAGGCGCTGGATCGGAATCACCGACTGGAACCGCGACAGGATGTCGCCGACGCTCCTCTTCTCGAACCAGTCGACGGGCAGCCGCATCAGCCGCCGCGCCACGTTCGAGGCGATGCCGAAGGAGAGCGCGGTGCCGGCCGACAGCAGCACGTAGCCGCGCAGCAGCGACGCGGTTGCCGCCACCAGCGCGAACAGGCCGAAGCCGAGCGCGAGCACGGTCATCAGGTGGACGTCGAGCGCGGGCAGCGCCTCGTCGACCGCGAGCTGGAGCAGGTAGGGCGAGGCGAGCACATGCGCTTGCAGAACGAGGCTCAGGATCGCGGCCTGGCCGATCGAGCGCTTGAGGCCGACGGCGCCGCTCCACAGCTGGGTGAGGCGGAGCGGCATCTTTTCCGCCTGGGGCTGGAAGTCCCGCGCCGGCCGCAGCTCGAGCGCGACCCCGGTGAAGTGGCGGGAAAGCGACTCGCGGTCGTGCCAGCGTCCGTCCTGGGCAGGGTCGACGATATAGGCCTTGCCCTTCGACACCCGCTCGAGGACCACGAAATGGTCCATGTCCCAATGGAGGATCGCGGGCAGCTGGATCGCCGACAGGCTCTCGAGACGGACCTTGAGCGGCCGCGGGGCGAAGCCGAGCGCGTCGGCCGTCTCCATCAGCGCCTTGAGGCCTACTCCGCGCGAGGAGACTCCGAAGCGGCGGCGGAGCGCGGCGAGGTCGAAATCGTGGCCCCAATAATTGGCGACCATCGCCAGCGCCGCGAGCCCGCATTCGGTCACCTCGGCCTGCCGGATCGGCCTGATCCTGCGGCGCGGGAACAGGCCCGCGCCCCGCGCCGGCGCGTTCACGGCGCCGCCGCGTAGAAGGGCTCGAACAGCAGTTCGACCAGGCTTCGCGAGCGGGTGGTAATGCGCGCGCTGACGGTCATGCCGGGGCGGAGCGGCCGCGCGCGGCCGAAGGCGCGGATCGAATCCCGGTCCAGCGTCGCTCGCGCGAGGAAGGCCTCTCCGCTCCTCCCCGCGAGCGGCACGGCGGCGGCCGAAATCGATTCGATCCGCGCTTCCACCGTACCGTGAGTGGCAAAGGGAAAGGCGTCGATCGCGATCCGCACGGTCTGGCCGGGCTCAACGAAGCCGGCCGCGGCCGGAGGCACTGCAAGCTGCGCGTGGAGCCGGGTGCCCCGCGGCACGATCGCCAGCATGGGCCGGTTCGGCGCGACCGGCTCGCCCCGCCCGACCTGGATGCCGGTGATCGTCCCGGCCTCGGCAGCCGCGACCATGATGGTAGCGCCGTCCGGATCGCCATCGGGCGTAATCGTCGCGAGCGGCTGGCCGGCCGAGACATTCTGGCCCTCGCGCACCAGCAATTCCGCGACGATGCCCGCCCGGGGAGGAGCGGCCCGAACGATCCCGCGGTCGCCGACGAGGCTCCCCGGGACGATCGTCACCTTGGCGTAGGATGCGGATGCGAGGAAGGCCGCGGCGGCGAGGACGGCGACGAGCAGGAAGGCGCCGAGCAGCTGCCAGGAGACGGGGGGAACGAGCACGACGTCGCCATGGAGGCGGTCCTGCCCTCTCAGCGCTTCCGGCCTGAACAGCTGCACAAAAAAAGACCCCCTGGCGGGGGTCGTTATAAGTGGATCCAACGCCTTAGGCGAGGATTATGGTCGGCCCGGCCACCGAAGCGGCCGGTGCCGTATCTGTTCAGCCGCGGATGCCCGTTTGAGCGTCCGTGCCCTTGCTGCCGCCGGCAACCGCGGCGATCTCCGCCTCGGTCAGCTCGACAATGTCACGCTTTTCCATGGAAAATTCCTCCCTGTCCGGAACCCGGAGACCGACTCGATACGCGTTCGTAAACGCCGCGTAAACTTAATTTCGAACCGTTTTAACAACGATCTCCGTTAACTAGTCGGAAAGCGTCGCGCCCGGGGCCTCGGAAGGACGGTCGCACAGTGAGACGAAGTCAATCGGCCGCGACTGCCCGGCAGGCCTTTCGGAATGCTGCCGGGAGAAGACCGCCCCACAAAAAATTCAATCATCTCAAGCTATTCGTCAACTGACCCAAAAGTGGCAGCTGCGGCAGAATGGCAGGTGGCCGATCGCCTTCATCGTGCGCGCAGTGCGCCCGGCGCGCCTGAAAAAGACTGTTGCTTCGCCGCCACAACGTCGCGCGGCGGAGCGGTCCCGTTTCGGGATGAGACAGACGATTTGCAGTCCGTTGACGTGAATTTCGCGAATCGCCCCGATTCGCGGCTTCCCGATTCGCGCGGGTCAGCGGCCGTGCAGCGAGAGATCGTCGCGATAGCGGCTTTCGATGAAGCGGTGCTCCACCGCGAAGCTGGCCTCGCGGCAGCCGTCGACTTCGCCGCACAGCCGCGTCAGCTCCTGGGCGACAGCGCTGAGGCTCTCGGTCAGGCGAAGGCTGTTCTCCGAGCGCGGGCCGCGCGCTTCGGGCGCGAGCGCGAGGTAGGCATCGACCAGGCGCGGCAGGTGGCCGCCGACGAGCCGCCGTATCTCGCCCTGGAGCGACGAACCGTCCGGCACGTCGCCGAGCCCCGGCGCGAGGTGCCGCAGCCGCTCCACGATCAGGTCGGCGGCGGGCAGGGCCGCGCGCGGCAGCTCGTCGCAACGGTCGAGCAGCCAGCGGTCGCAGCGTTCGGCGAGCGTCGGCAACGGAATCCGGGCCACGTCCCGCTCGGTCGGCGACCGCGGCGCGCCGCCCGTCCAGGTCGGGAAGGTCATGCTCAGCATCGCGGCGAGCATGATCGCGGGCAGCGCGATCAGCCACGTGAAAACCCCGGCCGATCCGAACGCGCTCAAGGCGATCAGGACGAACAGCAGGGCGACGAAGACCAGCCCCGCGCGCCGCACCCGGCGAAAGATCTCCACGGCGCCGCGCTTCAGCTTGCGCGCACTCCCCTCGCGCGCAGCCCGCGAGCCGAGCTGGCGCATCAGCAAGTCCTCGGTGTCGACGAGCGCCCGCTCGAGATCCCTCATCTCAGCTTCCTTCGAACGTCGAGGGATCCTTGTAGCGGCTCTCGATGAACCGGCCCTGCGTCTCGAACGCGTCGCGGTCCTGCCGGGCGAGCCGCGAGCCGATGTCGTCCAGAGCCTCATTCGCGGCTCTGAGGCTGGCGGCGAGGCGCTCGTCGACGGTGAGGCCCTCGCCGTCGCGCTCGTGGCGATAGGCGGTCGGGACGCGCTCGTAGCGTTCGATCAGTTCGGGCAGATGTTTGCCCATCAGCCGCCGCGCATCCTGCGCCAGCGGGTCGAGCGGCTCCAGCGTGGCGAGCCGCGATTCGAGCAAAGGCAGCTGCTTCGTGATCGCGTCCGCCTGCCGTGCGGCCGGTGCGGGCAGCGCCGGGCGCTCGGCGACGAGCAGGCTCTCGAGCTGCCGGACCACCGCTTTGGTCGGCATCTGCTCGCTATATTCGGCGCGCTTGCGCTCTCTACCGGGCCAGACTGCGAACAGGATCATGATCGCCAGGATGGCGAAGCTGACCACGAACAGCCCGCTCCAGCCAATCGGCCCGACGGCGAGGCCGAACGCGATCGTCATCACGATCAGCGCCGCGATCGCCACTCCCATGGTTGCGACCCGCCGCCCGACCGCGGCCGCGCTGCGCCCGTAATGCCGCCGCCGCGCGCCGACCGCCTCGGGAGTGCGTCCGTCCCAGCGCGCAACCGCCTCGTCGAAGCGGGCGATCGCCTCGTCCACGCCGAACGGATGCTCGGCCAAATCAGCCCTCCAGCGAGCTCAGCGGCGAGGCGTCGCCGGTGAGCCGATTCTGCTCGACGCCCTCGGCGCGGGCGATGTAGCCGCGCGATTTCTCGACCTCGCTCGAGAGGGTGTCAACGGTCTGCTTCATGTTGCCGAGCGCCTCGAGCTTGAACTGGTCGATCATGTCCATCGTGTCGTAGATGTTCTGGAAGGCGCGCTGCAGCGTCTCGAGCGGGATGGTCGAGGAGGCGGCCTGCTTGTGGATGTCGCCCGACTGGCTCTTGAGCAGCGAGCCGGTGGATTCGATGACGTTGGCGGTGGTCGTGTTGAGCGCCGTGACCTGCTCCAGCACCAGGCGCTGGTTGGTCATCGCCTGCGCGACCGTCACCGCGGTGCGCAGCGCCGAAACGGTGGTGGTGGAAGCCCGATCGACCCCCTTCACCAGCTCGACATTGTTCTTCTTGACGAGGTCGAGCGCGAGATAGCCCTGCACCGTCACCGCCATCTGGGTCAGCAGGTCGGTGGTGCGCTGGCGGGTGTAGAAGAGGGCGGTCTCGCGGATCGCCTTGGCCTTGGCCGGCTCAGTCGCGTCGAGCTCGTTCGCTTTCTCCTCGAGCCTGGCGTCGAGCGTCTTGGAGATGTGGATCATCTGCTCGAGCTTGCCCATCGTCTTCCACATGTTGGCGCGCTCGACCGCGATCGCCGCATTGTCCTGAAGCAGCTCGTCCTTGCCCGAAGCGAGGCTGGCGAGGATCTGCGAGATGTGGGTCTGGGACGATTGGTATTTGTGAAAGTAAGAGCGGAGATTGTTGCCCCAGGGGATGAGCCCGAACAGCTTCCTGGGCCCGGTGAGCTTGCCGTTATGGCCGGGATCGAGATCCTCGACGGTGCGCCTGAGCTCGGTCAGGTTCGCGCCGATGCCGGTATCGGCGTCGATCGCCTTCACCGGCCGGTCGAGGAAGCGGTTGGAGTGGCCGGCGGCCTCGGCGATCTCGCGGCGGCCCATGGCGGTCAGCTGGTCGACCTTGCGGCCGAATTCGGGCGAGTTGGAATCGAGCGCAACCAGCTCGTCGACGAAGGTCTCGACCTTCTCGTCGAGCTGGCTCCTCTGCTCCTCCTTGAGCGGGACGAGCCCGCCGGCCTGCGCCGGCTCGACCGGGGTCAGCGGCGGCGGCGCCTCCAGCGTCATCGTCGGCCGGCCTTCGGTCTGCGTCTGCGTAGCCATGTCCCCGCGATCCTCTCTTCGTGCGTGAATTGGGTGGTTAGCCCCTGCTGCGCAAGAGCGAAAGTGTATTATCGGAGCAAGACGGCTGAGGACAGGCCGCTTCTAGGTGCGGTCGGGGTCCGCCAGCCGGGCGAGGAGCAGAGCCTTCGCGCTCTCATATTCGGCATTGGTGACGGCGCCGACCTTGCGCAGCTCGTTCAGCCGTTCGAGCTCTTCGAGGGGGCTGGGCCGGTCCGGCTCGGCGGCTGCGGACGCGGCGGCGGGCTCGCCGCGGCCGGCGCGCGCGAACAGGGCCTTCACCGCGGGCGGCGCGTGCGGCTCGATGTCGACGCCGAAGGCCCAGAGGTCGGCGTCGGCGCGGTCGTACCAGACCGGAAAACGGTCGCCGACGCGTGGGATCGCGACGCGCGAGACCGTGACCGTCTTCTTGCGCTCGAGCGGGGCGGTGCCGTCGACCGGCTGAACCCGCATCGTCACCTCGACGCGCGGATTGTCGTTGATGGTGATGCCGGTGTCCTGGATGTGGGTGACGGTGCCGACGCCCTGGCCGCCGGTGGCGACCAGGCGCATCGCCTGCACCTCCTTGCCGGCCCCCATCCGGCGCAGGCCGGCCCCGAGCAGCAGCGGTAGCAGGCCGAAGAAGGCGAACAGGCCGCCGAAGATGTAGGGGAAGGCGCCCATCTTGCCGTCGCCGAACCATCCGGCAGCGAGGGAGCCGAGGCCGATCGAGACGAACACGCCGCAAAAGGCGATCACCCCGCCGCCCATGAAGATGCCCGCGACCGAGGTGAGGATGCCGACCGGCAGTGCGATGAAATAAGGCGTCAGCTCGGACGGGCAGTCCGGATTGTAGCCGCCGCAACTCCCGACCTGGATGAGGTGGTAGAGCGAGACTCCGATCAGCACATTGCCGATCAGGCCGACGATCAGCCCCCGCCAGGATATCGCCCCCATCATGACGGCGACGTTACGACTGCCGGACGGAACCGGCAACCGCTTCAGC
>DASVVP010000113.1:0-37428 GCA_036386495.1 Allosphingosinicella sp.
TGGCGCGGGCGATATATTCCGGGATCCGCTCCGGCCGCCCGATCTCGCGCAGCATGTTCAATGCGGCCTCATTGGCGCCGCCATGGGCGGGCCCCCAGAGGCAGGCGATGCCCGCGGCGATGCAGGCGAACGGGTTGGCGCCCGAGGAGCCGGCGAGGCGCACGGTCGAGGTCGAGGCGTTCTGCTCGTGGTCGGCGTGGAGGATGAAGATCCGCCGCATCGCCCGCTCGATCACCGGATTGACCTCATAGGGCTCGGCCGGAACGCCGAAGGTCATCCTCAGGAAGTTGCCGGTGTAGGTGAGGGTGTTCTGCGGATAGAGGAACGGCTGGCCGATCGAATATTTGAACGCCATCGCCGCGATCGTCGGCATCTTCGCGATCAGCCGGTGCGAGGCGATCATGCGCTGCTTGGGATCGGTGATGTCGGTCGAATCGTGGTAGAAGGCCGAGTGCGCGCCGACCACGCCGCACATGATCGCCATCGGATGCGCGTCGCGCCGGAAGCCGCGGTAGAAGGTGGCGAGCTGCTCGTGCAGCATGGTGTGGCGCATGATCGTGTAGGTGAAGCGGTCGAGCTCTTCCCTTTGCGGCAGCTCGCCGTGGAGGAGGAGATAGGCGACCTCCATGAAGGTCGAATGCTCGGCGAGCTGGTCGATCGGATAGCCGCGGTGGAGCAAGATGCCCTGGTCGCCGTCGATATAGGTGATGCGCGACTGGCAGGAGGCGGTCGAGGTGAAGCCGGGATCGTAGGTGAAGGCGTCCGTCTCGGCATAGAGCTTGCGGATGTCGACGACGTCGGGCCCGACGCTCCCCGAGAGGATGTCGTAGCCGTAATCCTGCCCGCCGAGGCTCAATGTGGCCTTGTCCGCCATTTATCGCTCCTTCATCCGGTCCCCGATCCGCGCGAGGCTTTCCTCGCGTCCGATCAGGACCAGCACGTCGAAAATGCCCGGCGACGTCGCCCGGCCGGTGAGCGCGGCCCTCAGCGGCTGCGCGACCTGACCCAGCTTGACGCCTTCGGCCTCGGCGACCTCCCTGACGGCCCGCTCTGTCGCCTCCTGGGTCCATTCCGGCAGGCTCGAGAGGCGCCGGTGGACGAGGGCGAGCAGGTCCCCCGCCGAGCCCTGTAGCAAAGCCGCGGCCTTGTCGTCCATGTCCAGCGGTCGCGCCTTGAACAGGAAGGCCGCGCCCGCCGCCAGCTCGTTGAGGTCCCTGGCGCGCGGCTTCAGCTCCGGCATCGCTCGGGCGAGCAAGGCGATCTCCTCGCTCGCCAGGGGTCGTCCGATCTGCGCCGCCATGCGCGGCGCGACCAGACCGGCGAGGCGGCCGTCCGAAGCCTCGCGGATATAATGGCCGTTGACGTTCTCGAGCTTCCTGACGTCGAAGCGCGAGGGCGAGCGGCCGACGCCATCGAGGTCGAACCAGCGGACCGCATCCTCGCGGGCGATGATCTCGTCGTCGCCATGGCCCCAGCCGAGGCGGAGCAGGTAATTGGCGACCGCTTCGGGGAGGAAGCCGAGCGCCTCATAGTCCATCACCCCGGTCGCCCCGTGGCGCTTGGACAGCTTGGCGCCGTCCTGGCCGTGGATCAAAGGCACGTGGGCGTAGACCGGCTCCGGCCAGCCCATCGCCCTGACGATGGCGAGCTGGCGGAAGGCGTTGTTGAGATGGTCGTCGCCGCGGATGACGTGGGTGACGCCCATGTCGTGGTCGTCGACCACCACCGCGAGCATGTAGGTCGGGCTGCCGTCGGAGCGCAGCAGGACGAAATCGTCGAGCTCGGCATTTTGCACCATCACCCGCCCCTGGACCCGGTCCTCGATCGCCGTCTCGCCCTCGCGCGGCGCCTTGAGGCGGATCACCGCGGGCCCGTGACCTTCCTGGCCGCCGCAGTCCCGCCACCGGCTGTCGATCCGGAACGGCCGCCGCTCGGCCTGCGCGGCCGCCCGCTGCGCCGCGAGCTCCTCCTGGCTCATCCAGCAGCGATAGGCATGGCCGCGGGCGAGCAATTCGTGCGCCACTTCGGCGTGGCGGGCGGCGAATTGCGACTGGTAATATTCGTGGCCGTCCCAATCGAGGCCGAGCCAGCGCATCCCGTCGAGGATCGCCCGGATCGCCGCCTCGGTCGAGCGCGCCTGGTCGGTGTCCTCGATCCGGAGCAGGAAGCGGCCGCCGTGCCGCCGCGCGTAGAGCCAGTTGAACAGGGCCGTGCGGGCGCCGCCGATATGGAGGAAGCCGGTCGGCGAGGGCGCGAAACGGGTGACGACGCTGCTGGGCTCTTCGCTTCCGCTCACGCGGCAATTCTCCGAAGGATGGGGTCTCGCGACCGGGAACTGCGGCGCCCTAGCATAGCGCGTCGCCCACGCGGAAGGGGGCCGGGCGGAGGTGCAGAACGTCATCCCGGCGAAGGCCGGGATCTCAGGGAGAGTATGGCCGAGGCTCGTGCAAGGCGCCCCCATCGACGCCGGAGTCTTCTCGTCCTGAGATCCCGGCCTTCGCCGGGATGACGCCCCCGGACAAACCCCCGACCTGCGGCTGATCGCGTCCTCCCGCTTGCGCGCGCGGCCGCTTTGGCGAAGATGCAGGCATGGCGAGCCGACTGAGCGCCACCGACCTCGCTCCGTACGCCCAAGGCGGCTTGCGGCGTCGCATTGCCACGCTGTCGGACGCGCTCGAGACCCTCGCCGACCGCGAGCGCGACCAGCTGCCGCTCTGGCTTCCGGTCGGGATGATCCTGGGCATCTCGGCCTGGTTCTGGCTGCCGGGCCGCGACGGCTGGATCGCTTTCCTGCTCCTCGCTCTGGCCGCCACGCTCGGCTTTCCGGCGGCCGCCCCCGGAACGCGCTGGGGGCGCGCGCTGGCGATCTTCAGCTTCGCCGCGGCTCTGGGCTGCCTCAACATCTGGTGGAAGGCGGAGCGGGTCGCGGCGCCGGTCCTCGCCCACGAGCGGCTGGCGACCTTCTCCGGCACGATCGAGAGCGCCCAGCGCCTTCCCGCGCGCGAGGCGGTCCGCCTCGTCGTGCGCACGGAGGACGCCGCGCTGCCGCCGCGCGTCCGGGTCAATCTCGACCAGGAGAAAGCCGGCGATGCCCTGCAGCCGGGCGCCCGGGTCCGGATCCGCGCCTGGCTGATGCCGCCGGCGCCCGCCGCCGTGCCCGGCGCCTATGATTTCGCCCGCGCCGCCTGGTTCCAGCGCATCGGCGCCACCGGCCGCGCGCTCGACGTCGCCGTCACCGCGCCGCCGGCCGCGCAAGGCTGGCCGGCGCGCCTCGCCCGGTGGCGGCAGCGCCTCGCCGACCATATCCGGGAGCGGCTGCCGGGCGGGGAGGGGGGCATCGCCGCCGCCCTCGCCACCGGCGACCAGGGCGGCATCTCCGAGGAGGATGCCGAGGCGATGCGCCGCTCCGGCCTCGCCCATCTGCTCTCGGTGAGCGGGCTCCACCTCACCGCCGTGGTCGGCGCGGTGATGCTGCTGACGCTGAAGCTGCTCGCGCTCAGCCCCGCTCTGGCGCTCCGCTTCCGCCTCGTCCTCGTCGCCGCCGGTGCCGGAGCGCTTGCCGGCATCGCCTACACGCTTCTCACGGGCTCCGAAGTCCCGACGGTAAGAGCCTGTATCGCAGCCTTATTGGTCCTCGCCGGCATCGCGATCGGCCGGGACGCGCTGACCCTGCGCCTGCTCGCCGTCGGCGCCCTCGTCGTCCTCACCCTCTGGCCCGAGACCCTCGCCGGCCCGAGCTTCCAGCTCAGCTTCGCCGCGATCATGGCAATCGTCGCGCTCCACGAGCATCCGAAGGTCCAGGCGCTGCTCGCCCGCCGCGACGAGCCGGTCCACGCCAAGGCCGGCCGCTTCCTCCTCGCCCTCGTCCTCACCGGCCTCGCGGTCGAGATCGCGCTGACCCCGATCGCGCTCTTCCACTTCCACCGCGCCGGCCTCTACGGCGCTTTCGCCAACATAATCGGCATTCCGCTCACCACCTTCGTGATCATGCCGCTCGAGGCGCTCGCTTTGCTCCTCGATCTCGCCGGGCTGGGGGCGCCTTTCTGGTGGCTGGCGGGACAGGCGCTCGGCCTGCTGCTCGGCCTCGCTTACGCGGCCGCGGCAGCGCCCGGGGCGGTGGCGATGCTGCCGAGTATGCCGGTTGCCGCCTTCGCGCTGCTCGCCGCCGGCGGCCTCTGGATCTGCCTCTGGCGCACCGGCATTCGCCGCTGGGGCCTCGTTCCCGCCGCCGCCGGCGCGCTCTGGGCGGTGGTTACGCCTCCGCCGGACCTGCTCGTCACCGGCGACGGCCGCCACCTCGCCTTGCGCACCGCCTCGGGCGAGCTCGCCATCCTGCGGGGCCGCGCCGGCGACTACATCCGCTCCCTGCTCTCCGAAAGCGCGGGCGAGGAGGCGGAGTTTCTCGAGATCGCCGCGCTGCCCACCGCCGCCTGCAGCGAGGACCTCTGCGCCGCCGACCTCGCGGGCGGGGGCGGGCGCTGGCGCCTGCTCGCCACCAGGTCGAGCCGCTATGTCGAGGTCCCCGCCTTCGCCCGCGCCTGCGCGGAGGCCGACATAATCGTCTCCGACCGGCGCCTGCCGCGAAGCTGCGTCCCGCGCTGGCTCAAGGCGGACCGCGAACTCCTCGCCCGCACCGGCGGTCTGGCCATCCGTTTCGGCCGGACGCCGCGGGTAGAGACGGTCGCTTCAGCCGCCGGCGCCCATCCCTGGGTCCGCGCGGCGGACTAGATCCCGCGGCCGTCGCCGGCCGGATCGCCGGAAGGGCCGCTGTCGGCATCGGTGATCCCGCTGCGGCCCCGGCGCTGTCCCCCGCCGCGCCCCCGGCCGACTGGATCGGCATTGCTGCCGCGATCGGAATCGGTGATGCCGCCACCGCCGCCGCCGCGCCCGCGTCCGGCAGGATCGGCGTAGCGCCCGGTGTCGGCGTCCGTGACCCCGCCTCCGCCGCCTCCGCGCCCGCGCCCCGCCGGATCGGCGTAGCGGCCCGTGTCGGCGTCGGTCACGCCGCCGCCCTGGCCGCTGCGCCCGCGGCCGACCGGGTCGGCGTGGCGGCCGGTGTCGGTGTCGGTGACCGTGCCGCCATAGCCGCCGCGGCCGCCGCCTGCCGGATCGGCATTGGGACCGCTGTCGGCGTCGGTGATCCCGTTGCGGCCGTAGCGCCGGCGCCGGTAGCTCCCGCGCCCGCGTCCGACTGGGTCGGCGTAGCGGCCGCTGTCGGCGTCGGTGTTGCCGAGCGTCGCGCAGCCGCCGAGCGAGGCGAGGGCGCCGCCGCCGAGCATCACGCCGCCGCCCACGCGGCCGAGGAAGGAGCGGCGGGTGAGCTTGTGCCTGCGGTCCATATGGCGCCTCCTCGCGAAGATGGGGCAGCGTAATCGCGGTCCGGGAGGCGCGCAAGGCGGCGGGGGCTTGGGCGCCGCGCCCCGGCCTGATAGCAGGTGGGGCGATGCCGATCGCCCTCATCTGCCTCGATGCCGACGACACGCTCTGGCACAATGAGGCTTTCTTCCGCAGCACCTTCGGCCGCTTCGCCGGGCTGCTCGCCGATTTCGCCCCCGCCGACGCCCTCCAGCGCCAGCTCGACGAGACCGAGCACCGCAATCTCGGCGCCTACGGCTACGGCGCCAAGGGCTTCATCCTGTCGATGCTGGAGACCGCCGCCGACGTCGCCGGCGACGCGCTCGATCCGGCGACGGTGCGGGCGATCCTGGCGCTCGGCCGTGACATGCTCGCCCACCCGCTGGAGCCGCTGGCCGGGGTCGTCGACGCGCTCCCCGCGCTCGCCGAGCGGGCGCCGCTGGTGCTGGTCACCAAGGGCGATCTCCACCACCAGGAGGCCAAGCTCGCCGCCTCCGGCTTCGGCGCCTGGTTCACCGGCGTCGAGATCGTCTCGAACAAGCGGCCGGAAACCTATGCCCGCATCTTCGAGCGTTACGGCGCCGAGCCCGCGCGCGCGGTCATGGCCGGCAATTCGGTGCGGTCGGACATCCTTCCCGTCCTCGAAGCCGGCGCCTGGGCGGCTTTGATCCCGTTCGAGCTGGTCTGGTCCCACGAAGCGGCCGAGGCACCCGTGGGGCATCCCCGCTACCGCGAGCTGGCCAGCATCGCCGACCTCGCGGCGTGGGTGGACGAGATACCCTGAGGAAGGGAAGGGAAGGTTCGCGCAGAGGCGCAGAGGGGCCGAGGCGGGCGGCGAAGCCGCATTTCTCCCTCAGCATTCGCGACTGGCAATGCGGCTGTGCCAGCCGCGACGCCTCTGCGCGCACAAATCCGAAGGCCCCCGTCCCCGTGGAGGAGACTTAGGAGTGCGCGTCGCTCTGGACGGCGGCGAGTTCGTTGCCGCTCGGATCGAGGAAGTGGAAGCGGTGGCCGCCCGGAAAGGCGAAGATCGGACGGACGATGCGCCCGCCGGCCTGCTCGACGGCGGCGAGGGCGGCCTCGAGATCCGCGACCTCGATAACGGGCAGCGGCGCCTTGGATGCTTCGGCCGCATCGGCCTGGAGCCCGATATCGGTGTCGCCGGTGAGGGTCGCGGCATAAGTGGGACCGAAGGCGGTCATCGACCAGCCGAAGGCGGCTTCGTAGAAAGTCTTGGCCGCGCCGATGTCGGTGACGGGAAGCTCCACATAATTCAATCGCGCCATGAGAGAGGCTCCGCTCAATTCCCTCCCCCTTGATGGGGGAGGGTTAGGGTGGGGGTGGACTCGGAGCCGAGCGCTGAGTCGATAAGCCTGGCGACGCCGTCCGGATTCCCGAGAACTTCGTTGTTCCAGAAGCGGAGGACCCGATAGCCTTCGGTTTCAATGATCCGCGTCCTGTCTCGGTCAGCGGTGTCTCCATGTTGGCCGCCGTCGACTTCGATTATGAGCTTCGCGCCATGGCTTGCAAAGTCGGCCACGTAATCGCGGATCGGCACTTGGAAGCGGAAATGCGCATCGGGAAAGGCCTGGCGCAGGAGTCGCCACATGGCTCCCTCGGCCTTGGTGCGCCTGCGCCGAAGCGACCGTGCCCGCTCAGTGCTTCCGATCGGTGGGCGATAACGAGTCATGAGCCTTCTCCTCAGACTCCACCCCCACCCCAACCCTCCCCCATCGAGGGGGAGGGGGTCAGGCCGCGTTCCTCAAGAACGTTTGCGCCGCAGCTCACCTGCCGGAGGGCTGTGGCGAACGTCCCTCAATACCGCCGCAGCAGGCCGGCGAGCCTTCCCTGGACCTGGACCTGGTCGGGGCGGTAGCGCTGGGGGTCGTAGCGGCGGTTGGCGGGGTCGAGGCGGACCATCGAGCCTTCGCGGCGGAAGGTCTTGAGCGTCGCTTCCTCATTGTCGACCAGGGCGACCACGATCTCGCCGTCGCGGGCGGTGTCGGTCTTGCGGATGAGGGCGAAATCTCCGTCGAGAATGCCCTCCTCGACCATCGAGTCGCCGGCCACCTGCAGCGCATAATGCTCGCCGGGGCCGAGCAGGGCCGCCGGCACCGGCAGCATGTCGGTTCCCTGCAGCGCCTCGATCGGGGTGCCGGCGGCGATCCGGCCGTGGAGCGGGATTTCGACCACGTCGTTCGAATTGGCCGCGGCGGGGGCCGCGCCGCGCGCGCTCCCGGCGCCCTTCATCTCCGGCATCTTGGTGATCTCGAGCGCCCGCGCCCGGTTCGGCAGGCGGCGGATGAAGCCGCGCTCCTCCAGCGCCGAGATCAGCCGGTGGACGCCGCTCTTCGACTTGAGGTCGAGCGCGTCCTTCATCTCCTCGAACGAGGGCGAAACGCCGCCCTCGGCGAGCCGTCCGTTGATGTAGGTCAGGAGCTCGTGTTGCTTGCGGGTGAGCATGTTCAGGTCCCCCATTGGAACGTTAAGGGAACGCGTAGGCAACGCCGGGGAACATGTCAAGCGCCGTTGTTCGTCCTGAACAGATCGGAGTTGAGGAAGGCCCAGATCGTGCCGGTAAGCGCGCCCGATGCGGCGGACGCCAGGACCAGCCAGGGCTCCACCAGCGTCCCCGTGAGGCCGAGCATGGTAAGAATCGCGGCCGCCGCGCCGGCAAAGCATCCGAGGCCGGCGAGAAGCAACAGGCTGGCCTCGAAGCCATGGCGAAGCCGCGCCACCAGCAGCCCCGCCGGCAACCCGAAAATGGTTACCGCGACGCCGACGCAGAAGCAGGTCACGATGAAGACGATCGGTACCACCTGGAGCGCGTCGTGGAGCGTCGGCGGGGCCGGGCCGCGATAGGCCGCGAACCAGATCAGGAAGGCGCCGAAATCGATCGCGACGGCCGACAGGAGCACCGGCAGCACCAGCCGCCGTGCCGCCAGCCGCAGCCACGTCGCATCCCACTCCATCCGCCTCTCCCGATCGCGCGGACATCATGGCACGGCGCCCCGGCCGCTGCCACTCCGCGGCGCGCGGAGGCTCTAGCGGAACTCGGCCACCACTTCGATCCGGGCGATGATCGCAGCGTTGAAAGCCTCGAGCTGCTCGGCGGGCACCCAATATTCGCGGTGCGCGCGGCCGACCGGCCTCCAGGGCGTCACAATCGCCTCGCCGCTCATGCTGGGGCTTCCGCTCCGGTCATCGCCAGGAAGGATGCCAGCAGGGCGTGGCCATGCTCGCTGGCGATGCTCTCGGGGTGGAACTGGACGCCGTGGATGGGGAGGGCGCGGTGGCGCAGGCCCTGGACGGTCCCGTCCTCCGCGGTCGCGCAGACCTCGAGGCAGTCGGGGATGCGCTCCGGCGCCAGCGTGAGGCTGTGGTAGCGGGTCGCGGCGAAGGGGGAGGGGAGGCCGGCGAAGACGCCGCTGCCGTCATGGGCGATTGCGGAGGTCTTGCCGTGCATCGGCCGCGGCGCGCGCTCGACCTTCGCGCCGAAATATTGACCGATCGCCTGGTGGCCGAGGCAGATTCCGAGCAGCGGCCGCCTCGCCTCCGCGCAGGCGCCGACCAGAGCCAGCGACACGCCCGCTTCGTCCGGCGCCCCCGGGCCCGGGGAGATCAGCACGGCCTCGGCGCCGCCCGCGAGGGCCTCGGCCGCGCCCACCGCGTCGTTGCGCTCGACCCGCACCTCGGCGCCGAGCGCGCGCAGATAATCGACCAGATTCCAGGTGAAGCTGTCGTAATTGTCGACGACGAGGATGCGCGGCATCCCGTGGCTACTGCGCGGTCCCCGCGCGCAGGCGCTGGCGGAGGCGGCCGATCGCGGCCTCGTCGCGCTCGATTTCGAGCCCGTTCTGGACGGCGCGGGCGAACTGCTCGGTATATTCGCTCCCGGCGCGCGCGCTGAACTCCTGGCGCGCGGCCTGGATGAGCTGGCAGCCTTCGGACTGCTGCTGCGCCGCCGGCGGCAGGTTGGCCGGGCAGGTCGCCTGGCCGGGCGTCCGCCCCGAGACGTGGACGACGTACCAGCCGCCGCGGTTCGGGCCTTCCATCGTCCGCGCCCGCCCCGGTGGCACGCTGAAGAACATCGCCATCACCGGCGGCACTTCGCGCGAGCGGGCGAGGTCGACCCGGCGCAGTTCCATCGGCGTCGGCGGCTGCAGCCGCACGCCGGCCTCGGCGAAGGCGCGCGCCGGCGGCACGCCCGAGCCGATCCGGTCGGCGAGGCGCTGGGCGAGGGCGCGGGCGCGCTCGAAGCCGGTCTGGCGGATCACGTCGGCGCGGACCTGGGCGGCGATCTGCGCCAGCGGCGGCACCGCCGCCGGGATCACCCGCGCCACCGCCAGGAAGGCGAAACGCTCGTTGGGCGCGATCGTCTCGACCACCGGCGCCGGATCCTCGGGGTCGATCTGGAAGGCGCCGCGCAGCAGCGGCCGCAGCTCCGCCGAAGCCTGCCATTGCGCGCCGGGCGCCTGGCCGGCGGCGGTGATCGCCGGAGTCTCGACCATGGTCAGCCGCTCGGCGCGGACGACGTCCTCGAAGCTCGCCCCGTCCTCGACCCGTTCCTCGATGCGCGCGACGGCGGCGGTCAGCGCCTCGCTGAGCTTGCGCCGCGACAGCTCGGTCACGATCTCGGCGCGCACCGTGTCGAGCGGCCTGGCATTGGCGCGGTTGACGCTCTCGACCCGCACCACATGCCAGCCGAGCTCCGAGCGGAGCGGCCCGACCATGGCGCCCTGCTGCGCGGAGAAGACCGCGTTGGCGGCGGCGGCGTTGGTGAGGCCGGTATATTGCTCGCGGCTCTGCGGGCCGAGGGCGATGTCGGTGGCGCCGAAGCCGGCCTGCTGCGCCGCCGCGGCGAAATTGGCGCCGCCGCCGGCGCGCTGCACGAACTGCCGCGCGGCCGCCTCGCTGGGCAGCACCACCTGCTGCAGCGTGCGAGTCTCCGATCCGGAATAGCGCGCGGCATTCTGCCGGTAATAAGCCTGGATCTCCTGCTCGGTCGGGGTCGCCGCCGCCGCCACCTGCTCGCGGCCGATCAGGGCGTAGCGCAGCACCCGCCGCTCGGGCACGGTGTAGCGGGTCCGGTTGCGCTGGAAATAAGCGGTCACCTCCGCATCGCTCGGCGCGAATCCCGCCGTCATCGCGTCGCTGCGGATCATGCCGATCGTGCCGCGCCGCCGCTCGAGCATCAGCGAGGCATATTGGACGGCGACCGATTCGGGCGCCCGCGTCGCCATCCCGATCGGCAGCTGCAGCTGGCGCTGCATCAGGTAATTGGCGACCTCGCGGCGCAGCTGCTCCTCGCTCATATTCTGCGCCGCCAGCGTCTGGCGGTAGGTGGCGTCGTCGAACTGGCCGGCGAAGTTGCGGAATTCGGGGATGTTGGCGATCACCCGGTCGATCATCCGCTCGGAGACGGTGATCCCGTTGGCCCGCCCGAACGCCCACAGGGCGCGGCCGATCACGGTCTCGTTCAGGATCCCCTCATAGGCCCCGGCGGCGAGGAAGCGGCCGAGATCGAGCTCCGGATTCTCCTGCTGCGCGACCTGGAAGCGGCGCCGGACGAGCCGCTCGAGCTCGTCGGAATCGACCTCCTCGCTGCCGATCTCGGCCAGCGTCTCGCCGCCGGTCTGGCCCGCCGTGGGCAGGCCGCCGGTGCCGCCGGTGCCGAAGCCGGTGATGACGATCGCGCCGACCGAGACGATCAGGAAGGCGAGCATCAGCCAGGAGGAGAGCTTGCTGCGGAAGGCACGGAGCATCGGCGACTCGCTTCGGGAGGGTGGACGAGGGAAGGGCGCGCGGGCCCGGTCGGCGGCGGACCATAGAAAGAGCCGCCCCGGCCCGCAACCCGGCGATCTTGGCGGAGCCGGTCTTGGCGGGTGGGGGCGGGCCTGCTAGGCGCCGCTGCTCCCGGAACGAAGGAACCCGACAAGGTGCACGTCCGCCGCAAGCTGATCGTCGGCAACTGGAAGATGAACGGCAGCCTCGCCGCTCTTGCCGAGCTGGCGGCGATCGCCGAGGCCGCGCGCCGGGCGGCCGGGGTCGACGTCGCCATCTGCCCGCCTTTCACCCTGATCTCGGCGGCGGTGACCCGCGGCGGCGGCCTCGCCGTCGGCGCCCAGGACTGCCATTTCGCGCCGGGCGGCGCCCATACCGGCTGCGTCTCGGTGCCGATGCTCCAGGAAGCCGGCGCCCGCCTCGTCATCGTCGGTCACTCGGAGCGCCGCGCCGAGCAGGGCGAGAGCGACGAGATCGTCCGCGCCAAGGCCGAAGCCGCCCTCGCCGCCGGCCTCACCGCGATCGTCTGCGTCGGCGAGACCGAGGCCCAGCGCGGCGCCGGCGACCATGAAGCGGTGGTGGCCGGGCAGCTCGCCGGCTCCCTCCCCGAAGCGCTGGGCGACGCCGAGCTGGTTCTCGCCTACGAGCCGGTCTGGGCGATCGGCACCGGCAACGTCGCCACCCCGGCCGACGTCGCCCTCATGCACAGGGCGATCCGCAAGGCTTTGGTCGAGCGCTTCGGCGACCGCGGCGGGCGGGTGCGCATCCTCTACGGCGGCTCGGTCAAGCCCGACAATGCCGCCGAATTGCTCCGGGTCGAGGACGTCGACGGCGCCCTCGTCGGCGGCGCCAGCCTCAAGGCCGCCGACTTCGTGCCGATCGTCGCCGCCGCCCGCGGTTGAACGCGCGCCCGCCATCCCCTAAGTCCCGCCCGACACTCTCCCCGAAAGCCGCCGCTCCATGCTGTTCACCTTCCTCCTCATCGTCCAGACCATCGTCGCGCTGGCGATGGTCGGAGTCATCCTGATGCAGCGCTCCGAAGGCGGCGGCCTCGCCGGCGGCGGCAGCCCGTCCGGCATGATGAGCGCGCGCGGCGCCGCCGATTTCCTGACCCGCGCCACCGGGATCCTGGCGACGATCTTCGTCTTGCTCTCGATCGTGCTCGCCGCGCTCGCCGCCAATGCCGGCGGCCCGCGCCGGATCGACCCGTCTCTGGTCAAGCAGCTCCCCGCGTCGGTGCCGCAGCAGGGCCCGACCCAGCCCGTCCCCGGCGCCAACACCCCCGCGGCGCCCCCGGGCGCGCAGCCGAGCCCCGCCGCGCCGGCCCCCGCCCAGCCGCAAGGCAACGGCACCGTCCCGCGCTGAAGGAAGACGGAAGGCAGTCCGAGACCGTCATCCCGGCGCAGGCCGGGATCTCAGGACGAGAAGTCTCGGGCGCAAATGGAGCGCTCCAAAGGCGCCTGCGTGTACTCCCGCTGAGATCCCGGCCTCCGCCGGGATGACGCCACTGGACGATCCGGCCCAGTCGCAGGGGAACCGCCAGCCCCGCGCTAGCCTGATTCCCCTCCCCTCGAGGGGGAGGGGTTAGGGGAGGGGTGGCGCCTCCGGAAGAGTCACCGCCCTACGAACGAGTCCACCCCCACCCAGCCTCCCCCCTCAAGGGGGAGGAGCCGGTCTGCGCGCTTCATTCGCGTCCAAATAAATCCGCGTCCGGCGATTCCCGCGCTTGCCCTTTCGCCGCGCGACCGCTTAAGCCTCGTCTCCCATGGCGCGGTTCATTTTCATCACCGGCGGCGTGGTCTCCAGCCTTGGCAAAGGCCTGATGGCGGCCTCCCTGGCGGCCCTCCTCCAGGCACGCGGCTACACGGTCCGCATCCGCAAGTTCGATCCCTATCTCAACGTCGATCCCGGCACGATGTCGCCCTACCAGCATGGCGAGGTCTACGTCACCGACGACGGCGCCGAGACCGACCTCGACCTCGGCCATTACGAGCGCTTCACCGGAGTCCCCGCCCGCCAGAGCGACAACGTCACCTCGGGCCGCATCTATCGCGACATCATCGCCAAGGAGCGCCGCGGCGACTATCTCGGCGCCACCGTCCAAGTCATCCCGCACGTCACCAACGAGATCAAGGAGTTCGCCCAGACCGATATCGACGGCCTCGATTTCGTCATCTGCGAGATCGGCGGCACCGTCGGCGACATCGAATCGCTTCCCTTCATCGAGGCGATCCGCCAGCTGAGGAACGACCTCGCCTTCGACGAGACCGGCCGCAAGCGCACCGTCTTCATCCACACCACCCTGGTCCCCTACATCGCCGCCGCCGGCGAGCTGAAGACCAAGCCCACCCAGCACTCGGTCCGCGACTTGACCAGCCTCGGCATCCAGCCCGACGTCCTGCTCTGCCGCGTCGACCGCCCGCTCCCCGACGGCGAGCGCCGCAAGATCGCGCTCTTCTGCAACGTCCGCCACGAAGCGGTCATTCCGGCATTGGACGCCAGGAGCATCTACGCCGTCCCGCTCCAATATCATCGCGAGGGCCTCGACGCCGAGGTGCTGCGCGCTTTCGGCATCGACGACGCGCCCGCGCCGATGCTCGAGCGCTGGGACGACATCCTCGACCGCCTCCTCAATCCGCAGGGCGAGGTCACGATCGGCGTCGTCGGCAAATATGTCGGCCTCCAGGACGCCTATAAGAGCCTGACCGAGGCCCTGGTCCACGGCGGCCTCGCCAACCGCGTCAAGGTCAACATCCGCTGGCTCGACGCGGAGCTGTTCGAGCATCCGGAGGCGGACCTTCCCGCCGAGCTGGAGCCGCTCCACGCCATACTCGTCCCCGGCGGCTTCGGCGAGCGCGGCAGCGAGGGCAAGATCGCCAGCGTCCAGTTCGCCAGGGAGCGCGGCGTCCCCTTCTTCGGCATCTGCCTCGGCATGCAGATGGCCTGCATCGAAGGCGCCAGGAACACCGCCGGCCTCGCCGGCGCCAGCAGCACCGAATTCGGCGAAGCCGAAGAGCCCGTAGTCGGCCTCATCACCGAATGGATGAGCGCCGAGGGCCTCCGCCAGCGCCGCGAAGCCAACGGCGACATGGGCGGCACCATGCGCCTCGGCGCCTACGAGGCCGTGCTGAGCGGCAACAGCCACGTCGCCACCATCTACGGCGGCGCGCACATCAGCGAACGCCACCGCCACCGCTACGAAGTGAACGTCCACTACCGCGTCGCGCTGGAACGCGGCGGGCTGGTCTTCTCCGGCATGAGCCCGGACGGCGCCCTCCCGGAGATCGTCGAGCGCCCGGACCATCCGTGGTTCGTAGGGGTGCAGTTCCACCCCGAACTCAAATCCAAACCGTTCGAGCCCCATCCGCTTTTTGCGTCCTTCATCGAGGCTGCCGTCAAGCAATCGCGTCTGGTCTAGCACCGGCGCCAGGTTCGAAGGGTTTGCCGCTGAAGTCCGATCGAGCGAAGCCAAGAGCGGACACCCCGAATGTCCTGAGCCGTCACGACCGAAGGGAGTGGCGGAGTCGAAGATGAGACAGGGCGCGTCTCTATTCAGATTCCAATTTTCGACTCGATGTACGACTGTAAGATAGTAAAGGCTGTATCACTCACTTTACTGCCAAGCTTATATAAAAACGCTTTAATTCGCTGCCTAGCGCCTAACCTCGATTCGGGCTTAGCCTCTTTGTCCTCTAGCTCATACACGGCAGAAGTTAAATCGACTGATTGCTTGCCCCCGAATTTGCCGATCAGTTCCAGAAGCTGCCCAGCCTCAGTCGATATATTCTGTGTCCCAGTAACCTCTTGGGCGACAATCGCGTGCACGGAATTTATTATCTGCGGCCTGACATTTATCGTAAGGTCGCGCGAGGCAGGTGGTAAGGGGCGCGGTCCCGCGAATGAGATGGCCGTAGACACCCCGCTAACTCCGGGAACAGTCAGCTCAATGAGACGATTAACGGACGCCCAATCCGCATCAGATCCGACTGCATCGACTAACTCAGATTCCATCCTGTGTCGTATTCCGAGAATCTTCCTTTCTCGCTCATGTTTCAAGTCCACTTGAAGTCTCTTAGCTTCCTTTGCGTATCGCGCGACAATATCGTGGACGATAACATCATCGAGTCCGGCAGCCGATAGCAGCTCCTGAGCCAGGTTCGGATCAATGGCGCAGGCGTCTAGGAACCGTGAAAAATCTTCAAACTCCTGGGGCAACGAAGTGGGATCGACGTCTTTATCGGCAAAAAGTTCGTACACTACCCCTTGTGAAGTTGCGTATTGCTCCTGCCGCACCTGGAGCCCACTAACTCTGTTCAAATAGTCCCGAAACAGGTTTAATATCTTGTCCGTCTCACCGGCCCACATTCGCTTGGCTGGAACGTACAGGCGAAAAATGAGACGCCTTCCCGAGTCATCGACGAATTCAGCGGCCAGGATGCTAAGTTCGGCATTAGTTCGGTAAGGCGCAATATTTAGGTCATATTCAGCGAATAAATCTGTGATTACGGTCCTTATCTCTGGAGGTACATTCCCGAAGAAATGAGAGTAGAACGAGTCGTCCGAGTCCTCATTTGCATTGTCCTCCAGAAAAAACGACTCGTGTACAAACACAATGTGTGGAATATGACTAATGCGTCTAAGAAGTTTCTGGGTAGCCTGTAAATACTCCTGCGATACCATACGAATGAATGTGTTATTTGTGAGCTTTACAATAACCCCGGTCAGCTCATGGCGTTCAAATAAATCCTCGTCGTCAAACAGACTAATTATTTTCTCCCAATTTGCTACTCCAGACTCCAAAAGCTTCTTTTTATACGGAATCCCGGCCGCTTTCAGCTTGCTAGTGACGCCCTCACGGTCGCTGTCGCCTAAAAAAAGGAAAAATGGACTTGTGAGCTTTTCCATAATCTCGGCAGCCGAAAATATCTTGTTGGTGTCGCACGTGATTGTCCACCGAGCAGCTGCTGAAAACAAGTGCGAACTTAGCCAAGAAGCCCCGGGATCGGTCTCGGCAACTGCTTTCCCACGGAGGCGTCGTCGGTTCGCCCTCCAATGTTGAGAGGACGTGCTTGCTTAGTGGGATGAGGCGCGCCGGTGTGTACTTCGGTCCGGCGACAGGCATGGGGCCACGGCTTTGAGGCGCTTGGTTCGGGCTTCCGAGAAACGCCAGGCGGCGCAAAAGGGCAGGGGGCCCGCAGGAGATCATCTCCGAGAATGGGGCGGCTGCGCAAGGGGGAAGCGGCTTTCGCAGGAGGCGCTCGCGAAGGTGTGCGGCTAGCACCGGACCTATGTCGGCGGCATCGAGCGGGCGAGCGGAACATCACGATCGCGACGCTCGAGGCGCTCGCCGGCGCGCTACGGTCAGTCGGTAGACGTATAGTCGTCATTTCCGGCCAAACCAGGTCATGCCAAGAAAGGCCGGGCCTGGGAGCCTCCAGGGGATCATCGCGAGAAATGTGGGGCGCCTGCGGCGTAGCAAGGGCTATTCGCAGGAGGAGCTGGCGCATGTCTGCGGCTATCACCGCACCTATGTGGGGATGATAGAGCGCGGCGAGCGGAACATAAGCATCGCGACGCTGGAAGCGCTCGCGGGCGCGCTCGGCGTCGATCCGCGCGTGCTGCTCGACAGGGCTTAGCCGCCCCCGTCATTGCGAGGAGCGGAGCGACGCGGCAATCCAGCGGGCGTCTGACGTGGGGCTGGGTTGCTTCGCCATTCTCGCAATGACGGATGAGTGCTTCGAGGCCCCAGCCCCTCTCACACCAAGGCCGCCGCCCCCAAGGCAATCTCCAGATATTCCTCCATCCGTGCCGCCGCCTCGTCGCTCAGCGCGATCAGCAGGTCGCGGCGGCAGTCCGGGTCGCGCGGGGCGGTCAGATGCCCCGCTCCGGCGAGGGCGCGGACCAGGCGGAGGGCGGTGGTCTCGGGGATGCCGGCGGCGCGGGCAAGCCTGCGCTGGTTGACCCGGCGCCCTTCGAGCCGCGCCGCGAGCAGCTCCAGCAGCATCGTCCAGGCCGCGCCGCCCGCGCCGATGTCGAAATATTCGCCCCTGAGCTGCCGCGCGATCACCAGCGATCGCACCAGAGGCGCCGTGATCGCCGGCCTGTCGCCCGCCCGCGCCGCGATCGACGGCGCATTCGCCTCGGCATGTTCCCTGAGGATCCGCGCCGTCTCTTCGAGCACCCGGCTGATCTCGATCAGGCTCGCCGTCGGCGGCGCCACCCTCCGCCCTCGCTTCGATCCCGCACCCACGCTTATCGTTTAGCGCAAGTAAGATGACTATAATATTCAAAATCGCAGAAGAGAATGGGGTCAGCAGGTGACAGTCACGTGACTGTCACTCAATTCCGGCCACTGCACTCTTCGCGCCTCCGCGCCTCCGCGTGAACCAATTCCTTCCGGCTGCCGGCGTCCTCGCACGAGGTCCGCGCCAATCGGGGAGGGCGATCGCGCCTCGCGTCGTGCCCCCCACGACATCCCGCCCCGCTTTCGCCCAACCCTCATTTCCTCTAGCCTCCCGCCGAAACGGGAGGATCGACATGCGCAAGGCCTTCTACGCTGCTGCTGCCTTGGCGTTGACCGCGCCGAGCGCGGCTTCGGCCGACTGGCAGTATACGCGCTGGGGGATGTCGCCTGCGGAGGTGGTCGCTGCGTCGCAGGGTCGGGCGTCGCCCGTTCGGGGCCGCCCCGGGCAGCGGGTGTTCGATCTCGATCTTCGCGCGACCGCCGATTATTCGGCGAACTCGCTCACCTTCGAGGCCGAGTTCTTCTTCACCCAGGGGTCCGGGCGGCTGGCGGCGGTGAAGCTGGTGCCGACGGACGAGGCGATGTGCGACGTCCTGCGCAGCGAGCTGGAAGCCACTTACGGGGAGGCGGAGCCGCAGCGTTTCGCTTTCGGCATGACCCAGCGCTGGACCGACCAGGACCATGGCAACCGGCTCCTCTTCGCGGACATATCGGTCCGGGGCACGCCGAGGCTCTGCCACGTAATCTATCAGCCGATCCGCTCGGAGGGGACGGGCCTGTAATCTTCGGCTCGGGCCCGCTCGGAAGCGCGCCCGGCCCCCATATTCGGCCACTGCACCACTCCACCCCCCCCCGCGTCTCCGCGCCTCCGCGTGGACCGACTCATTCCGGCCGCGCCCTCGTCGCCCGAATCTGCGGCAGCGCGATCGAAGCGGGGCCGAGGGGGGCTTCCAATGTAGGGTTTCGCGTGTCATCGTTCCCGCGATGTTCCAGCGACTCGCCTCGATCTTTGCGGAGTTGATCCGCGCGCTGCTGCGGCCGGCGACCGGTGCGCTTCGCTGTCGGCCGCCGCGTGCGATCGCGGCCTTGGCGAGGCGCCTTTCGTCCTCGACGTACCGCGAGGTTCGTCAACTTCCGGCGCAGATTGCGGGAAGCCTGTCGGGATCGTCACCTTCCGCCCGCAATGGCAGGTGCGAGCTTCGCAAGCTTCGTCGACCTGCCTCCGCGCCCGCCGTTCGAGCCTCGGCCTGCAACCGCAGGCCCCGTCTTGCGCGGTCCCTTCCAGTGACCGGCCGGCAAGCAATGGCAGCCCTCCACTTCGTCAACTTGGAAGGGTGGGGCGCGAAGCAATGGCAACCTTCCACATCTTCCACTTCGTCCGCTTTCCGCCCGGCAGAGATGCACCCCGCATCGCGTCCGACTCGTCCAGTTCGGTGTCGTCGCAGAGGGCGCATGTGCCGCGATCGCGTCCAACTCGTCCACTTTGCCCCGCGCGGCGGCCGCGGCGGGCCGATGCGGCACCGTTGCCGGGGGAGGGCGATTCAACGATTCTGCAGGATCTTCGTGAGCTTCGCCCCGGTCGGCGCGCCCCGCTCGGCATCGTCCCGCCCCGTGCCCCCGCTCAGCGCCGCGACTGCCACTCCATCGAGAACAGCATCTCCCCCGGCGCCGCCTCTCCCGCCGAGTCCCGCGCCGGGTGGAAGCGCAGGCGCGCTCTCGTCAGCCGGCAGGTGGCGGCGTCGAGCGCGGCCGAGCCGCTCGAGCGGTCGAGGCGGCAGCCGGCGACGCGGCCGTCGCTGCCGACCGAGAGCAGCACCCGGCTGGTGCCGCCTTCGCCGCGCCGCGCCGCTTCGGGCGGGTAATCGGCGGCGACGATCCAGTTGCGCATCCCGCCGCAGGCCGCGGGCGGCAGCGGGCCGCCGCTGCGCCGGTCGGGGCCGCAGCGCACCGGCTGCGGGCGCTGCACGGGCGGCGGCGGCGCCGGCGCCGTGCGGGGCGGATTGTCGCGGATCGGGGGCAGGCCCTTGTCGGCGGCATAGCGCTCGAGCACGCGGCGCTGGGCGTCGCTCAGCGACGGGGCGCTGGCCGGCTCGTCCGCGGACCGCCAGATGCAGGTCTCGGGATCGTCTCTCCCCTCCTGGCAATAATCCGGGCTCTCCACCGGCGCGGCCGGGGTCAGCGGGATCCATCCCGGCCGCGGTTCCTCGCGGGCGGGAACGGGGAAGGGCACGAGGTCGGAAGGCCGGACCGGCCGTTCGCTGACCGCCGTCCACAGCATGAACAGGGCACCCCAGCCGGCGAGCAGGGCCGCCTTGTTGGCCTCCGGCGCCGACGCCCAGAGCAGCAGCAAAGCGGGGGCGCAGGCCGCGATCGTCAAGGCGGCGACATAAGGCCGCATCTCCGTGCTCAGCCCGGCGCCCGCCGCTGCCGCGACGATGACGACGAGGACGACCGCGCCCGCGCCGATGAGGAGGCGCCCGGTCGAATCCCATTGCTCGAGCCGGGCGATCAGGCTGTGCTGACCGCGCCACCAGACGAAGCCCAGAGCGAGCGCCACCCACGAAAATTGCGCCTGATAAAGGGGCGACATGCCGTTGATCGCGAGCCCCCAGACGAGGGCGGGGAACCAGAGGAGCACCAAGGCCTGCCAGGCGCGCATGAGCGGCGAGGCGACCGGCCGCGGCGCCGGCACCGCCGCCGCGGTCCACAGAGCGACGACAGCGCCGAGCGCGGCGGCGGCGTGGGTGCCGCGCGCGCCCGGCGGCAGCGCCGCGGCCGCGAGCGGCAGCAGGGCCGCCGCGGCGATCCAGCCGGATTCGAACCAGGCCGGCGGCGGGTCCCTGGTGCCGAACATGAGATGGTGGTGCCGCGCCTTGATCAGCCGCAGGTAGAGGAAGGGGGCGGCGGCGCTGAGCGCGACGGCGGCGGCGATCCCGGGCGCGGAAAGGCGCTCGAAGAAGGGCATCGGCATCAGCAACGCCAGCAGCGCCGGCGCGAGCAGCAGCGTGTCGAAGTTCATCCGCGCGCGGGACAGCCAGCCTTGCCACCATTCGAGCCGCGCCGGCTCGAAGGCGTGGACCAGATGGGGCATTTGCGCCTCGGCGGTGGCGAGGATCGAATCGGCTTGGTTGGCACGCGCGGTCGACAGCGCTTCGAGCTGCATCCGCCACGCCGGCGCCGGCGGGTCGGTCAGCGCCCGCCAGCCCGCATTCATCGGCCCTTCCGGATTGGCCGCCCAGTCGATGTAGCGCCATTCCTCCATCCGCCAGAGGATCTCGTCGACCGCCCAGTCGCGGCTGGCGGCGACGACGTCGCGGTCCGTCCAGTCGAAAAAGGCGGCCGCCCGCTCGATCAGGCAGTCGGAACGCGGGATCGCGCCGGCGAGGTGGAAGGCGATTGCACGCTCGGCCCGTTCGGCGGCGCCGATCGCCACCGTGTGGAGGGCGTCCAGTATCTCTTCGAGCAAGGCCGAGGCGTCGCCGGGCGCGAAGCCGTCCGGATCGCCGAGCAGGTCGCCGAAGCGCTGCAGCAGAACTTCGAGCCGCTCATCCTCGGCCGAGAGCGCGGGTTCCGCATCCTCCTCCGCGCCCGGCCGGAAGTCTTCGCCGTCGGCCGTCGTCCAGCCCGCCTCGCCGGGCCATTCAGCTGCCGCATCCACCAGGTCTTCCATGCTGACCCAGGCGAGGCCGTCGGCGTGGCGGAGCGCCGCCTCATAGGCCTCGCGCAGCGCCTTGAAGCCGTCCGGATCGTCCTCGGGGTTGAGGCCCCTCAGCTGCTTTGCATAGGCCCGGCGGATCTCGCTCCGGTCCGCCCCCCGCTCCACGCCGAGAATCGCCCAGATGGTGGGCCTCACAGGAAGCTGGCGCCTTCGAGCCGGTCGAGCTCGCCGTTCAGCGTCTCGCAGGCGGCCGCGCAGATGCGCGGATCCTGCGTCTCCAGCGCCTCCTTGAACTGCGCGATCAGCATGTCGACATGCTCGCGCTTCTCGGCGAGCGAATCCTGCCAGCAGCGCTCGGCCCGGGCGAGCGCGGTACGGTTGGCTTCCTGGTCGCGCGGATGAACCTTGAGCGCCGCCAGCGCCTGCCGCCGCCGCTCCAGCTCGGCCGGGTCTACCTCGACGTCCGGGTCGGCGATCACCAGCTGCCGGCGCTCGCCGGTCTCGGGGACGACGACGTCGACCTCGAGCAGACCGTTGATGTCGTAGGAGAAGCGGCATTCGACCGCCTTGCCGGCCGGCCCGCGCGGGACCGGAACGTCGAGCTCGCCGATGCCGACATTGTCGTGGACGCTGCGCGATTCGCCCTGGAAGATCCGCACCCGGACCATCGTCTGGTTCCTTTGCACCGTCTCGAAGATTTTCGACCGGCTCGCCGGGACGGTCGTGTTGCGCTCGATGACCGGGACGAAGATGCCCTCCTCATAGCCGCCGCCGGGCAGCGGCCGCGCCGTCTCGACCCCCAGCGAGAAGGGGCAGACGTCGGTGAGGACGACTTCCTTGAGGGCACTGTCCCGCGCCTTGAGGCCGGCCTGCACCGCCGCGCCGAGCGCCACCGCCTCGTCGGGATTGACGGTCGCGTTGGGGAACCGGCCGAACATCCGCGCCACCGTCTTGCGCACGATCGGCATCCTTGTGGCGCCGCCGATCAGCACGATCTCGGACAGGGTCTCGGGCCGGAGCTCGCTGTCGCGCAGCGCCCTCAGCACCGGCTCCCGCAGCCGCGCGATCAGCGGCGCCGCTTTCTCCTCGAATTCCTCGGCGGTGACGACGGCCTCATGCTCGCGGTCCCCCCACACCATCCTCACCATCGTCTCGGCGGCGCCGGACAGCTCCCGCCGCGCGCGCTCGGCATGCTCGCGCAATTTCTGGTAGACCGCGTCGTCCTGCTTCGCCCAGGCGCCGAGGCCGTCGCCGAAGCGCTCGCGCAGGATGGCGACGATGATTTCATTGAAATCCTCGCCGCCGAGCCGGTTGTCGCCGGTCGACGCGCGTACCTCGATCACGCCCTCGAAAATCTCGAGCACCGAGACGTCGAACGTGCCGCCGCCGAGGTCGAAGACCAGGAAGCGCGATTCCTCCGCGAGATTGTGGATGCCGTAAGCGAGCGCGGCGGCGGTCGGCTCGTTGACCAGCCGCTCGACCTTGAGCCCGGCGAGCTCGCCCGCGCGCCGGGTCGCCTTGCGCTGCTTGTCGTTGAAATAGGCGGGGACGGTGATCACCGCTTCCCGCACCGGCTCGCCCAGAAAGGCCTCGGCATCGCTTTTGAGGCTGCGCAGCACCAGCGCCGACAGCTCCTCGGGCGAGAAGCGGCGGCCGCCGAGATCGGTGTTCCGCGCCGTCCCCATATAGCGCTTGAAGGCGGTGACGGTCTGCCTCGGATGCGAGGCCTGCCGCTCGCGCGCCGCCATGCCCACCAGAACGGTGCCGCTCTCGTCGATGCTCACCGCCGACGGCGTCAGCACCTGGCCGAGCCGGTTCGGGATGAGCACGGACGCGCCGTCGCGCCAGACTGCCGCGGCACTGTTGGTCGTGCCGAGGTCGATGCCGATGATCATGACTTACGTACGCCCGCCCCTACTTCTCTCCGGCTGATGTGTTTCAGATCGTGGTAGCTTTGGCAACGAACCGCGCGCGCAGTTGCGGACCATCCGATCGGAAGCCGTGTGGCGACACCGCCTTGGCCCTTCGCCGATGGGACCAAGCCGTCGCTGCGTTCGGGCGTTACATGCGGCCGCTCTTGCGCTATCAAAGATGCGGAGGCTGCACATGCTGGGTTCGCGAGATCGAACCGTCCTGCTGTTCGCGCTACGTAATCGCCTGGAGCATAATCCGGCGGTCGTTTATAAGACTGTCTATCTCGGCGAAACGATAGCGGTGGCGGAATCGCTTCCAAGGTGGAAGTGCGTTCCGATCGACCTCGATGTCGATGACGAAAGTCTGACCTCGCTGATCGACCGGTTCGCGCAAATCCCCGAGGCAATTCTGATTTGGTGCGAAGTTCATCAGGCACGATTGGCGCAACAGATCGCAACACTGGCGAAGCAGGTATCGCCTGAAACGAGAATCCTCGTCTTCGGCCGGGCAACCGCTTTTATCCCTCAGTTTTTCGAGAGATGGCCATTCGACGCGGTCCATGTGGACGGGGATCGAGAAGCTGCTATTCGCGCTTTCCTCGCCGGCGGGTCCACTCCGGACGGGATTTCGACCATGCCTGGTGGCGGCGGTCCCTACGTTAGGGCCCGCGGCGTCAGGCTAGAGCCGACCGCTTGGCCCTACCCGACGCTGGATAGGCTGCCTCTCGACCGCTACGCGGATTTTACAGAAAGAACCCACGGCCCGGCCTATTCGAAACGGATCGCGGTGACGGTATCCAAAGGGTGCGCGTTGGCCTGTGCCTATTGCGGGGCAAGTCAGGAGGAGGGCACTCGCGACCGGAGACGCAGTGTCGAGCCTTTACTCCGCTGGGCGACCCTGGAGGGGGTCGACAGCCGGGATGCGCTTCTGCACCTTTTCGCCCCTGACCTCTTCGTCGACCAGCGATGGATCAGATCCTTTGCCGAAGCTTATGCCTCAGCCGGCGCGAACTTTCACTGGCGCGGCGTCACGACAACTCGTGCTCTGCAGGACTCGGAAACGGTGCGCGCGGCCGGCAAAAACGGCTGCAGGGAATTGGCGATCGGTGTTGAGCATGTCCGAAGCAAATCGGGAAAACCCGTTAAGTCAAGTTTGGAGGAATTGCGCACTGCCGCGTCTCTGACAAGGGATGCGAACATTAAACTCAAAGGTCTTATGATGATTGGCTATCCAAGCCAAACCGAAGACGACATACTATATGTTGAAGATCTTGCTAGCGAAATGGGAATGACCCTTCGCTATACCGGTTATACTCCATTACATCATCTGCGGTGGAAGTCTCAAACCGAGCTTGACGCGATGTCCTTGGAGTCATATGACAGGCGTACTTTCTACAATTCGGATTTGTCGAAAATGTCGCCTCAATTCTTCTACAAAAGATTGGTTGCGAATGGGGGTTACTTCGTGCCGGTCTGATCGGAGGGAGGCACATTGGCGGACATCGAAGAGGAAATGGGGATTTCACCCCATTCGGCACTTCACAAAATCTGGGCGCGCACGCGAATCCGAAGCTATGCGCATCATTTCGCAGCAGAGCGAATCCGCCGTCAGGCTCGGCGGGTATTCCGCCGCGAATTCTGTGCAACGGTGCTCAGCTTGGCGTTGCTGATCGCGGGGCTTTCCATCAGCGAGCCTCGGCTAGTCGACCTGCTGACCGTTCTCTCAGGTTATGAGTCGGCTCCGCACATTCTTCATCTGACCAGCCACCTTTTGATCCTCGCATCGGTCTTCGTATCAGTTTGGGCGCTTTTTCTCGCGGTCATGTCTCTTGGGCATGAGAAAGTGGCGCTGCAAGGCAGACACAAGCTGATGAGCCGGCTTTATATGAGCATGTCGCAGAAAACGCGCCGGATAGAAGCGGACGTCTATAGTGAATCTTATTACGAATTTCTCACATGCTTTCTGAACGATCAGCTGGAATCGCTCCTCACTGCCGGTGAGAACCCGGAGGACGGCGATTATAAACTCGCCCACGAAAGAATGGATCAAGTGATGGCAAGCTCAACGCCGGGAGTGCGAAGCTCTTTTGTACCGGGGGCAGAGCCCGATGAACTCGAAGCACTTGTTGATCGGATCAGCGGTGACGAGCGTCGCGGCGCCGCGGAGCGATCGGGCAACTGACTCTCGAGGCGCGCTCGCCCGCCTATTCCGTTTGCGCCAGCAGTTCGTTCACCCGCCGCTCGGCATCGGCCAGCGCCTGCCGCGACGATTTCTGGCCGTTGAAGGCGGCGGCGACTTCCTCGCCGATCAGGCCTTCGATCGCGTTCTGGCGCTGGACGCCGCCGGGCAGCGGCCGGCCGGTGGCGGCGATCGGGGCGATGTTGGCGCGGTGGGGCAGCGCCCTGAACGCCGGGCTGTCCACCACCGCCTGGAAAGCGGGGAGGTGTCCGGTGCGCGCCCAGTCGAAATTATGATCGGCGATGAAGCGGAAGAAGCGGGCGATCGCGCGGCGCTGCGCGGGGGTCCGCTCGCGCCTCGGGACGACCCAGGCGTGGCCGCTGACATAGCTGACCGGCGCGCCCCAGAGGCGCGGATAGGGGTAGACGGTGTAGCTTCGGTAGAGCGGGCGGCCGGGCGTGTTAGCCTCCGCCTCGAACTGGCCGATCATCCAGGTGCCGGTCGGGTAGATGCCGCCTTCGCCCGACACGAAGCTGCCGATCGCGGCCGGCGTGTCCTGGTTGCGGGTGCTCGTCCCCGACGCGGTGACGGCGCGGAAGAAGTCGACGATCCGCTCCGCCTCCGGCGTCTGGAGGCGGACGGTCCTGGGGGTCGGGAATATCACGGCGCCCTGCGCCAGGAGGTAGGTGTAGAGATTGCGGGCGGCATAGGCGTTGTCGCCGACCAGGCTCTGGATGATGTAGGGCTTGCCGGTGCGCTGCGTGAACTGGCGCGCCTGGACCAGCATCTCCTCGGGCGAGGTCGGCAGGATCGGCTCGCCGTCCCGCATCAGGCCGGCCTGCGCGAAGAGCCGGGTGTTGATGTGGAACAGGCCGCCATGCGTGTCGAAGGGAAGGCCGTAGAGCCGCGTCCCGATCGTCACCGCGCTCCGGCTCGCTTCGGTGAGCGCGGAGGGCTGCAGCCCGGCCTCGGCGAGATAGGGCTCGATCGGCTCCAGCAGCCCTTCGGCGGCATAATCCGGGATCACGCCCGTGTGCATGGTGACGAGATCGGGCGGATCCCGGGCGGCCATCTGCGCCGAGAGCTGGGGGTAGCCGGGCCAGGCGACGACATTGCTGTCGACGTGGACGTCGGGATTGTCGGCGTTGAACCGGTTGATCATCGTGGTGATGATCCCGCACTCGCCTTCGACCCTGGAGATGTCGGTGGCGCCGCCATATTCGGCGCCGCATTCGCCGAAGAAGCGCTGCAGGTAGATTTCCGCGCGGTCGCCGCGGACGGCATCGTCGCCGCAGTTTGCCGCGAGGAGCAGCGCCAGTGACAGGACGAGGCGCCTCACTTCACCGCGGTCCCGGCCATGGCGCGCACGATCTGCTTCTGGAACAATATGTAGACGATGAAGATCGGGATCGAGGCGAACACCGCCTGCGCCATCAGGAAGCCGAGGCCGCTGGTCTGGGCGTAGTTCATCTGCGCCGAGGCGAGGCCGACGGTGAGCGTGTACATGTCGCTCCGGGTCGCCGAGATGAGCGGCCACCAATAGCTGTTCCAGGTCCCGAGAAAGGTGAACACGCCCAGCGTCGCCTGGGCGGGGAGGGTCAAGGGCAGGAGCACCTTGCGGAAAAGGGTCAGCCGCGAGGCGCCGTCGAGCATCGCCGCTTCGTCCAGCTCCCTCGGAATGGCGCGGAAATATTGAGTCATGAAGAAGACGCCGAACGGGCCGGCGAGGCCCGGCAGGATCAGCCCGGGATAGCTGTTGTGCAGGTGCAGCGCCGCGAAGAGCTGATGCTGGGGCAGGATTACCGCCTGCTCCGGAATGGCGAGGCCGAGCAGCACGAAGATGAAGAGCGTTCGGCGGAACGGGAATTCGAGGCGGGCGAAGCCGTAGCCGGCGAGGCTGCAGAGAACGAGGACTCCGATCGTGGTCCCGCCCGAGACGACGAGGCTGTTGAGCAGCCAGCGGAAGACCTGGTTGCCCTGCAGGATCGAGCGGTAATTCTCGATCGTGTAGGGCGGCGACAGTGCGGCGCCGCTGTTGCCGATCAGCGCCTCGTTCTCCTTGAGCGACAGCAGCAGGGTCCAGACCAAAGGCGCCAGCATGACGAACGCGGCGAGCAGGATCGCGACCCAGGTCAGCGGGGATCGGCGAGCGCGCCCGGTCGCTTCAGCGGCCACCCTCGGCCTCCGATCCGCGCATGGTCGTCACATATTGGGTGAGGGTGAGCATCACGATGAGGAGGAACAGGATCTCGGCCGCCGCGGTGGCGTAGCCCAGCTCCCAGCGGGCGAATGCGGTCTCGAAGATGAACAAAACCATGGTGCGGGTCGACCCGCCGGGGCCGCCGCCGGTGAGCAATTGCGCCTGGCCGAAAATCTGGAGCTGCGCCGCCGTCTGCAGCATCACGACGAGGACGACGGTGCGCTTCAGCGCCGGCAGGGTCACCCGCCGCAGCGTGGTCCAGCGGCCCGCCCGGTCGAGCGCGGCGGCCTCGTAGACGTCGCCGGGTATCTGCTGGAGGCCGGCCAGGAACAGCATCATCGGCAGGCCGATCGACCACCAGATGGTGGTGATCGCCAGCGCCCAGAGCGACCAGGTCGGGTGGCTGAGGAACGGGATCGGCTCGGCGCCGATCGCCTGCGCCGTCTCGCCGAGCAGCCCCGCGTCCGGAGCGAGCACGAAGCGCCAGATGAGGGTGACGATAGTCACCGACAGGACGGACGACGAGAAGAACACGCCCCTGAAGATCGCTGCGCCGCGGGTGGCGCGATTGAGGGCCAGGGCCAGCGCGAGGGAGAGGATCGTCAGCAGGGGGACGATCATGAGGGCGAGCAGAAACGTCGTCAGGATCGAGCGCAGGAACGTGGCGTCGGCGAAGAGGCGGGCGTAGTTGGCGAGGCCGACGAAGCGTCCGCCGCCGAACAGGTCGACATGCTGGAAGCTCAGGATGATGCCGCTCACCAGCGGGTAGATGAGCAGGAAGCTGTAGCAGAGCAGGAACGGCGCGACGAATGCGAAGCCGCCCAGCCGCCCGCGCGCGGTCACGCCGCCGCCGCCCCGGCATGATGGCCGGCGCCGTCCGCCCCGAACAGATGCGCCGCCGAGCCGTCGACGCGCAGCCCGACCTTGTCGCCGATCCTGACCGCGCTGGCGCCGCTATCCTCCGCGGTGACCGGCTGCCCGCCGTCCAGCGTGGCATAGATCAAGGTGCGCTCGCCCAGCCGCTCGACCAGCTCGACCTTCGCGCTCGTCGTCGCCTCGCTTTCCGGGACGACGCGCACGCTCTCCGGCCGCAGCCCGAGCTGCAGCACGCCGCCCTTGGGCAGCCCCGCCCGCGCCACCCGCGTCTCGACCTCGGCCCCGTCCGGCAGCCTGACCCGCGCGAACGCCGCGTCGCCCTCGACCAGGTCGACCGGCGCCAGGTTCATCGCCGGCGAGCCGACGAAGCGGGCGACGAAGGTGTTGGCCGGCCGCTTATAGATCTCCATCGGCGGGCCGATCTGCTGGATGCGCCGGTCGTTCATGACGATGATCCGGTCGGCGAGCGTCATCGCCTCCGCCTGGTCGTGGGTGACCATGATCACCGCCGCGTCGACCCGCTGCCGCAACTGGGCGAGCTCGACCCGGGTGCGCATGCGCAGCGCGGCGTCGAGGTTCGACAGCGGCTCGTCGAGCAGGAACAGCCGCGGATGCTTGACGATGGCGCGGCCGATGGCGACGCGCTGACGCTGCCCGCCCGACATCTGCCCCGGCTTCTTCTGCAGGTGCGGCTCGATCTCGAGCACCCGCGCCGCCTCGGCGACCCGCGTCTCGATCTCCTCCTTCGGCACGCGCGCGTTGCGGAGGCCGAAGGCCATGTTCTCGAACACGGTCATGTGCGGATAGAGCGCGTAATGCTGGAACACCATGGCGACGCCGCGGTCGCCCGGCGGCAGGCCGTCGATCCGCCGCCCCTCGAGCCGGACCTCGCCGCTATCGGCAGTCTCGAGCCCGGCGATGATCCTGAGCAAAGTCGATTTGCCCGATCCCGACGGGCCGAGGAAGGCGACGAACTCGCGGGCCTCCATGGTCAGCGAGACGCCGTCGAGCACGAGCGTCTCGCCATAGGATTTGCGAACGTCGACGATCTCCAGGCTGGCCAAGGGCACCCCTTTTTCTTTGATGTTTGGACGATGCGCCGGGGCGGCGTCAATGCCGCGGCGCGAGGTGCGGACGCCCCGGTTCCTCCCTGCGCCGGAGGCGTGGGGAGGGGGACCACACGAACTGTGGTGGAGGGGTAGAAGGCTCGGAGTGCGAAGGGTTGCGCCGAGGAGTGCGAGGGGACAGTTACCGGTAACTGTCCCCGGTTCCTGCCGGCTGGACCGGCTGGGGGGCCCCGCTGCTCCCGATGCCCCGCCAGGCGATGCGCGCGGTCGCCGCCACGAACAGCAGAAAGCCCAGCTGGGCGAGGACGAACGGGTTGGACGCGCGGTGCAGGAACTCGCCCTCAGGAGCGTAGCGTGCCGTGACGGCGAGGTTGTGGGCGACGTTGGTGACGATGAGCGCGATCGTGGCCGATATTCCGGCCTTGGGGCGGACAAACAGCAGGGCCGCGGCGACGGGGTCGAGGATCGTCAGGCTGGACCAGTAAGCGGCGCTCGCCCAGCCGACCCCGCCATAGTCCCAGAAAAGCCCGTGCCGGAGCAGGATCCGGGCGTGGTTGACGGCCGCGATCAGCAGGCAGGCCGCCCAGATGCTTCTGACGATCAGGCTGCCGCGGCGCACCGGGCGATGTTGCGCAAACGGCGCCCGCCTTCAAGCCGCGTCCGCTTGGGCGGTGAGCGACAATCGCGTAACCGCTCCTTACGGACCCTGTTGGGCTATCGTCCGTCAAGCATCGGCCAGCCCCACCGGCTCCAGCGCAGCAGGTCCGCTGGCGGCCGCGCGCTGCCCGCAGGCATCTGTCCTCTCGACAGCGAGACGGCTTCCCAACGCCCTCCGGAGCCTCGGCTTCGCTCCTCGATGATTAGCGGGAGCCCGTCGGCTGCGCGGCATTCTATGCGGCTATAGTCCGCTACTCCCGCCGTGGCGTTGACCCAGTTGCACGATTCGCCCAGCAGCCGACCCGGCGGGCGGTCCGCCATCGGTTCGTTGCTCGAGAGGAGCGCTGATCCGGATGACTCGTCCGCGCGTGATATCGCGAGCTGGGGTCGGCCGTGGTTGGAGTAGTTCAGGGAGACTCCGGATCCGACGACTGTGAGCGACCTGATCTGATCACCGGCGCGCTCCTCCTCCCTCTTCAAGAGGCCGTCCGCCAGGAAGGTCCGACGCCCGCGGCCCGCAGTCCCCCCTCGTGCGGTAAGCATGAGGGCATAGTTTTCTCTCTGTCGCGCGGCCGGGACCCGTTCCCAATACAGCCAATCGAGAGCGCCGCGCGGCGGCAGCACCTCGGCTGGCGCGACGGGCCGTCGCTCGACCGAGATCGCCCGCCGCTCGCTCATCGTGGTGCCGTCCCGATGCAGCACCGTGTCGCGAAGCAAAATGCCATCTGGGGATACACAGGCCGTGTATGCCACTCCTTCGCGCGAGTGGGGTTCCGCCCGCCAGACGCTGCAGCGCTCGCCGGCGATCTCCTCAAAGCCCTCGGTTGGCACCAGCCGGTGCCGGTACACAGGCAACTGAGCTTCCTCACGCTCACCCTGCCACAGCGTCACGCCGGAAAGCGCACCTTGCGCATCCCGATGCACTGAGATCGCCGCACCGGTCGCAAGGTTGGAAAAGGAGGTTTCGACCTCCGCCTCGCCGGGCCGTCGGGTCGCGATCAGCCGCGTTTCGAGCCGCACGAGGGCACCGTGGCGCACGATTGTTGCGCGATCCCCGTCTCGCGGGCCCCAACCGCGCCATGAGGCATAGGTCGCGACGTGATCGACGCTGCGGACGGGAAACGTCGGCGAAAGGGAGACCGGAATAGCCATTGAACCTTGCGCCGGCATCTCATTGTCGGCCTGACGATCGCCCGCGCACGCGGAGCTGACTGCAAGTGCCATCAGCGGAAAAAGGATCTGTAAGCGCATTGGCGCTTCCGTAGGTCGCCCCCTCTTAATACGAGGTGATCGGGGACAGTAAGGTCGAGGTGATCGGGGACGGTAAGGTAACTGTCCCCTTACTGTCCCCCGGTGGAGGAAATCGAGATGAGCGAGCATCGCGGAAGCTGCCATTGCGGGCGGATACGGCTGGTCCTGCGCGAGACGCCGGCGGATGCGGGCGAATGCAATTGCTCGATCTGCCGGCGCACCGCCGGGCTGTGGCATCATTGCCCGCCCGCCGCGGTGACCGCCGAGGGCGAAGGCGTTTCCTACCAGCAGGGCGATCGCGCGCTCGACCTGTGGCACTGCCCGATTTGCGGCTGCACGACCCACTGGACGCCGACCGATCCCGCCTATCCGCGCATGGCGGTCAACCTCAGGATGTTCGATCCGGAGCTGTGGCGCGACCTGCCCCGCCGCCAGATCGACGGCGCCAGCTATTAGCGAGCATCGGGCGAACGTCTGAGGGAAAGAGGAGACAGTTACGTAACTGTCCCCTCGCGTGCGAAGGCACATGCGGCGCGATGCTGCCGCGGCTCAGGCAGGCACCTGGTTTCCGAACGCAACCTGGAAGCAAGCGCCCCGCCCCGTCGGGTTTTCGCTTACGGCTAGTTTTCCGCCAAGTTGCTTGGCCAGTAGCCCCACAACCTTCATGCCAAGGCCGCTCGACGCGGTGGGATCGAAGTCCGCGGGCACTCCTTCTCCTTGATCGCAGACTGAAAGCTCCCGAGCGGCGCCGTCAGTCTTGTAAATCACCGTCACTTTGCCGGCTCCGTGCTTCGCCGCATTCGTGACCAGCTCATTGGTCAGCAGCCCGATGGGCTGAATCCACGTCGTGGGGACGCTGCCCTCGTCGCCCGTCACTTCCACTTCGACACCGCAAATTTCCGACAGATCAGCGCACAGGCGGCTCAAAAAGGTAAGGCACGAAACCTCCGCGGTGTCGCTCGAATAGAAATTGCGATGCACACGAGCGACCGCTGCCACGCGAGTAGCGGCTTCTTGCAACTGGGCGGACGCGTCAGCGGCATCGGTCGAGCGGCTCTGCATCGTCAGTAGGCCCGAAACGAACTGCAAGCTGTTCATCACACGATGGTCGATCTCGCGCGCCATGATTTCCGCTTTCGCAACCGCCTGGCGCGCTGCCAATCGAAGCTCCAGCTGATCGACGACCAATGAGGCCAGGTCCTTCAAATCGTCAATCTGCGCTTGATCCACCGGGCGCGCTGCTTTGTCGATCACGCACAGCGTCCCGAGGTTGAAGCCGTCCGAGGTTTCAAGGGGCACACCAGCGTAGAAGCGGAGACCGAAGTCGCCTGCGACAAGCGGGTTCGCAAGCGACCTGACATCGGTGCTCGCGTCGACGAGAATGTGGGCTTCGGAAGACAGGATAGCCGACGCACACAGGCCCGCATCGCGTCCTATCTGCTGCACATCCACGCCATAATGCGATTTGAACCAGATCCTGTCATGGTCCACAATGCTGATGATTGATATTGGCGCACCAAACCGGCGCGCAGCAAGTGCGGTTACGCGATCGAAGCTTCCATCCGGCGGGGTGTCGAGAATCTCGTAGCGGCGAACCGCAGCCATGCGGTCGGCTTCGTTCTCAGGAATTATGTCCAGTGCCGTCGCAGCCATCAGGTCTTCCCAGAACGCCGTATCGGCAGAGCGGAACGTCTAACACACAAGAGAACGATTGTATTCCGCTGGGGACAATATGGATTTTTCTCGGGGCGAGCGCCGCCGGAGCCGCCGGCCGCGGGAAAATCCATACTGTCCCCGGACCCGCGAATCCGCTACCGGCCCGGCACCGCCATCCGGGATTTGCGCCGCCATGAAATTCTTCGTCGATACCGCCGACACCGCCGAGATACGCGACCTTGCCGAGACGGGGTTGCTCGACGGCGTGACCACCAATCCGTCGCTGATCCACAAGGCCGGGCGCGACTTTTTGGAGGTGGTGCGCGAGATTTGCGGGATCGTCGCCGGGCCGGTCTCGGCCGAGGTGGTGGCGCTCGACCATGACGGGATGATGCGCGAGGCGGAGGTGCTGCGGAAGATCGCCGACAATATCGCGGTCAAGGTGCCCCTCACCGTCGACGGGCTCAAGACCTGCCGGAAGCTGACCGGCGACGGCACGATGGTCAACGTCACATTGTGCTTCTCGGCCAACCAGGCCCTGCTCGCCGCCAAGGCCGGCGCGACCTTCGTCTCGCCCTTCGTCGGCCGCCACGACGACGTCGGCTATCCGGGCATGGAGCTGATCGCCGACATCCGCCTCATCTACGACAATTACGATTTCCCGACCCAGATCCTGGTCGCTTCGGTGCGCAGTCCCATCCACGTCCACGACGCGGCCAAGGTCGGTGCCGACGTGATGACCGCGCCCCCGGCGGTGATCCGGCAATTGTTCCGGCATCCGCTGACCGATAAGGGGGTCGAAAGCTTCCTCGCCGACTGGGAGAAGACGGGGCAGCGGATCGGGTAATTCCTCCCCATCGCTCGCGATGGGGAGGGGGGTCCATGCGCAGCATGGTGGAGGGGTAAGGGCGCAGGCCCAGTCAGTTACCCCTCCACCACCCTTCGGGCGGTCCCCCTCCCCACCGCTTCGCGGCAGGGAGGAACCGGAGAGAGGGCGACCAAATGACGCTCGAGACGTGGTTCTGGATCGCGCATGTGCCGGCGTTGGCCGGGTGGCTGGCTTTGATCGTCGCACCGGCAAGCGGGGTGCGCTTCGCGCGCTGGGCGGCGGTGGCGATCGCGGCGGGCTATGCGGTCCTGTTCCTGCTCTCCGCCAGGGAGGCGGGCGTGCTGGCGCAGGATTACAGCCTGCGCGGCGTCGCCGCCTTCTTCGACGTGCCGAGGCTGCAGCTGCTCGGCTGGGTCCATTATCTCGCCTTCGACCTGTTCGTCGGCGCGTGGATCGCCGAGGAAGCGAGCCGGCTCGGAATGTCGCGCGCTTTGGTCATTCCCTGCCTGATCCTCACTTTCCTGATCGGGCCGTTCGGCCTGCTGGTCTTCTTCCTGCTGCGGGCGATGCGGCGGAATTCCATCGCTTCTTAACCACATCCGGGTTACGCTCGGCGGCGATGGGAACGGTGATCAACTTCGAGGACCGGGCGCTCGCCAATCTGCGCGCGCGGGTCGCGGCCGCCGAGGAGGCGAACCAGGATTTGATCGCCTTCGCCCGCGGCCATTCGGGCGCGGTCGCCTCGATCCACGAGGCGGTGCTGGCGGCGGTCGAGGCCGAGGGCTTCGATCATCTCATCCACATCGTCACCCAGGAATGGCCGCAGATCCTCGGGCTCGACGCGGTCGCCGTCGCCTTGTTCGCCGGCGAGATGGGGGTGCGCGCCGACGCGTCGGGCCTCCAGTTCGTCGATCCGCGGGTGATCAGGAAGTCGATCGCCGGCTTCGAAGGCGTCGTGCTGCGCGGCGTCGAGCGTGGGCATCCCTTGTTCGGCCCGGCCTGCGAGCTGATCCGCGCGGAGGCCCTGGTCCGGCTCGACAGCGAGGCGCCTCTGCCCAACGGCCTGCTCGCCCTTGGCCAGCGCAGCGAACAGGGCTTCGAGACCCGGCACGGCTCCGAATTGCTCGTCTTCCTCGGCCGCGTGCTGACCCGCTGCATGGGCCGGTGGCTGATCCCCTGACCGATCACCCGGCGCGCGCGCTCGTCCTGCGCTGGCACGACCATCTTGCCCTCAACCGCCGCCGATCCGAGCATACCGTCCGCGCCTATGTCGCGACCGCGCACCGGCTGATCGACTTCCTCGGCCCGCATCTCGGCGGCAGCGTCGACGGCGCGGCGCTGACCGCGCTCACCGCCTCCGACCTGCGCGCCTTCCTGACCACGCGCCGCGCGAGCGGGCTCGGCAACAGCTCGGCGGGGCGCGAGCTCAGCGCGGTGCGCGGCTTCCTCGGCTTCGTCGCCGCGGAGCTCGGCAATCGCGACGCGCTGCCCCGCCTGCGTGCGCCGAAGCGGCCGCGCAGCGTGCCGCGGCCGATCTCGCCCGACGAGGCGGTCTCGCTCGCCGAGGCGGTCGAGGAGGACGCCTCGGAGCCGTGGATCGCCGCGCGCGATTTCGCCGTGCTGACCCTGCTCTACGGCTCGGGCCTGCGCGTCGCCGAAGCGCTCGGCCTGACCGGCGCCGCGCTGCCGCTCGGCGAAGCGCTGAGCGTCACCGGCAAGCGCAACAAGACCCGCATCGTGCCTCTGCTCGTCCCGGTCCGGTCCGCGATCGAACATTATCTGAGCCTCTGCCCCTATCGCATTGAAAAGGAGGAGCCTCTCTTCCGCGGCGCGCGCGGCGGGCCGCTTCGTGGCGAGATCGTCCGCCGCGCCGTGATGAAGGCCCGGCGCGCGCTGGGCCTGTCCGAGCGGACGACCCCGCATGCGCTCCGCCACAGCTTCGCCACCCATCTGCTCGGCCGCGGCGCCGACCTGCGCTCGCTGCAGGAGCTGCTCGGCCATGCCAGCCTCAGCTCGACCCAGATCTACACCTCCGTCGACGCCGCCCATCTGATGGACGTCTACCGCAACGCTCACCCGCGCGCCTGATCCTCGCGGTGCCGGCGGTGCCAGGTCGCCTGGCGGTAGAGGTAGAAGAGCAGGATCGCGGCGACGATCGCGGAGGAGACGGGCCCGATGACATCCTCGACGCGCTCAAAGCTCTGGCCGAGCGCGTAGCCGGCGAGGGCGAGCAGGGCGCTCCAGACCGCCGTACCGATCGCCGACCAGAACAGGAAGCTGTGAAGCCGCATCCGCACCATCCCCGCCGGCAGCGACACGACCGAGCGGATGGTGGGGAGCAGGCGGCCGACCATCACCACCGCGCCCCCGAAGCGTCCGAACAACTTCTCGACCTTCTCGACGTCGCACCAGTCCATGGTGAGCCAGCGGCCGTGGCGTTCGATGAACGGCCGGAAGCGGTGGAGGCCGATCCAGCGCGCCAGCAAGTACCAGAAGAGGTTGCCCGCCATCGCGCCGGCCGTGCCCGCGGCTACGACTCCACCGAGGCTCATCGGCCCCTGCGCTGCGCGCAGGCCCGCGACGGTCATCACGACTTCTGAAGGGACCGGCGGGAACACCGTTTCCAGCAGCATCAGCAGGAACACGCCGGCATAGCCGGTCGCGTCGATGAGGCGGATCACCCAGTCGGACATCGATTCAGGCGAGCCGCGCTTCGATCCGTGCCCAGAAGAGCGCCGGCGTATCGGTGCCGTTGAAGCGGTCGATGGCGACGATGCCGGTCGGCGAGGTGACGTTGATCTCGGTGAGCCACTTGCCGCCGATCACGTCGATGCCGACGAAGAAAAGGCCGCGCGCCCTGAGCTCCGGACCGATCGCCGCGCAGATCTCCTGCTCCCGCGCGGTAAGCTCCGTCTTCGCCGCCTTGCCGCCGACGGCGAGGTTCGATCGGATCTCGCCTTCGCCCGGCAGCCGGTTGACCGCGCCGGCCACCTCGCCGTCGATGAAGACGATGCGCTTGTCGCCCTCGCTGATCTCCGGGAGGAAGGCCTGGACGATGTGCGGCTCGCGGTACGCCGTGTTGAACACCTCGATCAGAGAGGAGAGATTGGCGCCGTCGCGGCCGACCTTGAACACCGCCTTGCCGCCATTGCCGTGCAGCGGCTTGACCACGACTTCACCATGCTCGGCGAGGAACTTGCGGGCGAGGCCGAGCGAGCGGGTGATGACGGTCGGCGGCATGAAGCGGGCGAAATCGAGCACCCAGACCTTCTCCGGCGCGTTGCGGACGCTCGCCGGGTCGTTGACGACCAAAGTCTCCGCCTGGATCCGCTCGAGGAGGTGGGTCGCGGTGATGTAGCCGAGGTCGAAGGGCGGGTCCTGGCGCATCAGCACCACGTCCGTGTCGCGCCCGAGGTCGAGGAGTTCCGGCTCTCCGAAGCGGTAATGGTCGCCGGCCACCGGCTGCACCGTCACCGGATGGGCCATCGTCCAGAGCCGCCCCTCGGCCCAGCTCAGATCCTCGGCCGCATAATGCCACAGGCGATGTCCGCGGGCCTGCCCACCGAGCATCAGCGCGAAGGTCGAATCGCCGCCGATATTGATCTTGTCCATCGGGTCCATCTGGACGGCGACGCGAAGGGTCATGATGGATGCTCCATGACGCTCATTCTGAGGAGCCGCTGAGCGAAGTCGAAGCGGCGTCTCGAAGGATCATGCACGCTCCTTCGAGACGGGCCCCTTCGACGCCGCCTGCGGCGT
>DASVVP010000114.1:0-43632 GCA_036386495.1 Allosphingosinicella sp.
AAGATGTGGGGGTTCGAGCCCCTCCGCCCGCACCAGCGACGCACCCAGCCCGCGCTCCGTGCCCGCGATTTTCTCAAGACCCGGAAGGCCGAAATGCAGACTGTCGAGACGTTGAACGAGGGGCTGAAGCGGGCCTACCGCCTCACCATCGAGGCGAAGGATATCGACGCCCGGGTGAACGACGAGCTGAAGGCCGTGGCGCCGCAGATCCGCATGCCCGGCTTCCGCCCGGGCAAGGTCCCCGCCAATCTGATCCGCAAGATGCACGGGCCGCGGCTCGAGCAGCAGGCTCTCGAAAGCGCGATCCAGGACGGCGTCCAGAAGCTGATGAGCGACAACAAGCTGCGGCCGGCGATGCAGCCTTCGGTAGAGCTCGAGGGCCACGAGCCGGGCAAGGACGCGGTCGTCAAGGTCGAGCTCGAGACGCTTCCCGACCTGCCGGAGCCGAACATCGCCGATCTCCGGCTCGAGCGGCTTACCGTCGAGCCCGGCGAGGCCGAGATGGAAGCCGCCCTCGCCCGCATCGCCAGCGGCCAGAAGAATTACGAGCCGGCGCCCGCCAAGCAGGCCGCGAAGCTCGGCGACCGGCTGATCGTCGATTTCGTCGGCAGCATCGAGGGCACGCCCTTCGACGGCGGCAAGGTCGACGGAATGGCGATCGATCTCGGCTCGGGCACCCTCATCCCCGGCTTCGAGGATCAGCTCGTCGGCGCCAAGGCGAACGAGGAGCGCACCGTCCGCGTCCGCTTCCCCGACGATTACGGCGTCGATCATCTAAAGGGCCGCGACGCGGTGTTCGAGGTCGTCGTCAACGAAGTCCAGACCGCCAGGGAGACGGTGGTCGACGACGCCTTCGCCCAGTCCATGGGCCTCGAGGGCCTCGACCAGCTGCGCGACCTGCTCAAAGGGCAGCTCCAGCAGGAGACGAGCGGTCTCGTCCGCACCCACATGAAGCGGCAGCTGCTCGACGAGCTCGCCGGCCGCCACGACTTCCCGGTGCCGCCGTCGATGGTAGAGGCCGAGTTCGAGCAGATCTGGAGCCAGCTCGAGCACGAGGCCGGCCACGAAGCCGATCCGGAAGCGGCGCGCGCCGAGATGGAGCGCGAGCGTGACGACTATCGCCGCATCGCCGAGCGCCGCGTCCGCCTCGGCCTGCTGCTCTCCGAGATCGGCCAGAAGGCCGGCATCGAGGTCAGCCAACAGGAGATGAACCAGCTCGTCGCGCAGGCCGCCCAGCAATATCGCCCCGAGGACCGCCAGCGCTTCGTCGAATATGTGCAGGCCACGCCGATGGCGGCGGCGCAGATTCGGGCGCCTTTGTATGAGGATAAGGTTGTAGACCACCTCTTCGCACAGGCCGAGGTGACGGAGCGGGGGGCGTCGCGCGAGGAATTGCAGCACGCGATCGAGGCCGAGGAAGGCCATGTCCACGGCCCCGGGTGCGGCCACGACCACGGCGGCGGCGCCAGTCCGAAGGCCAAGGCGAAGAAGGCGAAGGCCGGCGCCGCGCCCGCCGAAGCGTCGAGCGACGACGAGCCGGCGAAGAAAGCGAAACAGGCCGCTCCCGACGCTGCGCCCGCCGAGAAGCCGGCCGGAAAAGCCAAAGCGAAAAAGGCGCGGTAACCCGATCCGTTCGGCCCCGGACCTGATCCGGGATTGTCGAAGCCCCGCCTTTCTTCCTAAGGGAAGGACAGGCCTTCGACGGGCTCAGGCCGAACGGTTGGGGGTCTCGTGGACTCTGGGAACATGACGAACCTCACCCTCGCGGTGCTGCTGCCCTGCTACAATGAGGAAGCGGCGGTCGCCCAGACAGTCGCCGCCTTCCGCGCCGCGCTGCCCCAGGCGCGCATCTACGTCTACGACAACAATTCGAGCGACCGCACCGCCGAGGTCGCCGCGGCGGCGGGCGCGATCGTCCGCACCGAGCGCATGCAGGGCAAGGGCAATGTCGTCCGCCGCATGTTCGCCGACGTCGAGGCCGACGTCTATGTGATGGCCGACGGCGACGCCACCTACGACGCCGCGGCGGCCCCGGCCCTGGTCGCCAGGCTGGTCGACGAGCAGCTCGACATGGTCGTCGGCGCCCGCCGCGACGCGGTCGAGGAGGCGTATCGCAAGGGCCACCGGCTCGGCAATCGCCTCTTCAACGCCCTCCTCTCCTTCCTGTTCGGGCGCAGCTTCAGCGACATCTTCTCGGGCTACCGGATCTTCTCGCGCCGCTTCGCCAAGTCCTTCCCGGCTTTGTCGCGCGGCTTCGAGACCGAGACCGAGATCAGCGTCCACGCATTGGAGCTCGCCATGCCCGTCGCCGAGGTGGTCACCGCCTACGGCGCCCGCCCCGAAGGCTCGCATTCCAAGCTCAACACGTACCGCGACGGTTGGCGGATCCTGAAGACCATCCTCCACCTCGTCCGGATCGAGCGCCCGATCCTCTTCTACGGCGGCATCGGCCTCGCCCTCGCCCTCGTCGCGATCGGCATCTCGATCCCGCTCGTCATCACCTGGATCGAGACCGGCCTCGTCCCCCGCTTTCCGACCGCCATCCTCGCCACCGGCCTGATGATCCTTGCCTTCATGAGCTTCATGTGCGGGCTCATTCTGGACACGGTGGTGCGGGGGCGGCGCGAGGTCAGGCGGCTCTTCTATTTGAGCTTCCCGGCGCCGGGGGCCCGCTAGGGGATCGCATCGAAGTGGTACTTCGATGCGGGGTTGTGCGGAGGAGCGCGCCGATTGCAGCGTCTTTACGTGAGCGTCAACTCTTGGGGCATCCAGACTTGCGCCCCCGCGGCAAAAGGGGACACATGCCTAAGTGTCGCCTGGTGACATCCCGAAAGCCGGCCCTTCATTCCTTGAAGAGGTCGCTATGGGTGCCCGCTCTGACGAACACGATGGTGCCGCTCTTCCCGGCCTGGTCGTCGACCTTGTAGATGAGGAGGAAGTCGCCGCCGACATGGCATTCGCGATAGCCGGCCCATTCGCCCTTGAGCGGATGATCCTTCCACTCCGCGGGGAGCGCCCCGTCATTGGCGACCAGAAGCAGGATCACGTCCTTCAGCCGCTTCATGTCGTATCGTCCCGACTTCGACAGCCGCTCCCAATCCTTCGAGAAGGCCTTGGCATAGTCGCAGGCGCGCGGAGGCTTCGCGCGCTTGTCGCTCCTAGCTTCTCCGGGCATCGAGATCGGCGATCAGCGCCTCCCCGTCGGCGAAGCGGGCGCGCCGCTTCGAGAGGATATCGTCGGCCTCGGCCATGGCGGCCCGGGTCGCTTTATTGGGCACCTTGAGCTCGAGCGGGAAGGCCTGCTCGGCGATGATCCGATGGAACAGCAGCCGAACCGCGTCGGACGCCGAGAGACCCATCGCCTCGAGCGCAGCGGTCGCCTGCGCCTTCACCTCGTCATCGATCCGGACATGCATCATCGAGCTGGAAGCGGCCATATTCAATCCCTGTATCTCGAATGAGATACATTATGCCTTTGCCCGGTGAGAGTCAACTCGAGGGGTTGGGTTTGCACGGAGACATGGCGGTCGCGGGAGAAGACCCTGAGGTTGCTGTGTTACCATCTTTCAATGCCGCGCACCACTATATGGGTTTTATCGACAGCGACGACAAAGATATTGAAGTGGTCACAGTTGCGCCCGAAGACGCCGAATGGTTGGTGAAGACCAATCTTCCCCATCGGTTTCAATCGGCGCGTGAGGCGGTAAAAACCCTCCTAGACGTCACAATAGCTCGACATGCAGCGCGCCGATCTACAGTTCGAAGGATGCGTGCTGCAAGTGCTCGTGGTGTAGCAAGCTGACCCTGAGGAATGAGCATCCCTGAGCCGGTCCCGATGAAGGAGGGGCGGAAAGGCGCCCGCGGTTCGAGTGACCTCCAAGCCAAGCAAACCAGTGTTGCGTGAGAGCGGACAGTCACAGTAACTGTCCCCCTTTCCGAGCGGCGGGGGACAGCCAGCCTAGCTATCCCTTCAGCGTGGCTCGTCGGCGTCACTGTCGTGGAAGGCGGCGGGCAGGTCCCGGGCGCCGTGGAGGATGCGCTCGATCCGAACCCCGGCCTCGGACGAGCTGTAGAAGATGACGTATTTCCCCTCGGGAACCGAACGCAGGCCCAGCGAGAGCTCGGGGCGGGCCCGGCCTGCGTTCGGGAAGGCGGGGAGCTTCGAACAGCGCAGCTCCAGCTCGTCGACGAAGCTGGAGGCACGCCTCGGATCGTCGGCGGCGATGTACGCCGCGATCTCGACAAGATCCTGCGTGGCGGCAGGCGAGAATTCGAGCCGCCTCAACGTCGGGTACCGGCCGACGCAGCCTCCTTTACGGCGCGGCGGGCGCGCGCGAACGCCTCGTCGGCGGGAATGGCGTCGCCGCTTTCGATGCCGACGGCGATTTCGCGCCGGAGCGCCTCAAGCCTGGCTTCGCGCTCGGCCTCCCGCTCCTCGAACAGCCGCAGGCCTTCGCGCACGACCTCGCTGGCCGAGGAGAAGCGTCCGCTGCGCAGCTGGTGCTGCACGAAACGCTCGAAATGGTCGCCGATCGAATAGCTTGAAGGCACGCCGCGGCTCCTAACCGTTCGTATCAATTTATGATAAAGCCTTTAGGGACGCAAGCGGCCAAGGGAAAAGCCGCCGAGTGCCTCGGCGGCACCCACCCCCAACCCCTCTCTTCCAAGGAGGGGAGGCAGACGCGATCATCAACTTAGAACCAAAACGGCTCTCGCCCTTGACAAAAACGCGCAAATATGACACTGTGAGGAAGGCTTCGGAGAATCGCTTCGGGGCGCGGGCGGCAGCCGATCTTGGACGCGCCATGCCTTGGCATCGGCGCGTTTTTTTTGGGCTGGGATGGTACATATCATGAACGGGAGACGGGCGGTGGGGCGCAGGCCGGGGACGAAGGACAGGGCGCCGCGGGCGAGGGTGGGGTGCGTCGATGCGGCGGCGAAGCGGGCGTTTCTGAAGCAGGTGAAGGCCGGGGTGCGGCTGGAGGAGGCGGCGCGGGCGGCGGGGTGCTCGATCAGCGCTTTCTACAAGGCGCGCAAGGCGGATGCGGAGTTCGCCGACGACTGGGCCGATGCTCTCGAGCTTTCGGCGCTGCGCGAGCGGACGGTGCCGCTGCCCATAGCGGACGGGGAGACGGTCCGGATCGCGCCCAATTGCAGGCGGCCGCTGCAGCTGCGCAAGATGCGGCAGGTCAAGTTCGTCGGCCGGAGGGTCGAGACCTTTCTTTCGCATTTCGCGGGCACGGGCGACGTGAGCGCGGCGGCGGACGCCGCGGGCGTCGACGAGAGCACGGTCTACAATCATTACCGCAAGGACCCGGCCTTCGCGGCGGAGTGGGACGGCGCCCTCCTCATCTCCTTCGCCAAGCTGGAGGCGGAGGCGCTGCGCCAGCGGCTGAAGGCGATGGAGAGGGTCCGCGACGCGCTCATCCCGGAAGGCGAGGTGGCGGCCGAGTTCGACCGGGTGATGCGGCTGCTGGAGCGGGCCGAGCGGCGGCTGAAGCGCGGCGAGGGGCGCGCTTTCTCCAAGGCCAATCCGAAGCGCGTCTCCTTCGACCAGGCGATCGGGAAGCTCGAGAAAAAGCTGCGCGCCCTCGCTCTCGCCATCCCGCCGCTGCCGCCCGACATCGCCGCGCGCTACGACGGTGCGCGACTTCCAGCGAAGGAGGGGACAGTCACGAGTGACTGTCCCCGCCCGACGCGGTGAAAAGGAGCGAGCAGCTGGCGGTGCTGCGCCTGCTGATGTCGCTGCCGCCGGAGATGCGGCGGCGGATGCTGAAGGGCTTTACGCGCGAGGAGATCGTCGCCCTCTACGAGGAATGGTGGTGGGGCGCGTTCGGCGGGCAGATCGAGCCGCCGCCCTGCGCCGACGGATCGCCCTGGCGGGTGTGGACGATCAAGGCCGGGCGCGGCTTCGGCAAGACCCGGGCGGGGGCCGAATGGGTCTGGGCGCGGGCGCGGGAGAGCGGGGAGGCGCGGATCGCTCTGGTCGGGACCAGCCTCGAGGAAGTGGTGCGGGTGATGGTCGAGGGCGAGAGCGGGCTGCTCAACATCGCGCGCGAGGGGGAGCAGGCGCGGTGGTTCCCGAGCAAGCGGATGCTCAGATTTCCCTCGGGCGCGCGGGCGTTCGCTTATACCGCCGAGCGGCCGGGGAAGCTCAGGGGGCCGCAGCATCATTTCGCCTGGTGCGACGAGCTTGCCCACTGGCCCAATGCGGACGAGACATTCGACAATCTCATGCTCGGGCTGCGGCTCGGGGATGCGCCGCGGACGATCGTGACGACCACGCCCAAGCCGGTGCCGCTGATGAAGCGGGTGCTGGCGCTGCCGCGCTCGGCGAAGACGGAGGGGCGGACCGAGGAGAATCCGAACAATCCGGCCGATTACCGGAGCGCGATGCGGGACATGTATGCGGGGTCGCGGCTGGCGCGGCAGGAGCTGGACGGGGAGCTGCTCGACGATTTCCCCGGGGCGCTGTGGACGCGCGAGATGCTGGACGGGGCGCGGGTGAGCGGGGACAGTATACATTTTCCCGCACTGGCCGGCGGGAGCGGCGATGCATCGCCCGGAAAATGTATACTGTCCCCGTTTTTCTCCCGCATCGTGATCGGGGTGGACCCGCCGGCGACCGCGGAGGGCGACGGCTGCGGAATCGTCGTGTGCGGGCTTGGGGAGGACGGGTGCGGCTATGTGGTCGCCGACCTGACCGTGGCCGGGCTCAGGCCCGAGGGATGGGCGCGGCGGGTGGCGATTGCGGCGGAGCAGTTCGGGGCCGCCCGGGTCGTCGCGGAGAGGAATCAGGGCGGCGACATGGTCGAGAGCGTGCTGCGCGCGGCCGATACGGGGCTGCCGGTGAAGCTGGTCAGCGCGACCGCCTCCAAGGCGGCGCGGGCCGAGCCGGTCGCCTTCCGCTTCGAGACGGGGAAAGCGAAGCTCGCCGGGCGCTTCCCCGAGCTGGAGGACGAGCTCTGCGCGATGACCTATGCGGGCTATGAAGGGCCGGGGAGCCCGGACCGGGCCGACGCGATGGTCTGGGCGATGACCGAATTGTTCCGGGCGGAGCGGCCGATGCCGCGGATCAGGCGGCTGTGAGGGCCGTTACTTCTATCTGCGGTACGGTCGGAAGGCGAGGCTGAGGCTCCACCATAAAAGGGCCAGGATCGCCGCGCTGATGAGCGCGCCCCAGAACCAGTAAGGCAGGAGCAGGACGTCGGCGATGGCGCCGGTATCCGAGCGGTGGAGCGCGCCGCCGATGGTTCCGCCCGGGCTGAACAGATAGCCGAACTGCTGCCACGCGCTGATCGCCGCCTGGACGCCGAGGAACTGGATGACGAAGCCCCGCCAGGGCGGAGATCCGCGCAGCGCGAGCAGGCCGATCGCGATGCCGAGGGCGGGGAGAACCAGCCAGCCCGTCGGCGACCGGACCCAGATCAAAGTGGAGAGGACGAGCAGGGCGCCCAGCACCGCCAGAGCGTATCGCGTGGCGGCGGGAGAGCGCGAGGCGACGATCAGCAGCGCTCCTGCGATCGCCGGTCCGAGCGGGCCGCTCGCCGCGATCAGCGCATCGGTCGCCCCGTAGCCGTCGGCGGGGCGGAGGGACACAGCGACGCCCGAGCCGTCGGCGAAGATCAGCAGCCGCTCGAACCCCCGCCCGGCGAGCATCGCGGCGATGCCATGGCCCATCTCGTGGAACCAGGTCGCCAGGATGGTGAAGGGATAGAGAAGAAGGCTGCCGAGCCTGGTCTGCCACAGCAGGATCGAGGCGAGCGCGATCCACACCAGCAGCACGACGCGCTGTCTCTGATCCTGGTCGGCGAGGCTGCTGGGCATCGAGGGTTCCGATCGAAGCGGTGGGGAGGCCTGGAGAGGACAGTCTACCCGATTGTCCCCGTATTCCGAACCCGGTGGGGGACGGGGGGCAGGCTGTTCCTTCAGCGGGCGAGGGCGCGGAGGCGGGCGGTGAAGTCGCGGGCGGCGGCTTCGAGGCGGCTGAGGCGCAAGGCGGCGGCGCGGCGCGGGCAGATGCGGCGCGCTTCGGCGAGCCAGGCGGTGAAATCGGCGCGGAGGCGGGCCGCGCCGGCGTCGGCCATTGCCAGCCATTGGGCCTGTCCGACCCGGGCGCTGCGCTCGAAATCCTCGTCGCGGCCCCCGCAGCTCTCGATGTCGATCGAGAAGATGACGGGGCCGCCTTGCTCCCAGTGGACCTGGAGCTCGCCGCCGCGTCGCTCCTGCACGATCATCGCGACCGCGTCGTCACCGGAAACGCCCGAGGCGCTGGCGATGCTGACAACATGCCAGGGGCCGAAATGCGCGCCGGTGGGAACCGACGCTGCGGCCGCGGTCGCCGCGAAGAGCGCGAGGCTGGCGAGCGTGCGTAACGGGGGGAGGGGCATCCGCATTGCGCGCAGTGTCGCACGAGCTGCGCCGGCGGGAAAGTGGGAAGGAAAGTGGTCCAGAATAGCGCTTTCGCTCGTCCTTGCACCTGCTATCATGGCGACGGCCGGGGCGGCCCGCATTCAGCGGCGGCTCATGACCGGGGAGGCAGATGTGGCGGGCATGCTGCAGCGGCTGGCGGAAGCGGTGCATCTTTCCGGTGCCGAGTCCGTTAACCCGAGTGGAACCGGTTCCGAGGCAGGTTTGGCGCCCGGCCAAGAGGAGAGCGCGGAGGTTGACGCCTTGAACGAAGCCCGGCTCTCGCTGGCGAACGACTTTTCGGCCTTCCCGGGCGGCGCCGACAGCGCCCGCGAATTCCTGGTCAAGCTCGTGCCGCTGCTCGACGGCCATGATCGCGTGGTCATCAGCCTCGACGGCGTCGCCGCGCTCCCAGCCTCGTTCCTGAAGCATGTCTTCCACGCGCTGGTCGAGGAACATGGCGTCGAAGCGGCGGAGCTGAACGAGCGCGTGAAGCTGGAAGCGACCGATCCGGAATTGCAAATCTATCTCTACATCGCGGAGAAATATGCGCGTGAAGAGGCGCAGCTAGCGGCCGCATAAGCCGGGGAGAGGGGCGGTGGGGCCTCCGATCCAAGTCGTCCTGATCCAGCTCTTCTTCTCGGGCCTGGTCGCGGCCACGATCAGCTTCCTGCTCAACCGGAACGACGAGCGCGGCAGAACGGCTCGCGACCATCTGACGAAATTGTTCGACGCCGCGCGCGAGGATGTCGCCGAGGCGATGGAGGCGGGCGTAGCTTATTATACCGGGGTCTACAGCCCCCTGGCCGAAGGCAAACGGTCTCCGGACAATGTCCGCCTGCTCGAAGCCCGGGTCCTGCTGGCCGAACGCAACGTGCGGGCCGCGACGGCCGTGCTGATGGAAATCTCCTACCAGGAGAGCGGCCGCAGGCTGAGGACCCTGATCCCTCTGGAAGGCGCGTTTGTGGTGGCGCTCACCGAAAGGTTCGGAGCCCCGGATCCCGCCGATCCGGAGGCAGCCAGGCGTGTCGTCCTCAGCGGCGCGCCTCTCAGGCAGCATCTGGCCATGTTGCGACAGGGACAGTTGAGCTCGCGCGGCGGCGTCGGCCGCGCCGCTCTATTGCTGTTGGCATTCCTCTTCATCGGCGCCCTCGGCCTCGGTGTCGGGCTGTTCGGGCGCGTCCTGCTCGGCCCGTAGCGACCCGGGAGCCCGACGACCAAGCTGCCCGGCGGGAGCGGCGGAAGCCGCGGATCACGCGGCCCGACGGTTGTTACTGCTTTGCAACGAGCGCCGGAAATCGAGTCGGGATTGCCGCTTGCCGAGGTTTTTACTTCGCAGTGCCGCGCGGAGGCCGTAACTTCGGCCTCGCGAGCCGCCGCGCTCGTGGCGGCGGCCGGGGAATGGGGGAATTCCATGACCGCTTTGTCTCGCGCGCTTCGCATCGGCAGCGCCTCGTTCGTGCTCGCGGCCGCGCTCGCCGCTTCGCCGGCCCTGGCGCAGCCCTCGACGACCCAGCCCGACGAGCCGGTCCAGTCCGACGCCGGGCCGGCCGCGCGCGAGGAAGGCGGGCCGATCGTGGTCACCGGATCGCGCATTCGCCGCGACCCGCTCGACCAGGAGCAGCCGGTCGTCTTCCTCGACCGCGCCGACATCGACCGCACCGGCCTCTCCAACGCCGCCGAAGTGCTCCAGCGCCTGCCGAGCTCGGGCGGCGGGCTCAACACCAGATTCAACAATAGCGGCAATTTCGGCAACCCGCCCGACGGCGGCGGCGTCGGCGCCGGTGCGGCCGAGATCGACCTGCGCTATCTCGGCTCGCGGCGCGTGCTCGTGCTCGTCGACGGCCTGCGATACGTCAACGGCGCCTCGGCCTCGGGCGTGCCCGGATCGACCGACCTCAACTCGATCCCCGAATCGATGATCGAGCGGATCGAGGTGCTGCAGGCCGGCGCCTCGTCCATCTACGGGTCCGACGCGATCGCCGGCGTGGTCAACATCATCACCCGCCGCCAGCAGGACGGCTTCCTGGGCTCGGCCCAGTTCGGCATCACGAGCGAGGGCGACGGCGGGCTGCAAAATTATCAGCTGAGCTACGGCATCGGCGGCAGCGACAGCCCGACCCGGATCGTCGTCGGCGGCAATTACGTGCGGCAGGAGGCGATCTTCTCCTCCGACCGCGAGATTTCGCAATTCCCGACGCCGGGGGCGACCGCCTGCGACAACACGTGCAGCTCGGGCACGCCCAACGGCCGCTTCATCGTGCTCGGCCAGGACCTCACTCTGCGGGCGCCGGTCCTGACCGGGCGGCCGACCCTGGCCGATTACCGGGACTTCTCCACGCCGGACCGGTTCAACTTCGCGCCCTACAATCTCATGCAGATCCCGCTCGAGCGGTACGGCGCGTTCGTCAACGTCACGCAGGAGCTGGGCGAGAGAGCGAACCTGACCCTGCGCGGCGTCTTCAACCGGCGGGATTCCGCCAACCAGGCGGCGCCTTTGCCGCTCTTCGTCGGGCCGGACGCGGGCAATGGCAATCTGCTCGACACGATCACCATCGACGCGACCAATCCGTTCAATCCGTTCGGGACGCTGAACGCGGGCAACTACGCCTTCATCGGGCGGCGCTTCGTCGAGAACGGCCCCCGCCGGTACGAGCAGAGGGTCGACACCTGGTACGGCGCGGCCACGCTCGACGGCTCGTTCGACGTCGGCGGCAGCGAATGGTTCTGGGACGTGAACGGCATCTACGGCCAGAACGAGGCGCGGCAGACGGTGCACGGCAACGTCAACGCCGCCAACCTGCAGCGGGCGCTCGGCCCGCTCGCCAATTGCACCGGCAGCTGCGTGCCGTTCAACATCTTCGGCGGCCAGGGATCGATCACGCCGGCGATGATCGACTATGTCGCCTTCACCCAGCGCGACCGCAGCGAGCAGCAGGTCTGGGACGTCTCGGCCAACGTCTCGGGCAGCCTGTTCGAGCTTCCCGGCGGCCCGCTCGGCATCGCCTTCGGCGTCGAGCATCGCGACCAGAGCGGCAGCTTCGATCCCGATCCGATCGTCGCGGCCGGCCTCGGTTCCGACATCCCGGCGCTGCCGACCAGCGGCGGCTACAATGTCGACGAAGCCTATGTCGAGCTGCGCCTGCCGCTGCTCGCCGACACGCCTTTCTTCCATCGCCTCGAGCTGACCGGCGCAGCCCGCTATTCCGATTATTCGACCAGCGGCTCGACGACCACCTTCAGCGCCGGCGTCAACTGGCAGCCGATCGAGGACCTGCTCTTCCGCGGCAACTGGGCCGAGGGCTTCCGCGCCCCGAGCATCGGCGAGCTGTTCGGAACCCCCTCGCGCTTCGACCAGGAGCTGGTCGATCCCTGCTCGGCGGTCGGCGGCCAGATCCCGGCGGCGGTGCGGACCAATTGCATCGCGCAGGGCGTCCCCGCCAACGGCAGCTACGTCCAGGCCAACCCGCAGCTTCCGGTCATCACCGGCGGCAATCAGGATCTCGACGCCGAATCTTCGGAGAGCTGGGGCGTCGGCGCGGTCTGGCGGCCGAGCTTCATGCCGCGGCTCAGCCTCGAGGCCAATTATTTCAACATCCGCGTCGACGGCGCCATCCAGGCGATCGACGCCGGCACCCTGCTCGCCCGCTGCACCGGGCAGAATGACGCGCTGAGCTGCGCGGCGATCACCCGCACCGCCTCCGGCGCGATCTCGCAGATCACCGGCACGCTCCAGAACATCGCCTCGATCGAGACCGACGGCTTCGACGTGACGCTGAACTGGCGGTCGGGCGAGACCGGGGCGGGCACGTTCGGCCTGTTCTGGACCAACACCTTCCTGCGCAACTTCACGGTTACCGTGCCGGCCACCAACGGCGTGACGGTGATCGAGCGGGAAGGCACCGAACAGGGCAGCCCCGACCAGGCCTTCCCGCGCTACAAATCGACCGCAATCCTCGACTGGTCGCTGCGCGAGTTCGGCGCCTCGGTGACCGGCCGCTACAGCGGCGCGGTGGAGGAAGGCAACGGCAACAGGATGGGCGCGACCTTCTACACCGACCTGCAGCTGCGCTGGACGATAAACGGCGGCTTCGGCTTCGCGCTGGGCGCCAACAATCTGTTCGACGTCGACCCGCCGGCCTGCTTCACCTGCGGGCTCAACAATATGGACCCGACCACCTACGACGTCCCCGGCACCTTCTTCTACGCCCGGGCGACGATCAGGATGTAGGCGGAGGCGCGCTTCGCTCAGCGCGTGCCGTAGGTGCGGTCGCCGGCGTCGCCGAGGCCGGGGACGATGTAACCGTGGTCGTTCAGCTCCTCGTCCATCCCGGCCGCCCAGATCGGCACGTCGGGATGGGCGGCGCGCAGCGCCTCGGCGCCGGGCCGGGCGGCGAGCAGGCAGACGAAACGCATTTCGAGGGCGCCGGCCTCCTTCAGGCGGTCGATCGCGGCGATGGCGGTGTGGCCGGTGGCGAGCATCGGATCGACGATGATGACGAGGCGCTCGGCGATGTCCTCGGGCGTCTTGAAATAATATTCGATCGCCTGGAGCGTGGTCGGCTCGCGATAGAGGCCGATATGGGCGACGCGGGCCGAGGGGACGAGGTCGAGCATGCCCTCGGCCATGGCCAGCCCGGCGCGCAGGATCGGCGCGAAGACGAGCTTCTTGCCGGGGATGGCGGGCGCGTCGGTGGCGGCGATGGGAGTCTCGATGCGCACCGGCTCGGTCGGCAGGTCGCGGGTGACCTCGTAGCAGAGCAAAGTCGCCATCTCGCGGACGACGGTGCGGAACAGCTGGATCGAGCTGGTGCGGTCGCGAAGGATGGTGAGCTTGTGCTGCACCAGAGGGTGCGAAACGATCGTGAAGCCGTCCATGGTCAGAATACCGTCCCGTCGCTGATGATGTTGAAGGGTGGCCCGCCGCCCGGGCGTCGCTCGGCCGCGATCCGCCGCCCGGCCTGCCAGGTGCCGCCTTCGAGCATGCGGGCGAGCGGGAATTCGGCCTGGCCGACTCCGAGCCGCTCGCGCACCAGCGGCGCCAGCCTGTCGAGCAGGGCGACCGTCATCGCGCGCCAGGCCACGATCAAGGGGTCCGAGACCTGATGCGACCGCGCGGCGTCGGCCGGGTCCGCGAGCGTCAGCACGCCGATGTCCACGAACAGGCCGCCGTTGCGATATTCGGCGAGGCCGGTGAGGCCGTCTATGTCGGTCACCGCCACCCCGGCTTCCTCCAGCGGCTCGATCAGCGAGTAGCTCAGCCATTGCGACAATTTGTGAAGCGGGACGAGGCCGTCGGTGGCGTCCGCCCGGCGGAGCGCGGGGTGCCGCCAGCAATCGCCGAGCGGGACGCCTTCGAGAGTGAGCCGGTCTGCCCAGATCGGGCCGAGCGCTTCCAGCAGCAGCGCGAGGATATCGGGGGCCGGTACCCCGCCGTCCTGGGCCAGGACGTCGTAAAGCCCGCCGAGGCGGCCGCCGACGAACAAATCGGGCCGCGCCGCGACCTGGGTGCCGAGGCGGCGGAGCAAGGCGGCGCGGCCTTCGAGTCCGGCGAGCGGGTTGTCTTCGGAGACCTGGAAGCCTTGCGCCAGCGTTTCCGTCTCGAGCCCGGCAAGGTCGTCGAGAGCGCCCGCCTCGAACATGCGCTGACTGGCCACGGCGAGGCCTTCGGAGCGGGTGAAGGGCTCGCCCGTGACGGGATCGACATAGCGCCATCCCGGACCCGTCCCGGCGTCGAGCAGCACCGAGAGGATGACGAGGTCGAAGGCGGCGCGGGCGCGCTCGGCCGGATCGTTCTCCGGGAGCTTTGGCGCGCCGGCCACGAAGTGGCGCCAGCGCGCGTGGAAGGGGATGTCGAGCGTCGGAAAGCGCTCGCGGGTGATCGAGGCGACGAGGTCGGCCGTAGCCTGCATACGGCCGAGATCGACCGACCAGCCTTCGACCTCGCCGGCGAGGGCGAACTCAAGCATTTCGTGCGCCCGATCGCGCACCGCGGCGGCGCTGAGCAGTGCGCGGACCGGCGTCTCGGTATTTTGCATGGCCACCGTCATTGCGAGGAGCGTAGCGACGAAGCAATCCAGCGGGCCTCCGAGGCCGCACTGGATTGCTTCGCTTCGCTCGCAATGACGGGAACCAAGGGAACCATCCGGCCTAGAATTTCCCCAAATCCCGCCCGACCACCTTCCTGAGCGCGTCCTCGCTGGGGGCGCCGTCGGGGGTGTAATAGCCGGCGGCCTTCTTCGCCTCCATCTCGACGCTGGCGTCGGGGGGAACGAGATCGTCGGGGATCGGCACCCGCTCGCCGATCTCGATGCCGCCGGAGACCAGGGCGTCGTGCTTCATGTTGGACATGGAGACGAAGCGGTCGATGCGGCGGATGCCGAGCCACTGGATGATGTCGGGCATCAGCTGCTGGAAGCGCGCGTCCTGGACTCCGGCGACGCATTCGGTGCGCTCGAAATAGGTCGCCGCCTGGTCCCCGCCGGGCTGGCGCTTGCGGGCGTTGTAGACGAGGAACTTGGTGACCTCGCCGAGGGCGCGGCCTTCCTTGCGGTTGTAGACGATGAGGCCGATTCCGCCCTCCTGAGCGGCGCGGGTCGCCTCCTCGATGCCGTGGGTAAGATAGGGGCGGCAGGTGCAGATGTCGGAGCCGAACACGTCGGAGCCGTTGCATTCGTCGTGGACGCGGCAGGTGAGCGTCCTGGCGTTGTTGCCGCCGAGGAAGGCGGGGTCGCCGAAAATGTAGAGGGTCATGCCGCCGATCGGGGGCAGGAAGACGCTGAGGTCCGGTCGGGTGACGAGCTCGGGGTACATGCCGCCGGTCTGCTCGAACAGGCAGCGCCTGAGGCCGGTCTCGGCGACGCCGAAGCGCTCGGCGACGCCGGGCAGCCACCAGACCGGATCGACCGCGATCTTGGTCACCGAGACGTCGCCGGCCTCGTGGACGATGTCGCCGTCGACCGCGAGCCGGCCGGCGGCGATCGCGTCCCGGATCTCGTGCAGGGTCAGCCGCGCCTTGGTGATCGCGATCGACGGGCGGATGTCGACGCCCTCGGCGATCAGCGCGGCGAAATCGTGCGCCACCCGGTGGCCCCAGGGATCGAGCGAGACGATCTTGGCGCTCTCGCACCATTGCGGATGGGGGCCGATCTCGCAGACCGGCGCCGTGTCCTGGAGGTCGGGCCGCGCCTGCGGGTCCATCGCGCCGGCCGAGATGGCGAGCGCGCGGTAGACCGAATAGGAGCCGCCATGGGCGCCGATCGCGTTGCGGTCCGAGGCGGAATTGACGGTCGCGACCACCGGGCCCCGCTCGGCCGCGGTCGCGGCGCCCCAGTCGATCGGGAAGCGCGGCGGCCGCCGCGACCCCGGATGCGAAGTGAGGCGGATATGGCCGCTCTTTGCGGTCGAAGGCTCCATCGGAAATTCCAGTCCCCAGAGGGCCGCGTCGCTACGCGGCATTTCCGCAAGGTCTAGGCCCGGTTGCGCCCAATTGCCAGCCGGTGGGCAGGACGGGCCGGCGCTGTTAGGCTGGAGCGATGCGGCTCCTGACCCAGGCGATCGTGATCGCTGTCCGCCCGCACGGCGAGCATGGCGCGATCGTGCGGGCGGTGACGCCGGACGACGGCGTCCAGCCGGGCTTCGTCCGCGGCGGCAAGTCGCGGCGGCTGAGGCCCGTGCTCGTCCCCGGAAACCTCGTCCAGGCCGAGTATCGCGCCCGCAACGACGAGCAGCTCGCCCAGCTCTCGGTCGAGCTCGCGCACAGCCGGGCGCATCTCCTCTCCGAAGCGCTCGCGGCGGCCGGGATCGACTGGGCCTGCGCGCTGACCGCTTCCGCCTTGCCCGAGGGCCAGGCCTATCCCCGGCTCTACGAGGCGCTGGAGGGGCTGCTCGGCGCGATCGAGGCGGCGCCGAGCGCGCGGGGATGGGCGGCGGCCCTGGTGCGCTACGAGCTGCTGCTGCTTCGCGAGCTTGGTTTCGGCCTCGACGAGGCGGAGATGGCGATGCCCAAGACGGTCCGCGAGGGCCTGCGCCTCACCGGCGACCGTCTCGCCCGCGATCTCCTCACCGACCGGCGGGCGGAGGTGCTCGCCGCGCGCGAGCGGCTGGTGGACCGGCTGAAGCGGATGGCGGGCGGTTGACCTGGCGTCGCGGGGAGTAGAGAAGCGCGCGCCGTGAAAGAATTCTTCCCCCACAGCGCCACCACCAACGCGATCACCGTGCGCGTCTCGGTGAGCTACCTTCCCGAGCAGTCGGAGCCGGGCAAGGGCCGCTGGTTCTGGGCCTATCATATCCGCATCGAGAATGGCGGCCGCCAGGCGGTGCAGCTGGTCAGCCGCGAATGGACGATCGCGGACGGCCGCGGCGCGACCCATGTCGTCCAGGGCGACGGCGTGGTCGGGGAGCAGCCGCTGATCGAGCCGGGCGGCTCGTTCGACTATGTGTCGGGCTGCCCGCTGACCACGCCGACGGGGTCGATGGAAGGCGAATATCAGATGGTCGCCGCCGACGGGTCGCGCTTCCCGATCGTCATTCCGCGCTTCCCGCTCGTCGCGCCGGCCGTCGCCTAGCGGACGAGCTGGACGGCGCGGGTCATCAGGAGGGCGAAGCGGGAATCGTCGACCGCGGCGGCGGGGTTGTTCCAGCTTGCGGCGACGGCGTGCCAGATGCCGGCGCGGTTGCGCAGGAGGAAGGTCATGTTGATCACGCCCGGCTCCGAGCCGCCTTTGTAGCCGAAATAGTCGAACTCGGCGGCGAGCGTGCGGCTGAGGCCCGGGTTGATCGCCAGGATCGCGCGGGTCTCGTCGCTGCCGTTGCGGCGGAGCCAGTCCATGGCGCGGACGAGATCGCCGGCCGAGGCGAACCATTCGATGGTGTCGATCTGCGCCGGCGCGCCGCCGATCCGCAAGCCGTCGATGTCGTCCATGTCCATGGTCGCGAGCCTGCCGGCCAGGATCCGCCGCCGCTCGGCCTCGCCCCCGCTCAGCCAGGATTGGAGCAGCTCGTCCTGCGCGGTCTTCAGCAGGAAGGCTTCGAGGGTGGAGAGGAAGGGCCGGTTGCGCTCGGGCGCGCGGACGCCGAGCGCCGGCATCAGCGCCTCGACCCGCTCGCGGCCGAGGAGGTGCAGCATATTGTCGGTGGCGCTGTTGTCGCTCTGCGAGATCATCAGCGAGGCGAGGCTGTGGACCGTGACCGGTGCCGCCGGCGGCCAATATTGCAGCGGACCGGAGGGCGCGCGGCGGTCGGCGCGGACGACGTCGGTCCAGCGCCGCTCGCCGGCGCGGATCGAGCGGTCGAGCTCGGCGAGGATGAACAATTTGAACGCCGAGCCGATCGCCAGCGGGCGCTCGCTTTCGTGCCCGGCGAGCATGACCGGCGCCTCGCCCAGCCGGGCGACAGCGAGCGACGTTTGGCCGGGCAGGCGGCGGAATTCCTGGACGATCGCGGCCAAGCTGTCGCCGGGCACGTCGGCGCCGACCAGCAGCAGGCCTTCGATCCGGTGCGGCGCGTTCGGCTCGAGCGTCATGTTGAAGCGCAGGCTCGACCGCTCGAACTCGAGCACGATCGTGCCGGCGGCGGCGGAGCGCGGCTCGATCCGGACGAGCCGGCGGACGGCGCCGTGGGCGCTGCGGATCTGCGCGGTCACGGCGTCGAGCTGCGGGCGCGGCACGGCGGCGAGAAAGCGCGGCGAGAACAGCGCAGTCGGGTCGCCCTCCCCGCGGAAGAAGGGCACCAGCTCCGCCGCCCGGCGCGCCAGCTCGGGCGAAGGCCCCTGCGCCGCCGCCGGGGCGGCGAGCGAGACGATGGCGAACAAGGCGGCGAGCGCGAGCAGCAGGCGTTTCATGCGGTCCAGACTAAGGCGGGGGCGCGGAGAGGCAAGACGGATGAAACCAGTGCGCCGCTGCGCCGTTACGGTGGCGAGCCATTTTGCGGAGAGCGTCCATGCCGGTATCGAGCACCAGCCTCATCGAGCGGATCGCCCGGGTCATTGCCGGCCGCATCGTCAGCGTCAACGCCGAGGGCAACGACCCTTCGGCGGGCGACCGGGTCGATGCGATCTGGCGCGACTATCAGGGCGACGCGATCGCGATCCTGAAGACCCTGCGCGAACCGGACCCGGCAATGGCCGAAGCGGGCGATCTCGCGACCTGGCAGCGGATGATCGAGGCGGCGCTGGCGGAGGTGGGCGAGGACGTGGGGAGGTAACAGCCCGGCTCCGTTCGTCCCGAGTAGCCGTCGAGCGAAGTCGAGACGGCGTATCGAGGGATCCGGTCCTTCGATACGGGCCCTCGCTCCGGCTTCGCCTACTCGGTCCCTACTCAGGATGAACGGGCGGGATCAGCGGTTCCCGAACACCCCCAGCGCCCACAGCGAAGGGACCGCCAACAGCAGCGCCAGCGCCACGTCGAACACCCTCAAGGGCACCAGCCGCTCGCCGCGGCGGCCGTAGCGGAGGCGGTCGACGGCGGTGATCCAGAGGATCGAGAGGCCGCAGACCGCCGCCGCGCCGCAGAGCAGCAGGAAGGGAAGGCGGAGCAAAGCCGGCCAGCCCGGCGCGAACAGGCCCAGCACCAGGGCGGCGAGCCCCGCGATGACGCCGATGCCGGTCGCGCGCTTCACCGTCCAGCCCTGGCGGATCGGGTGGAGAGGCTGGCGCCGCCGGCTCACAGACCGCCCGTCATGAACAGATAGACGGTGGCCGCTGCGCTGGCGGCGAGGATCGTACCGCCGATCGCGCCTCCCAGGATCGAGACCCCGCCCGCCGCGCGCACCGCCTCGTCGCCGCCGCCGCGTCGCGCGTCCTCGATCTTCGGCAAAGCGTGCTGGACGTACATGCTCTTCGCGAACAGCGAGACGGCCACCGCCACGCCGATGCTTCCGCCCGGGCTTTCGAACATGAAGCCCAGCGCCACCGGCACGATCAGCAGCAGCAGGCCGAACGCCCACATCTTGCGGTAGAGGAACCAGGCGAAGCCGAACAGAAAGGCCGGCCAGCAGAAGCCCAGGGCGATCCCGCCGCGCCCGTCGAGAGTCTTCGCCCGTGTCGCCTCCCACGCGCTGCGGAACCTGTCGGCGTTGGGCCCGATGAAGAGGTCAAGCTCCTCCCAGCCCGTCTCCTCCCACAGACGCTTCGAGCGTGCCTTGTGGCCGGCGAAGTCGAACGGGCCGGGCCGGTCGCTCATGCGTCGATCGCCTCCTCGTCGACCTTGGCGGCGTTCCTCTGGATGAAGGCGAAGCGATGCTCGGGATTGCGGCCCATCAGCTGGTCGACGAGCTCGCGCACGCCCGCCCGGTCCTCATATTCCTGCGGCAGCGTGATCCGGATCAGGGCGCGGGTCTTCGGGTCCATGGTGGTCTCCCGCAGCTGCTGGGGGTTCATCTCGCCGAGGCCCTTGAAGCGCGAGACCTCGACCTTCTTGCCCTTGAAAATGGTGCGCTCCAGCTCGGCGCGGTGGGCGTCGTCGCGGGCGTAGGCGACACTGCCGCCGGCGGCGAGCCGGTAGAGCGGCGGCTGGGCGAGGAAGAGATGGCCGCGGCGGACCAGCTCCGGCATCTCCTGGAAGAAGAAGGTCATCAGCAAGGTGGCGATATGGGCGCCGTCGACGTCGGCGTCGGTCATGATCACCACCCGCTCGTAGCGCAGGTCGTCGGGGTTGCAGCGCTCGCGCGCGCCGCAGCCGAGCGCCTGGATCAGGTCGGCGATCTCCTGGTTGCCGCGGATCTTGTCGGCGGTCGCCGAGGCGACGTTCAATATCTTGCCGCGGATCGGCAGGATCGCCTGGGTCTTGCGGTCGCGCGCCTGCTTGGCCGAGCCGCCGGCGCTGTCGCCCTCGACGATGAACAATTCGGTGCCCGCGGGATCGTCGTTGGCGCAATCGGTGAGCTTGCCGGGGAGGCGCAGCTTGCGCCCGCTGGTCGCGGTCTTGCGCTTGATCTCGCGCTCGGCGCGGCGCTTCAGCCGTTCGTCCATCCGATCGAGAACGAAGCCGAGCAGAGCGCGGCCGCGGTCCATATGGTCGGCCAGATAATGGTCGAAATGGTCGCGCACCGCGGCTTCGACGAAGCGGGCCGCGTCGGGCGAGGTCAGCCGGTCCTTGGTCTGGCTCTGGAACTGCGGATCGCGGACGAACACGGAGAGCATGATCTCGGCGCCGCCGACCACGTCCTCGGCCTGCACATCCTTCGCCTTCTTCTGGCCGACCAGTTCGGCGAAGGCGCGGATGCCGCGGGCGAGGGCGGTGCGGAAGCCCTGTTCGTGGGTGCCGCCGTCGGGCGTCGGGATGGTGTTGCAGTAGAAGGATGAGCCGCCCTCGCTCCACAAGGGCCAGGCGACCGCCCACTCGACCGAGCCCTGCCCGTTCGGGAAGTCCTGCCGGCCGCTGAAATATTCGTTCGTCGCGCACTCGCGGGCACCGATCTGCTCCCTCAGATGATCGGAGAGCCCGCCCGGGAACTGGAACACCGCCTCGGCGGGAGTCTCGTCCGAGATCAAAGACGGATCGCACTTCCAGCGTATCTCGACGCCGGCGAAGAGATAGGCCTTGGAGCGGGCGAGCCGATAGAGCCGCGCCGGCTTGAAGCGCGCCTCCTCGCCGAAAATCTGGATGTCCGGCACGAAGGAGAGGGTGGTGCCGCGCCGGTTCTGGGTCGGGCCGAGAAGCTCCAGTTGCGAGGTCGGGACGCCGCGCGAGAAGGTCTGGCGGTAAAGCTCCTTGTTGCGCGCCACCTCGACCACCGTATCGGTGGAGAGCGCGTTGACGACGCTGACGCCGACGCCGTGGAGGCCGCCCGAAGTCGCATAGGCCTTGTGGCTGAACTTGCCGCCCGAATGGAGCATGGTGAGGATCACCTCGAGCGCGGACTTGCCCGGATATTTGGGATGCTCGTCGATCGGGATGCCGCGGCCGTTGTCGGCGACGGTGAGGCGGTTTCCGGGCTCGAGCGTCACCTCGATCCGGGTGGCGAAGCCGGCGACCGCCTCGTCCATGCTGTTGTCGAGCACTTCGGCGGCGAGATGGTGGAGCGCCCGCTCGTCGGTGCCGCCGATATACATCCCCGGCCGCCGCCTGACCGGCTCCAGGCCCTCGAGCACCTCGATCGAGCTGGCGTCATACTCGCCGCCGGCCGCGGCGGAAGACGCGAACAAATCTGTCATGGGGGAGGTATAGGGGAGGGGGATTCCCTCGCCAAGCGTCCGCCCAAGGAAGCTGTGGATGAGCGCGCGGGAAGCTGGTCTAGAGGCAGCCGGCCTCCGACACCGTGGCGGAGGCGCCGGTGAGGCGGCCGTTCGGAGCGGCGTGCCAGACGATCGCGATCCGCTCGTTGCAGGGCAGGCTGCCGACGCGCTTCACGGCCGACGACGACGCCCGGTCGATGGTGAAGCCGTTCGCAGCGAGCCAATCCAGCAGATCGGCCGCGGGCGTGCCGCGCGCGAAGCGACGGGTGAAGGATCGCGCCGAACCCGGCTCGTCCCAGTCCGCGTCGCGCAGCAGTTCCGGCCTGCTCTCCGAGGAAGCGACGGCAAGGCCGAGAGAGATCGCTTCCCAATTGAGGAGCAGGAGCCCGAGCAGGACTCCCCCGGGGATCAGCCACCATCCTTTCCTGCCGGCGCGATGGGTCATGACGCCTGTCTGCCGCGGCCCCCGCGGCAGCGCAATCGCGGACGGTCGGCTAAGCGGCGGAGTCCGTCTTTCGCTCCGCGGCCGCGGCCTCGCGGAACAAGGCCGCCGCGAGGAGCCAGAGGAGGGCGAAACCCGTGCTGAAGATGCCGCCGCGAAGGTCGGTCGCCAGGCCGGCGGCGCCGAGCCCGGCTTGCGCCACCGCCGCGACGAGCGACGCGAGGGCCATGCCGGCGGGCCGGAAGCGGGCGATGATCGCGCCGAACAGGGCGACGACAATCACGCCGAGGAACAGCAGGTTGTAGGGGTTGTCCTCGTCCCCGATCATGCCGACCGCGGCGTTGACCCACACGGTCAGGAAGGCCGCCGCGAGGGTGACGGCCACGCCGCCGCGAAAGGCTTTGTTGTCGCTCGTGCGGACGGTCAGCTCGAAGGCGAGGCCGACGCTGCCGAACAGGACGCCCGCGAAGACGAAGTCGAACGGACCCCAGTTGACCTCGTCGGTGAACTGCATCGCCACCATCGGCAGCAGCAGCAAAGCCGCGGCCGTGCCCCAGCCGAGCAGCCGCCACGGAAAGCCGCGCCGTTCCGATTCCCCCGTCCCCGCCATCTTCGCTCTCCTTCGATCAACGAGAGAGCCTGTTTCCCACGAGAGCGGTGAGCGTCATGAGGGAAGGCTGAGGAATGGCTGAGGAATGAAAATCCGCGAAGCGCAGCCGCTCGCGCCTGCCCTCGGCATGGCGAAGCGTCACGACAGGACTCGGCTGCGACCGGTGCCACAAGGCCGCGGCGCGCGAAGGCGGCCTTCTCCTCCGCGGCCGCCGGGATCGTCCTTATCGCCGCTCCCGCCGGCCTTGAGCTCAGTTCGAGTTGCCCGAGCGGTTGCGGTCGACGTCGACGTTCACATCGATGTCGCCGACCTCGTTGCGGATCGCCTGGCCGGTCGAGACGGCGATGTTGCCAACGCTGGAGGCGGCGTCCTCGGTCGCGTTGGCCGCGTCCGAGGCGAAGTCCTCCAGGCGCTCCTGATTGTACTGCAGGGTCATCTGGTCGTTGGCCGTATCGTTCTGGACGTTGCACGCCGCGAGCGTCAGCAGCGGCAGCGCGAACAGGATGCGCATCATGTTTCTCCTCCCCATGCCGCCCGGGGAGGGCTGCAGGCCGGTCCTGCATAAAGGAGGGGGTGGGCCGCGCCAAGCGCCTCGCGCGGCCCTCCCTGCGCGGGCCTGCAGATGCTAGAAGCACAGCATGCCGCGCCTCCTGATCGTCCTGCTCGTGCTGCTCGCTGGGGCCTTTCCGGCGCGGGCGCAGGCTCCGGCGCACGTCATCCCGTTCGAGCTTTACGACAACCGCATCTATCTCGACGTCGGCGGCCCGGGCTTCGCGCACCGCTCCTTCCTCCTCGATACCGGCGCGCAGCTCACCCATTATACGGCGGAACTGGTCGCCGAAGCCGGGCTGCGCACCTCCGGCCGCGTCGGCATCACCGGTACCGGCGCCGGCCGTGTCCGCGGTGCTTATGTCGCCCCGGCCGCGCTTCGCATCGGAACGCTGACCCTGCCCGTCGGCCGCGGCATCTCGGCGCCCGCGGAGCTGCTGTTCGGTCCCGTCTTCAGCGGCACCGGCCGCCGCTTCGAGGGGGTGGTCGGCTACGACCTTTTCGCCGCTTATGCGGTGGAGATCGATTATGCCGCGCGGCTGCTGCGGCTTTACCCCCGCCGCGGCGCCCCCGCGGCCGGCGATCCGGTTCCGATCCGGCTGATCGACCGCAAGCCCTATGTCGAGGCGAGCCTCACGTTCGGCGGGGCGACGGTGCCGGCGTTGCTGCATCTCGACACAGGTTTCGGCGGCACGCTCAGCCTCAACGGCCGCTTCGTCGCCCAGCAGAACCTGCTGGCGCGGGTCGGCCCGACCCTCGCCGCCGTCATGCGGGGGGTCGGCGGGGCGGCGGAGGCGCGGCTGGCGCGGATCGACCGGCTGGTGTTCGGGCCCGTGGTCGCCGAGCGGCCGATCGTCTCGCTCTCCTTGATCCAGGGCGCCGGCGTCCGGGCCGAGTCGGCGGGGCGGATCGGGGGCGAGCTGCTGCGCCGGTATCGGGTCACCATCGACTATGCGGCGCGGACCGTCCGCTTCGTCCCGGGTGCAGGGGTGGAGGCGCCCTTCGAGGCCGACATGAGCGGGCTCGCGCTGCTGCAGGCGGCCGAGGGCCTCGTCGTCGCGGGCGTCGCCGAGGGCACGGCCGCGGCGGAAGCGGGCGTGCGCGCCGGCGACCGCCTGCTCGCGCTCGACGGCCGGCCGGCCGCCGCGATGACCCTGGAGGCGGTCCGCGCGGCGCTGCGCGAAGACGGCGCGGGGCGTCGCCTCCTGCTGCTGCGCGACGGCCGCGAGGTCGAGGCGCTGCTGAGGCTGCGCCGGCGAATCTGATCCGCGCCACGCAATTTTTTCGAACCAGATGGCCTTGAAAACTGGCCTTGCCGAACCATATCGGGCGTAGCCGGATGCCTTGTCGGGTCCGGCACCCACGTTGCTCTATGGAGGACATGATGAGGACCAATTTCGATTTCGCCCCCTTCCGCCGCTCGACGGTCGGCTTCGACCGCCTGTTCGACATGCTCGAGAGCGGCAACGCGTCGCAGCCCACGGACAATTATCCGCCCTTCGACCTCGAGCAGGTCAGCGACGACGAATATCGCATCACGCTGGCGGTGGCCGGCTTCCGTCCGGACGAGATCGACATTACGGCGCAGCAGAATCTGCTGATCGTCTCGGGCCGCAAGCGCGAGGACAATGAGCGCCGCTACATCCACCGCGGCATCGCGACCCGCGCCTTCGAGCGCCGCTTCGGCCTCGCCGACTATGTCCAGGTGAAGAATGCCGACCTCAGCGACGGCATCCTCGCCGTCGACCTCGTCCGCGAGATCCCCGAGGAGATGAAGCCGCGCAAGGTCTTGATCAATGGCGCGCAGGAACAGCAGCAGATCGACGGCCAATCCGAGCGTTCGAGCGGCAACGACAATGGCGGCGAGCAGGCCCGCGACGCGGCCTGATCGCGTCCAGTTTGTCCAACTCGTCAACTTCCGGCCTCGGCGCCCAGCGCCGGGGCCGGCTTCGCTAGGGGGGTAGGGCGTTCGGTCCGGCTACCGGGTTCCTCCCCATCGCCAGATGGGGAGGGGGAGCAGCTGAAAGCTGGTGGAGGGGTAGCTGGCGTGGCGTTGGCGGTTCGCGCGCGATCCTCTGAGTCGTAGCCTTCTACCCCTCCACCATGCTGCGCCCGACGGCTGCTGCGCAGCCGGTTCCGGCTCTCGGCATGCCCCCGGCATGCCGACCCGCCTACACCCCCCTCCCCACGCCTTCGACGCAGGGAGGAGCTTAGGAGGTCAGCATGTTCGGTCCGGCTACCGGCGTCTCGCCGTGCAGGCGGTCGAGATAGGCCGAAGCGAGCTCGTAATGCGCCTTGACCGCCCGGGCGTGCGCGGCCTGTTGAGCGAGGGCGATTTCGGCTTCGGCGCGGCTTTCCAGATAAGCCATTTCGTCGGGCGACATTTCAGCAGCGAAACTCCGAATTTGTCCAATCCGATCAGCGACTTGAAAGTCACGGTCAGTCTTCCTACCAACGCCGTCCATGCTAGCGCCGTTCCTGGAAAAGTCGCTAACCTGGGTTACGCGGCCGAAACGGGAGGAATGGCCTCATCCGATGCGGTTACGGTGCGCGCGCGCAGGCCATCGCGCCCTCCTGCATCAGCTTGAGCTTGGGCGCCCCGGCGAGGGGAGCGACGAGAAGGACGGTGTCGGCAGGGAGCGCCCATTTGATCCGGTGGTAGAGCGGCGAAAGCGCATCCGCGCTGTCGACGAGCATCAGGCCGGGGCACAGCTCGAAGCGGTCGAGCGCGAGCAGCAGCTCCGGCTCGATCGCGCGCTCCGGGTCGTGCCAGACCAGGAACAGGCCCATCGCCGGCGGCCGTCCTCAGCGGATGCGCGGACCGCCAAAGGGCAGAGGCGGCGGCGGGCGGCGGTCGCGGCGGGGGAGCTGGGCCTGATAGGCGACTCCGCAATGCTCCACGCAATAGGGAAAGCCCGGATTGCTCGGCTTGCCGCAGAAGTGAAAGTCCGGCTCGCCGGGATGACCGATCGGCCATTTGCAGATGCGCTCGTTCAAATCGAGCAGGCTGGTCTTGTCGGCGATCTCGGGGCTCGGCTTGGCCGGCACCAGCCGGCGCGGCGGGGCGGGCGGGATCGGCGGCTGCTGGTCGCCGGGACCCTGACGGAGAAAGCCGCCCGGGCCGATCGAACGGATCTGCGGCTGCGGCGGGCCGGCGGGGCGGGGCTGCGCCGGCGACGCTTCGGCGGATTCGTCGGCCGGCTCGTCCTCCCACGGCGCCGGCTCCGCCACCTCGGCGGCCGGCGCGGCGTCGGCTTCGGGGACCATCGCGGCCTCGGCCGGCGCACCCTCCGCGTCTTCGTGCTCGTTCGGCTTCACCGGCGAGGGGCGCGCCTGGAGGCCCAATCGGTGGGCCTTGCCGATCACCGCATTGCGGCTGACCCCGCCAAGCTCGTCGGCGATCTGGCTCGCGGTCATGCCGCGGGTCCAGAGGTCCTTGAGGCGGTCGATCCGTTCGTCGGTCCAGGACATCGTCATTTCACCTGCTCGGTCTCGGCCTTGCCGCTCGGGGCGGCAGCGACTAGCGACTGCGCCATGAACGACCGGCCTTCGAATTGGGTTCGGACCGGTCCCGGCGTCCCGGTGATCCGGAACGTGAACTGGGGCGGCCTGAGGACCCTCTATGTGAAGGAGGTGAGGCGCTTCTTCAAGGTGCAGCTGCAGACGATCTGGGCGCCGGCCGTCACCACCATGCTGTTCCTGGTCATTTTCACGGTTGCATTGGGCCGCGAGGGACGGACCGTGCTCGGCGCCCCGTTCGCCGATTTCATCGCGCCCGGCCTGATCGTAATGGGGATGCTGCAGAACAGCTTCGCCAATGCGAGCTTCTCCCTGCTGGTCGCCAAGATCCAGGGGACGATCGTCGACTATCTGATGCCGCCGCTCTCGACCGGGGAGCTGATGGCGGCGCTGGTCGGAGCGGCCGTCACCCGCGCCTTGCTGGTCGGCTTCGCGGTCTGGGCGGCGATGCTGCTCTGGCCCGGCGTCGACGTCGCGCCGCGCCACCTCTGGGCGGTGCTCTGGTTCGGCCTGATGGGGAGCATGATGCTCGGCTTCCTCGGCCTCGCCACCTCGGTCTGGGCGGAGAAATTCGACCATGCGGCGGCGGTCACGAACTTCGTCGTGGCGCCTTTGTCGCTGCTCTCGGGCACTTTCTATTCGATCGAGAGCCTGTCGCCCGCCTTCCGCGCGGTCAGCCACGCCAACCCCTTCTTCTACGTCATCTCGGGATTTCGCTACGGCTTCCTCGGCCGGGCGGACTCCCCAATCCTGTTCGGCGCGCTGCTGCTGCTCGCGATCAACGTCCTCCTCGGGGCCCTGGTCTATGCGATGTTGCGGAGCGGCTGGAAGCTGAAGAGCTGACGTTCGGCTGGCGTTCAGCTTTCGAGGCGATGATCGGCACGCCGATCCAGCCGGGAGCCTAGCATGCGCAGCCTGATCCTCGCCGCCTTCGCCGCACCTGCACTCGCATTCGCCGCGGCGCCCGCTTCGGCGCAGATTGTCGGTCGCCACGATTACGGGCCGGTCGGCCGGGGCAACCCGTTCATCGGCGACAGCAGCTTCGGCTTGCCCGGCTTCGGCCGCGAAGTGCGCGACATTCGCGACCGGGTCAGCGACGGGCGCGAGAGCGGCCAGCTCTCGCAGGCCGAGGCGCGGCAGCTCCGCCGCGACACGCGGCGGCTGGTGGTCGTCGGCCGAGCTTATCGCCGCGACGGTCTCTCCGCGTCGGAGGCGCACGCGCTTCACGCCTGGGCGCTCGCGCTGCAATCGCGGGTCAACGCGGCTCGCCTGGTCGCCGACCGGCCGCGCACCCGGACCAGCCGGCGCTAGGTTTCGTTCAGGAAAGTCGCTCTTTAGCTGAACGAATGCTGTCGAGTGCGTTCAGCGCCGAAACATTAAGCGAGTCGTAGAAAGGCGGCATGGTTCCAGAAGGAGAAACCGCCATGCGTAAGTTCCTGATTTCCGCCGCCGTCGCCACCGTCGCCACCATGACGCTGTCGGTTCCGGCTTCTGCGCAGTGGGGCCGTCCCAATATCCAGCGTCCCTACAACCACCACAACGTCAACCGCCAGGCGATCAACGAGCTGCTCCGCGACCTCAATCGCGCGGAGAACCAGATCGACCGCGGCATCCAGCGCCGGACGATTTCGTACCGCGAGGCCCAGGGCCTGCGGCGCGAGGCGGCCAATATCCGCCAGCGTCTCCAGCGCGCCGGCCATAACGGCATCAACCAGCGCGAGTTCGCCCAGCTGCGCCAGCGAGTGAACCATCTCGAGCAGCGCGTCCGCATCGAGCGCCGCGACCGCGACAACCGCCGCTGGTAACGGCCGCGCCCCGCTGCGATTGACGCGGCGAGTGCGCAATCACTAAGGGAAAGGCGGCTCTTCGGGGCCGCCTTTCTCGCATCAGGAGCGCTTCATGGCCATCACGCCGCTTATGCCCGTCTATCCGCGCTCGCCGGTCCGGCCGGTGCGCGGCGAGGGGGTCTATCTCTACGGCGAGGACGGCACAAAATATCTCGATTTCGCGAGCGGGATCGCGGTCAATCTGCTCGGCCACGGCCATCCTCACCTGACCGAAGCGATCCAGCGCCAGGCGGCGACCCTGATCCACGTCTCCAACCTCTACGGCTCGCCGCAGGGCGAGGCGCTGGCGCAAAGGCTGGTCGACCTCACCTTCGCCGACACCGTCTTCTTCACCAATTCGGGCGCCGAGGCGGTCGAATGCGCGATCAAGACGGCGCGGCGCTATCATTATGCCAAGGGCAATGCCCACCGGAACGTGCTGCTCACCTTCCGCAACGCCTTTCACGGCCGCACCATCGGCACGATCAGCGCCACCGACCAGGCCAAGCTGCGCGACGGCTTCGAGCCGCTCCTGCCCGGCTTCGAAGTGCTCGAATTCGACAATCTGGAAGCCGCGCAGGGCGCGATCGCCGACAATGTCGCAGGCTTCCTCATCGAGCCGGTCCAGGGCGAGGGCGGCGTGCGCCCCGCCAGCCCCGAATTCATGCAGGGGCTGCGTGCGCTGTGCGACGAGAACGACCTGATGCTGGTGCTCGACGAGGTCCAGTGCGGCGTCGCCCGCACCGGCCGGCTCTATGCCTATGAGCATTACGGGATCGAGCCCGACATCCTCGCTACTGCAAAGGGCATAGGCGGCGGCTTCCCGATGGGCGCCTGCCTCGCCACCGGGAAAGCAGCGGCGGGGATGACGATCGGCACCCACGGCTCGACCTTCGGCGGCAACCCGCTGGCCATGGCAGCGGGGCAGGCGGTGCTCGACGTCGTCGCCAACGACGATTTCCTCGCCCATGTGACGCGGATGGGCGAGCGGCTGCGCGGCGCGCTCGAGCAGATGATCCCGAACCACGACCATCTTTTCGAGAGCGTGCGCGGCCTCGGGCTGATGCTCGGCGTCCGGATGAAGACCGACAGCCGCGCCTTCGTCGCCCATCTGCGCGAGCACGGCCTGCTGACCGTCGCGGCGGGCGACAATGTCGTGCGCGTCCTTCCCCCGCTGGTGATCGCGGAGGCGCATGTCACCGAGTTCGTCGAGCGCCTCTCCGCCGCCGCCCGCGCCTACGAGGTCCCGCAGGCCGCGTAATCAGGTTCCTCCCCATCGTCAGATGGGGAGGGGGACCATGCGAAGCATGGTGGAGGGGTATTGGCTCGGCCTGTGCCAGTTACCCCTCCACCACCCTGCGGGTGGTCCCCCTCCCCATGCTTAAGCATGGGGAGGAATTGTCGCTCAGCGCCGCAGTCGCGCCGTGCCCAGGTCCAGATCACCGAAGGGGATGACCTCGACGTTCGGATATTGCGCCCGCAGCGCCTCGAGGAACTCGCTGGCGCGGCCGACGACGACGATGCTGGCCTGCGCCGGGTCGATCTCCCCTGCCACCGAGGCGGCGACCTGCTCCGGCGTCACCGCCTCGATGCTCGGCAGATAGCGCGCATATTCGCTCATTGGCAGACCCTGCACCGCGAGGTTGGCGAGGAAGCCGCCGAGCCCCGAAGTGGTCTCGACCTGGCGCCCGAAGCTGCCGGCAAGGAGCGTGCGCCGCTTCAGGAGGACGTCCTCGGCGAACGGCTCCTGCCGCAGCCGCCGGATCTCGGCCAGCATCACCTGCGCGACCTCGGCGGCGGCGTTGTTGCGAGTCTGGGCGGTCGCCACCAGCATGCCCTCGTCGCGATAGGCGGCGAGGCCGCTGGTGGCGCCGTAGCTCAATGCCCGGCGCACGCGGACCTCCTGGAACAGGCGGGCGGTCGACGATCCGCCGAGCGCCGAATTGGCCAGGACGAGCGGGTAATAATCCGGATCCGAGCGGGCGATGCCGCGCATCACCACCGACACCGCCGCCTGGTCGGAATCGGGATTGTCGACCACGATCACACGCGGGGCCGGCGCCTCGCCGGCGCGGTTGGCGGGAAGCGGCGGCAGCGGCGTCTGCGGCGCCGCCCAGCTGCCGAACAGCCGCTCGGCGAGCGCGAAGCCTTCTTCGGCGTTGAGCGCGCCGGTGATGATCAGCGTCGCATTGTCGGGCCGCCACCAGTTACGGTGATAGCCGACGAGATCGTCGCGGCCGATCGCCGCGAGCGAGGCCGGCGTTCCGCCGCCCGGCGCGCCATAAGGCGCGTCGCCGTAGACGGCGCGGGCGGCGACACGCTGGCTGACGAAGGACGGGTCGCGCATGCTCACCCGCAGCCGGTCGAGGGCGCGCCGGCGCTCGCGCTCGAGTTCCTCGGGGGCGAAGCTCGGCTCGCGCACCAGCTGCGCGAGCAGCGCGCCGGCCTCCTCGATCGTCGCGGTCGGCGCCGCGACGGAGGCGATGCTGCTGTCGTTCGAGGCGGATCCGCCGACCTGCGCGCCGAGCGATTCGATGCGCGCCGCGATCTGCGGCGCGGTCATGCCGGCGGCGCCCTGGTCGATCAGCGTCGTCATCATGCTCGCGACCCCCGGGCGGCCGGCGGGATCGGCCGCGGAGCCGCCGCCGAACACCATATAAGCGGAGGCGATCGGCAGGTTGGTCGAGCGGGCGACGACGACGCGCATGCCGTTGGCGAGCCGCCGCTCGGCAAGGGCCGGCGCGGTGAAGGGCTGGCGCGGCCCCGCCGCGGGAACGGCCATGCGCTCGCCTTCCGGGGCGAGCTGATTGGGCATGCCCGTCGCCGGTGGGAAGCTCCGGCCGAGCGCGATGTCGGTCGGCTGCGCCGAAGGATCGGGCGCCGCCTCGCCGCTGCGCTGCGCCTGGTCGAGATAGCGGATCGAGACGCGGCGATTGTCGGCGAGGTAGCGGCGGGCGACGCGCTGGACGTCGGCGGCGGTGACCCGCTGCACCGCGGCGAGCAGCCGGTCGCCCCAGCGCGGATCGTTGGCGGTGGTGATCGAGCTGCCGATCTCGTTGGCCCGGCCGGTCGGCGTCTCGCGGCTGAACAGCATGGAGGAGACGATCTCGTTGCGCGCCTCCTCGAGCTCGGCCGCGGTCACCGGCTGGTCGCGGACCCGGGCGACCTCCGCCCCCAGCGCCTGCTCCGCTTCGTCGACGTCGCGGCCGCCGGCGACGATCGCCTGGACCGCGAAGATGCCGGCATCCTCCAGCGCATAGTCGATCGCCCCGGCACTCTGCGCGAGCTGCCGCTCGTAGACGAGCGAACGGTAGAGACGCGACGACTGGCCGCCGGAGAGGATCGTCTCGAGCATCGAGAATGCCGCTGAATCAGGGTGGTTGAGCCGCGGCCGCTGCCAGGAGAAGACCAATGCCGGCAGCGGGACGTTCGGCCCATAAGCGGTCAGCGACCGCGCCGCCGCTCGCGGCCGCTCAACCGCGCGGTGGCGCAGGATCGGTCGGTTCGGGCGCGGGATCGGCGCCAGGTGACGTTCGATGAAGCGGTCGAGCTCGGCGGGGTCGAAATTGCCCGACACGATCAGGGTCGCATTGTCGGGCCGGTAGAAATTCGCATGGAAGGCGCGCGCCTCCTCGAGCGTCGCCGCGTCGAGGTCCGCCATCGTGCCGATCCCCGACCGGCGATAAGGATGGGCGGTGAAGCCGGTATCGAACAGATAGTAACGCTGCAGCCGGCCGTAGGGCTGGGAGAGGACGCGCTGGCGCATCTCCTCCTTGACGATGTTGCGCTCGGCCTCGAACACGGTCTGGTCGAGCACCGAGCGCCCCATCCGCTCGGCGTGGGACCAGATCATCGCCTCGAGCTGGTTCGCCGGGACCGTCTCGTAATAATTGGTGGTGTCCGGGCCGGTGGAGGCGTTGCGGGTGCCGCCCGCCTGCTCCTCGACGATCCGGCTCAGCTCGCCCGGCGGGATGTTGCGGGTGACGCGGCTCAATATGTGCTCGAAAAGGTGGGCGAAACCGGAGCGGCCGGCGGGATCGTCCTTCGAGCCGACATTGTACCACATCTGGACCGAGACGTTGGCCGTGTTGGTGTCGCGCAGCGCATAGACGGTGAGGCCGTTCGGCAGCGTCCGGCTGGTGAAGGCGATCGGCGGAACCGCGGCGGCGGCGGCGGCGGGGCGCGGCCGTGGCTGGGCGAAGCTCATCGTCCCAGTGGCGGCGGCGGCGGCCATCAGCACGGCGAGGGCGGTCGAACGGATGGGGCCCAAGTCTCTGCTCCTCTTCGAAATGCGTTTCGTCATCGCGGCTTATCTCGTGTGTTAGGACTGTAAAGCGGCGGCCGCCCTGTTCGCAAGGGCCGATCCGCCCGGCCGTTGACCCGGCGCCGACGCGTCGCCACATCGCCGCGATGGCTACCCCCTCCAACCAGCCGGCGCCGGCGCATCTCGACGAGGCGCTGAGCTTCACCATTCCCGCGCGCCACGTCCGCGGGCGGGTGGTGCGGCTCGGCCCGCTGCTCGGCGAGATCCTGTCCGCGCACGATTATCCTGCACCGGTCGCGCGCATCCTCTCCGAGGCTCTGGTGCTGACCGCTTTGCTCGGCGCGATGCTGAAGGAGGAGGGCGGCCAGCTGACCGTCCAGGCGCAGACCGAGAGCGGCATCGTCGACCTCCTCGTCTGCGACTATCGCGGCGGCGAGCTCAGGGGCTATGTCCGCTTCGACCGCGAACGGCTCGCCGACCTGCCCACCCATCGCGATCTCGGCGCGCTGTTCGGCAAGGGCTATCTCGCCATCACCTTCGACCTTCCGGTCGCCGACGAGCGCTACCAGGGGATCGTGCCGCTGGAGGGCGCCTCGCTCGCCGAGGCCGCGGAGCATTATTTCACCCAGTCCGAGCAGGTGCCGAGCCTGGTCCGCCTTGCGGTCGACGACGGCGGCCGCGTCGCCGGCGGCATCCTCGTCCAGCACCTCCCGGAGGGCGAAGAAGGGCGCGACCGCATCCACACCCGCCTCGATCATCCCGAATGGGAGCATGTCCGCATCCTCGCCGAGACGACCAGGGCCAACGAGCTGTTCGAGCGCTCGCTGCCGCTCGAGGGCCTGCTCTGGCGGCTGTTCCACGAGGAGGAAGTGCGGGTCGTCCCCGGCGTCCCGCTCGCCCGGGGCTGCCGTTGCAGTCTGGACCATATCCGCAGCGTCATCGCTCGCTTCCCGGCCGCCGAGCGCGAGCAGATGGGCGACGAGGACGGAATCATCAGCGTCGATTGCGAGTTCTGCTCGCGGCTCTTCCCGATCCGCCTCAGCGATTTCGAAGGCTGAAGGGCGGTTCTCGCGGGCGGCTTTTTCTGCTACCGGCGGCGACGGGAAGGGGTGGGACGATGAATGCTCGTGAAGGCGTCCGGCGTGCAGTCGGCGCGGCCATGCTGGCGGCGGCCCTGGTGACGGGCGCGGCGGCCGCGACCGAGGCCGAGCTGCCGGTGCTTGGCCGGCTCGAGACCGGACTGTGGCAGCTGCGCAGCCTCGACAACGGCCGCACGCTCGCCGAGATCTGCCTCGGCGACCGCTGGCAGCTCGCCCAGCCGCACCACCGCGGCATTGCCTGCAGCCGCAACGTGGTCAGCCGCGCGCAGGATGCGATCGAGATCCGCTACAATTGCCCCGCAGCTTTCGGCCAGACCGCGATCCGGGTCGAGACTTCGCGGCTGGCACGGATCGAGAGCCAGGGAGTCGACAACGGTGTCCCCTTCGGCTTCCGCGCCGAGGCGCGCCGGGTCGGTGCCTGCCGCTGAGAATTCGATGAACGGAGCCCGACCGGCCCGTTAAGAGCCCGTTTACCATGACTCTGCTAAGAGGGTGCCGTGCCGAGAGTATGGCACGCTTTCCTCCCTAGCAGGCTTGCACAGAGCCTCGACTGGGCCGCTCCAAACCGGGGCGGCCCGTTTTTTTTCGCGTCGCGGCTAGCGCGCCTGGCAGCGGCGCAGCTGCCGCCCGCGCAGGCCGGCGCAGGGGTCGGTGAGGTTCGGGGGCGTGAAGGCCGGCATCGCGAACGGACTGAAGGCCCGCGGCCGGTCGACGACGGGGACGAGGCTGTTGCGCAGCTCGCGCATCCGTTCGCGTGCGACGACATTGAGCTCGCCCTTCGGCCGCGCCAGCGCTTCCTTCAAGATGTTGGTCGCGGTCTGGCAGAAGCCCAGCTGCGCCTGGAAGGTCGAGAAATTGTTGTAGGTCTGGGTCGAATAATCGTCGAACCGGCGCGGACCCTGGGCCGCGCCGTGGACGCGCCGGAAATAGCCGCCCAAAATCGTGTAGGCCGATGCCAGCTCCGCCGCATGGTGGGCGAGCAGCGCGTTGTAATTGGGGACCGCGCGCAGAAAGGGCGAGAACTGGCACTGGAGCGCGGCGACGTTGAGGCCGGAGCGAAGGTTCCACAACAGGCTGGCGCGATGCTCGGCCGCGGTCGCGCCCGGGATCGGCGCGCCGACCAGGGGATCGCTGGCCTCGATCGGGCCGCGGCGATAATCCGGGCCGTTGAGGAAGAGCTGGGCCGGGGCCGGCGCGGCGAGCGCACAGGCCAGAAGGCAGGCGGCGGCGCTGCTGCGCAGCCTCTTGATCCACTTCACGCTCATTCCCACCCTTCTCGCCTGCAAGCACCACCCTTAGCCGACGCACGCCGTCGATCCAGATTGGGACAGGGGAGTCCGTCGCGGGAGCGGCACGGTTCACCGGCTAAGCCGCTGGCTTACAAGAAAAAGGCCGCCCGTCAATCGGGCGGCCTTCCCCTTTTGCGACAAGTCCGATCCCGCAGGACCGGCGGGTCACATGCCGTTGATCGAGCCCCCGGCCGTGTTGCCGCCGGTGTCGCCGCCGGCGTCCGTGCCGCCGGTGTCGGTGCCCGTGTCGGTGGCGGCGCCGCTGTTGCCGGTGGTGTCGGTCGTCGTGCCGGTGCCGGTGGTGGCGCCGGTGCCGGCGCCGGCATTGCCGGTCGCGTCGGTGCCGTTGCCGAGGGTCTCCACCGCGCTCGGATCGCCGAGATTGCCGAGATCGGTGTTGCCGAGATTGGCGTCGGCGCCGTTGTTGGCTTCGCTGCCGCCGCCGCCGCAGGCCGCGACGAGGAGGGCCGCGCCGGCGATCATCGAGCCGGCGGCGAGCTTGCCGATAAGGTTGCGCATATTTTCTCTCCTGGGCTGATGACCGGGCCCGGCCGCAGCCGGATCGGTCGCTTCTACGCCTCTACAGAGGCGGCGCGGCGCCTTGCCGCAGCCGCCCGAACCAAAAAGAAGGGCTGCCCGGTCGCCCTGGCAGCCCTTCCGATCGCAGTACCGCTCTGAAGCGGAAACCCGCTTAGTGAGCGTTGCTCTGGGCGTTGCTGATCGCGCTCGACGCGTTGTCGACCGCGTTGGCAGCGGCGTTGAGGTCGCTGCTGGCGTTGCCGCCCATGCCCGAGCCGTTGAGGTCGCCGCCGAGGTTGCTGTCGGCCGGCATCTCGGTGTTGTAGACGTCGGTGCCGAGGCCGTTGTCGGCCGCGGTGTTGTTGGCTTCGCTGCCGCCGCCGCCGCAGGCGGCGACGAGGAGGGCCGCGCCGGCGATGGCCGAACCGGTCACAACTTTCGAAAGGATGTCACGCATTTCCTGAAAACTCCCTAGATTGATGATTTGGATGGGTCGCCCCCTTTTAGCCCAAATCGGATTGCACAGTATACGGAAAGGATACGGCTCTCAAGCCTCCCTTGTCCCCCCCTCGAGAGAGGACAGAAAACCGCCGAGCCGGCGCCTCAGTGCCACATCGAAACGTTCCTGCCCGTCGGGCACGCCCATTTCGTCGAGGCTGGTCACTGGAAGGTCGGCAATACCGCAAGGGACGATCCCTGAAAAGTGCTTAAGTTCCGCACTCAGGTTAACCGCGAATCCGTGCATGGTGACCCAGCGGCGGACGCGCACGCCGATCGCGCCGACCTTGGCCTCGCTGCCGCGGAAGCGGGTCCAGATGCCGATCTTCCCCTCCAGCCGGTGTGCTGCGATGCCGAGATCGGAGAGGGCGGCGATGACCCAGCCTTCGAGGCTGTGGACGTAGAGGCGGACGTCGCGCCCCCGCGCGGCGAGGTCGACGAGGACGTAGCCGACCCGTTGTCCGGGACCGTGATAGGTGTAGCGGCCACCGCGGCCGGCCTGGTAGACCGGAAAGCCCGCGGGGTTGAACAGCTCGGCAGGATCGGCGCTGGTCCCGGCGGTGTAGAGCGGCGGATGCTCGAGCAGCCAGACCAGTTCCCGCGCGGCGCCGGCGCGGATGGCCGCGGCGCGCTCCTCCATCGCGGCGAGCGCCTCCGGATAAGGGACCAGCCCCGGCGTCACGCGCCATTCGATCGCATCGCCGCCGGCCATGACGGCCGTCTCGGCCAGGACGGCACGCCGATCAACCCCGCTTGAAAGGGCGGGCGGCGGCCCGTAATCGCCCTGGCGAACGAAGGAGCGACGATGCGGCTGCCCTACAACGATCTCTGGAACGACGCCGTCGCGCTCGTCCGCGGCCAGCAGGCGGTCCTCATCGCGCTCGCCGGGGCCTTTTTCTTTCTGCCGAGCCTGCTCGTCGCCTATCTCCTGCCGGTCGAGCTGGCCCCCGGCGAGAGCCTCGTCGAGGCAGTGCCGCGTCACGTCGGCCAGCATTGGCCGGCGCTGCTCGCCGCGAACCTGGTCGAGATGCTCGGCACGCTGACCATGCTGCGCCTGTTCCTGAAGGCGGACGGGCGCACCGTCGGCGGCGCGATCGCGGCGTCGCTGGCGCTGCTTCCGGTCTATTTCGTCGCGCGGTTCGCGGCGGGCCTGCTGATCGTTCTCGGCGCGATGGCGTTGCTGGTCCCCGGCATCTACCTCGCGGGACGGCTCGCCCCGCTCGGTGCGGTCATCGTTGCCGAGGGGACCCGGAGCCCGCTCGAGGCGTTTCGCCGCACCTTCGCGCTGACCCGCGGTCACGGCTTCGCCATCGCGGGGATCTTCCTCATCGTCTACGTCCTCGCCTGGCTGATCGCGGCGATCGGAACCGCCGCCCTCGGGTCGGTCGCGATCCTGGTCGTGGGGCGCGAGCCGGGGCTGCTCGTCGCGGCGGCAGCCAACGCGATCGTCGGCGCCGCGGCCGGGGTGATGATCGTCGCGCTCGCCGCCACGGTCTACCGGCGCCTCGCGGCCGCGCCGCCCGCCGCTCAGGCGCGCGGCACCTGAGGCGCCGCCTCGGGCGGCAGCAGGCCGGCGAGGCGCGGATCCGGAAAGCTCTCGAACGCGCGCCTGAAGGCCCGGAACCCCGCCTTCAGATAGGAGGGCAGAGCGGCCGGATGGTCGAGCGTGCAGGTGTTGACGTGGACCCGCTCGACGCCGGGGCGCCAGGCGAGCGCCAGCGTCTGCGCGAACAGCCACTTGCCGTGCCCGCGCCCGGCCAGCTCCGGCACCAGCCCGAGGAATCGGATCAGGCATTCGCCCGGAATCCTGAAATCCAGCTCGACCATGCCGACCTCGACCCGCCGCCGGTCGACCACCGCATGCACCTCGGCGACGGCGGCGAGCAGGGTCGCATCGTCCATCGCGAGGCGCGAATACCAGAGCCAGTTCGCCCCAACGCGCTCGAACAGCGCCCGGTATTTGGCCGGATCGACCTCACGCCAGCGCACCAGCTGCAGGCCGCCCGCATCGGGCACCGGCCGGCGCTTCGGCCGCTCGGTCATCTCGAGAAAGGTGACGACCGCGCCGATATGCCCCGGCGGGACGTCGATCAGCATCAGTTCCTCCCCGCGAGCGCAGCTCGGGGGGAGGGGGACCGCCCGCAGGGTGGTGGAGGGGTATTGGCGCAGGCCAATCCGGTTACCCCTCCACCATGCTCCGCACGGGGAGGAACTAAGCCCATGTCGCCACCGGCGGTAGGCTCATCAGGATGGCGTCGACATTGCCGCCGGTCCGGAGGCCGAACAGGGTGCCGCGGTCGTAGATCAGGTTGAACTCGGCGTAGCGGCCGCGATATTCGAGCTGGCGCGCCCGGTCCGCTTCGTCGAACGGCGCCGCCATCCGCCGCCGCACGATCTTTGGGAAGACGTCGAGGAACGCCTCGCCGACGTCGCGGGTGAAAGCGAAATTCGCTTCGAACGTCGCGCCGATCTCCCGGCATTCGAGATGGTCGTAGAAGATGCCGCCGGCGCCGCGGTGGACGCCCCGGTGCGGGATGAAGAAATATTCCTCCGCCCATTTCGAGAAAAGGTCGTAATAGGTCTGGTCGTGGGCGGCGCAGGCGGCGCGCAGCCGCGCGTGGAACTCCGCCGTGTCCTCCTCACAGGGGATGGGCGGATTGAGGTCGGCGCCGCCGCCGAACCAGCGCTTCGTGGTGCTGAGGAAGCGCGTGTTCATGTGGACCGCCGGCACGTGCGGATTGGCCATGTGGGCGACCAGGCTGATGCCGGTGGCGAAGAAGCGCGGATCCTCCTCGGCGCCCATGATCTGCCGCGCGAATTCCGGGCTGAACGTGCCGAACACGGTCGAGACGTTGACTCCGACCTTCTCGAACACTTCCCCTTTCATCAGGCCGCGCACCCCGCCGCCGCCGGGCCCGCCGTCATGGTCGGTCCTCGCCCAGGGAAGATATTCGAACTGCGCCTCCGACCCGGCCTCGCGCTCGATCCCCTCGAACGCGGCGCAGATCCGGTCGCGCAGCGCCTCGAACCAGTCCCGCGCCTCAAGCTGTTCGTGATCGAGCTCGGCCATGGCCGTGCCGAATGCATCGCGGCGCTCCGGCTTGCAACCCGCACCGGTCCGGTTCCGGCTCCGAGCGCGTCGCGCAGTTGCCATCGGCTTTCCCACCGGGGATGATGAGTCCGTGCGAGGGAGGCGCGGGTGGGGGATGGATACGAAATTGCGGATTTCGATGAGGACCTGACCGCGTCGCCGGGCCTCGCGCGGTCGACGCGCATAAGTCTCATCCTCGCCGGACTGCTGCTGCTCGGCCTGATCTGGCCGGTCGGCTTCGCCGCGCTCGTCATATCGGGAGGGGGCCACGGCTCGCCGTTCGACGGCGGCCCGGCAGAGTTCGTCATGGGCCTGGCCCTGCTCGCCGTGCCCGTCATCATGCTGGTCCTCGGCCTCGCCTGTCTGGCGTGCACGACGAGGAGGCGGCTGCGCGTCCTCCCCTTCCTCGCCCTCGCCGTCCCGCTCGACCTGGTCGTCGCGTTGGTCGCGGGCGCCTATGCGATGCGATCGCCCTCCCCGCGCAGCTACGCCGTTCCGCCAGCGAACACAGCCGGGCAGGCCCCGATGGTCGCGGAGGGCGGCGGCACGACCGTCTCGATCGCCTGCAATCCGACCACGGGCGCCTGCATTACGACGACCCAGCCCGCCGCGCCTCCGAGTTCCCCTCCGACCGCGCCGAACCGGCAGAACCGGACAGGCGTCTCGTGCGTCAGCCCGCCACGACGAGCCGGTAGCCCGCGTCATAGGCGTCCAGCGCAAGCAGCTCCGCGTAGCGGCGCTCCCATTCGCCCGTGTCGAGATCGTGCTGCAGCCTGCGCAATCCCGCTTCGGCGTCGCCGATCGCCCAGAAGGACGAGCTGCCGGACCGGATCCGCGGGTCGAGATAGGCGCGCGGCCGGCGCCAATAAGCGTAGAGGAAGCCATCGCTGCAATCGTGCGGGACCGGAACAGGGGTCACGCGCACAGGCCCGAGCCAGCGCTCGTAATCGGCCATGGCCGGCATCTGCGCTTCGTCGAGCGCCGCCAGCTCGGAAAGATAGTCGGTGAGCCAGGGCCGGTGCGACGGATCGAAGGTGAGGATGACGATCCGTCCGCGCGTCACGCGGCGCATCTCGCGCAAACCGGCTTGCTTGTCGGCCCAATGGTGGACGGTGAGGACGGCCATGGATGCATCGAAAGCGCCGTCGCCGAACGGGAGGTCCTCCGCTGAGGCCTGGACGACCTTCGCGGCGGCGGCCCCGCGCTTCCGGATCATCTCGATCGACGGCTCCACCGCCGTGACCTGCCGGTCGGCCGGTTCGTAGGACCCGGTGCCGGCGCCGACGTTCAGGACCGTCTCCGCCCGGCCGAGAGCCGCGTCGATCGCCGCCGCGATGCGCGGATCGGGCCTGCGCAGCTCCGCATAATTGATCCCGATGCTGTCATATTTCGCGGCCATGCGTTCACCTTTCCCTACCGGGCGGATGTCCGCAATGGAGAAGAGGGGACAGTCACTAGTGACTGTCCCCGCCGAGCCGCCCCAGATCCTCCTCGAGCACTTGGAAGCAGTCCCGCGCCATCCGATCCAGCTCGTGCAGCCGCACCGCGCGCATGACCCCGGCCTTGTCCCGCACCGCCGCCACATCGGGCGCGGGCGTCAGCGCGAGCGCCATCGCCGCCTCCTGCATGGGCGCGGTGCACCGCTCCCAATAAGCATCCTCCGCCGCCGACACCCGCTCGAACGCCGCCCGCCGCAGCTGCCGTCCTTCCGCGCTGTCGCTCCCGAAGCGCGCCGCGATCTCGACGCTCTCGCGGTCGTACAGCGCGTTCGCCTCGTGGAACCACCCGGTCTCCGCCGCTTCCTCGGTCGCAGCGGCGAGCCGCCGATAGCGCGCCAGTCGCCGGTCCCACAGCCGGCGGGACGGGGAGGGAGACGGGCCGGGGACTGTTGCCGGCAACTGTCCCCCTACGAAAGGCACCTAGCTGGGGCGGCGCATTCGGCTTAAGATGCGCCCACCTGATCGTTATGGCGGCGACACGAGAGGATGTTAGACGGAGAGACGCTGTATCCGCTCGAGCTGGTTCTTCACGGGACGCCTGTCGGTCTCCAATCTAAGAACGCCGCACGGCGTGAGGCTTGGAGAGAGCAGGTCAAAGAGGCGGCACGAGCGCGACAGCGGGAAACCTACGACCTGGGCTTCCTGGACGATCGCGCGGTAGCCGTCACAATTTACTACTTTCCGATCGCCCCAATGGAGGGCGACCTAGATAACATCGTAAAGCTGATACTGGATGGAATGATTGGGGTCGCCTATCTTGACGATCATGTCGTCGAGCGTGTGACGGTCCAGAAATTCGAGCCGGAAGCCGGCTGGGAGTTTTCAGCGGTCACCGACCAATTGGCGGCAGCGTTGGATGCCGAGGCGCCGGTAGTGTACATTCGCGTCGATGATGATCCGACCTGGAGGAGGCTGTGATGAGTACACCGGCTCGGGCTGCCCAGTATGAAGGCGAGACGGAATTTCTCGAGCGCCTTCGATCACGCTACGAGGCTGAGGGGTTCTCGTTCGCCGTCGAGCCGGATCGTTCCATGCTGCCGGAGTTCATGGTCGGCTACACACCCGACGCCGTAGCTCGGAAACCTGGGTATAATGTCGCCATCGAACTAAAGCGTCAGCAGTCCCCATCCACGCACACACGGCTGCAGGACATTCGGCGCCTCTTTGAGGGGCATCCGGATTGGCAGTTCCACGTCGTCTATATGAACGCCGGGCCGCTTCAATCGATAACCATCCCCACCGCCTCGCCAGACGCCATTCGTTTGCAGTTGAACGACGTCCGAAAGCTGAGCACGGAGGGTCACTACCGAGCAGCCTTTGTGATCGCGTGGTCACTTCTGGAGGCTGCGCTGCAATCAGTGGATGATGCTGGGGCCAGCAAACCACGGATGCCGGGAACGGTTGTACAAACGCTAGCAACGAATGGCTTTATCTCTTCTGAGACAGAGCAGCGCCTCAGAGCGTTGATCCAACTGCGGAACAGGATCGTTCACGGGGACATCACAGCTGAACCGACTGCTGAACACATAAGGCTGGTGACGAATGCCATCGAGGACACTTTAGCTGCCAATGCCGCCTAGCATTGACCGCGGAATCGTTCTGGGCGTTTTGCGGCTGCGCCCCTCCTCCGCAACGTCACGACTCTAACCCAGTCTGCCGCAGCGCCTCCGCCAGCCCAATCCCCGCCGCCACGGCCAGATTCAGCGACCGCGTACCGGCCACCTGTGGAATCCGCACCCGCAGTTCCGCCCGTTCATACACCTCCGCCGGAACCCCGCGGCTTTCGGAACCGAAGAGGAGGGTGTCGCCGGGCTCGAAGCCGGTGTGGCGGAGCGCCACCGTGTCGGGAGCCGTCGTGAACAGTACCAGGCGGCCCGCCAGGCGCGTCTCGAAGGCGCCCCAATCCGCATGCCGCGTCACCTCCGCCCTCTCGGCGTAGTCCATCCCGGCCCGCTTCAGCGCCCGGTCGGAGAAAGGGAAGCCGCAGGGCTCGATCAGGTCGACCGGCACGCCGAAGCAGGCCGCCGTGCGCAGGATCGTGCCGACATTGCCGGCCTGGTCGGGCTGGTAGAGAGCGAGGCGCATGGATTGGGGACAGTATACATTTTCGGGAAGTCGCAAATGGATACTGTCCCCAATCCCCATAAAGCGGCTGCGAGCAGCCGGATGCAGACATGATGCAAAGGCTGCGATGAACTTGCACCGAAACTGCGCGAAACCGCGACTTTCGACCGTGGTATGGCGGCTCGCACTGTGGCAGCATTCTTCCGATCGTGGCGAGGAGTGTGTCGATGGGCAGGGTTGCAGAAGGGCGTTTCGGAGCATTTGCCGGCGCGGCGGCGCTCGCGCTGTCGGTTGCGGCCATCGCGCATGCGCAGCGGCCGCAGCCCGCACCCGCGAAAGCGCAGCCCGGCGCGGGAAGCGGGGGACCGCCCTCCGGCCCGGCCGTCCGTGTCGAAGCGAACGAGCTGGTCGAAGCGTGGAACCCGCGCGTGAGCGCCGGCCCTCCGGGCGCAGCCTTCCCGGAATTCGAGGGGTGGAGCATGGGCCTCGCCATGCCGCTCCCCCGCTCCGAACATGCCGTCGCGGAATTCGACGGCAGGATCTGGGTGCTCGGCGGCTATCCGCCCGGGCGGCTCCCTTCCAACCTGGTCCAGATCTACGATCCCGCCGCGAACCGCTGGACGCTCGGCCCCAGCCTGCCCCAGCCGATCCACCACACCCATGTCGCCGCGGTCGGCGGCAGGCTCTATTTGATCGGCGGCGAGATCGAAGGGGCGAGCACCGGGCGGCCCGAAGTCTTTGTGAATCAAGTCTGGATGCACGATCCGGCGGTCGGCGGC
>DASVVP010000115.1:0-6081 GCA_036386495.1 Allosphingosinicella sp.
CCCCTTGCCGACGATGAGGTCGACGCTGAGCGCCGCGGCGACGTCGGCGAGCGGCAAATGGGTGGTGACCGGCACGGTGCGCAGGCTGGGCCCGGCCAGCATCATCGCCACCTTGCCGGCCGCGATCCCGCAGCGCTCGGCGACGAACTCGGTCTGGCCGGGATGGGCGAAGCCGATCCGGTAGAGCTGCGCCTTCGACACCGGGCCGGTGACGATCGCCGCGGCCGCGCCCGAGCGGGTCAGGCCGACCGCGAGCTCGAGCGCATCGAGCGCGCTGCGGGCGCCGTCGCCGTCGGGGCGGCCCGGCTCGACCCGGCAGCGGTCGCCGACGCGCAGGACCGGGAGCGCGCGGCCGAAGCAGGTCTCCGCCTCGTCGGGGGAGGGGATCGCCTCGACCGGCCCGTCCCAGACGGCGGCGAGGGCGGCGATCTCTCCTACCACGAAGAAAGGCGGCAGAGACCTGCTCTCCCGCTTTTCCCAGCTCTTCGCGATCACCTCCGCGCCGATGCCTGCCGGATCGCCCAGCGAGACGGCGAGCGGCAAGGGCAAGAGCGCGCTCCTAGCGATATTCGATGACGGCGTCGCGCCTGAGGTCGCGCATCAGGCGCTGGGCGCGGCGGTTGACCCTTTCGTCCTCGATCTGCTGCTGCAGCGCCTCGAAGGTCGGCAGGGTCGGCTGCGGATCGTCGCGGCCGCACAGGACGAGGACGCTCACCCGCGTGTCCGTCGAGCCGAACGGCCGCGTCGCCTGGCCGATGCTGAGGGCGAGCAGCATCTCCTGGAGGGGCAGCGGCAGCTCGCGGACGCGGACCTGGTCGTTGGTGACCATCTCCGCCCCGATCCGGGTCGCGGCAGCCTGGGCGCCGCCGCAGCCGCCCATCGTCTGGGTGGTCTGGACGAGCCGCTCGACCGCGGGCCGGGCCTGGGCCTCGGGCGTGCCGGCGGGGAACCCGATCGACATCTGGATCAGGCTGAGAACGGCGTCGCGCGGATCCGGCATCAGGATCGAGCGCGCATCGGCCAGAGCGATGATCGAGAAGCCGCCGGGGACGGCGATCGGCGGGCTTATCGAGCCGACCGGCATTTCCAAGACCGCGCGCGCGAGCGGCTCGGGCAGCTGCTCGGCGCGAACCCAGCCGAGATCGCCGCCGACCGCCGCCGTGGTGGCTTCCGAGAATTGGCGGGCATAAGCAGCGAATGACGCGCCGGCGCGCAGCTGCTGGAGGATGCGCAGCATATTGGCCTGGACCTCGGCGGCGTTCTCCGGGGTCGCGGAGATGTAGATCTCGCTCACCCGGAATTCGCGGGTGCCGCGCGAGGCGTTCAGCCGGTCGATGATCGCGCGGACTTCGTCCTCGCCGACATTGACGAACGGCGCGATGCGCTGGTTCATGTAGCGCTGCCAGGCGAGCTCGGCATGGATCTGGCGGCGGATGGAGCGCTCGGAAGAGCCGATCGTGCGCAGATAGGCGCCGAAATTCTGCCGCGTATGCTGCGAGCGCTCGGCGACCCGCGTATAGGCCGCGTCGACGTCGCGCTGGCTGACCTCGATCTCGAGCTGCTGCGCCGCCTGGATCTGCAGGGATTCGTCGATCAGGTTGCGCAGCACCTGCAGCCGGATGCGCTGCAATTCCTCGGGCGGTATCTGGACGTTCTGCGAGGCGACGATCAGCGCGAGCCGATGGTCGATGTCGGACTCGGTGATGACGTCGCCGTTGACGATCGCGGTCGCCTTGCGGACATTGGGATCGGCGCGACCGAGGAACTGGACTTCGTCGGGAATGGTGAGGCCGCCCTCGGGCGGCGGCGCCTGCCGGGTGCCCTGGGCCGCCGCCATCACAGAAAGCAGCGAGCCGGCCAGCACCATCGCCGCCCTGGAAAGAGTACCGAGCTTCATCATTCCTCCAATAAATGCAGGCGCCTAGTTCTGCCCCGGCGTTGCTGAACGGAACCTTTAGCGTCCGAGATTGCGAAGCGCCACCCGGAACAGGAAGGTGTTGCCCCTGCGGGCATCGAAGGTGGTCTCGTAATCGCGTCGCCAGGTAAGGCCGAGCTGGATGCAATCGTCGTCGTAGAGGATGCCGAGCCGGTGGCGGACGGGCGAGAAGCCGTCGGTGGTCGAGGTCGGATCCTCCTCGGCGCTGGTGAGGTCGATGACGGTCGAGCCGAACAGGGACCATTGCCGCGCGAACTGGACGCGGCCGCCGAACCGGATCTCCTCGCGGTCGCGAAGGTCCTCGATCGCCGGGTCGACGTTGCGGTCGAGGCGCAGGTAGCCGATGCTGGCATAGGTGCGGCGGCCGCCGACCACGGCGTCGATCTCGTTCCTGCGGATCGCGAACGTGTCCTTGTCGAGCCGGAAGCGGTGGGTGAAGGCGATGTCGCGGCCGATGCGGACGTTGGTCCGCCCGACGATGTCGGAGAAGCGGTCGGAGAGACCGGTGCCCTGCGGCAGGATGCTGGTGCGGTTGTTGAGCCGGTAGCTCTGCCCGATGTTGGACCGGATCGCGATCCCGCGCAGGTCGAGATCCCAGTCGGCGCCGTAAGTGACGCGCAGGCCGTCCTCCCAGCGGTCGTAGCCGGGAAAGCGGTTCAGCGCGAACAGGTTCGAATCCTCGAGATCGACGGCCCGGGCATCCTCGTTGGGAATGTCCACATTGTCGGTCGGCGGCGAGGCGACGAGCTGGAGCCGCGGCGTCAGGCGCTGGGTGCCGCCCAGGAACGGCCCGACCAGCGGCCAGCGGACGTCCGCGGCGACCGCGCCGATCAGGCGTCCGCTCCAGCCCTCGGCGCCGCGATAGATGACGGTCTGGGTGAGGTGGGTGTCGTTGGCATGATAGAGGTCGCCGCGCGCATAAGCGGTGAGCGTCAGCTCCTGGCCCATGCCGGTGATCGACCGGCGCTCCCAGCGCGCGCTGGCGAAGGCGCGCTGGCTGTCCTGGCCCTCGGCCCGGAGGATCGAGAGGCTGTTTGCCTGGATCTCGATGCGGCCGTCCCAGACAGGATCCGCGAAGCGGAAGCGCGCATCGACGGCGGGGAGCGCGATCGGCTGGCGTCCCTGGGTGTCCTCCGGGCGCAGGCTCTCGAACGCCCAGCCGGCGATCGAGATGTAGCTGTCGGCGGTGATCCGCTCTGCATCGACCAGCGAGCGCAGCCGGTCCTCGCGCGAAATGTCGTAGCGGCGCAGGAAGGTGCGGTCGGTGGCGTAGCGAAGCGAGCCGGTGACGCTCCAGCGCGGATCGAGCTGGAAGCGGCCGTTGGCGTCGAGATAGGCGCGGATCCCGCTTTCGACGCCGAGCGGCTGCGGCACGTTGGGGTCCGCGGTGCGCAGCCGCGAGCCCTGGGTGACGTAGGCGTGCACCTGATAGGCGCCGAGCCGGTTCAGGGCGCGATACTGGCCTTCGAACATCGGCAGCACGTCGCTGTAGACGTGCGGCGTCAGCGTCAGGTCGCGGTTGCGGGCGAGGCGGAGGTAGTAAGGGACGACGATCTCGAGGCCGTTGGAGCGCGAGAAGCGCAGGTCGGGAATCAGGAAGCCGTTGCCGCTGCCTGCGCCGCCGCCGCTGCCGTCCGGATGCGAGAGGCCGGGCAAGGGCAGGATCGCGCTGCCGAACAGGTTCAGGGTGGCGCCGCGATAATAGATGCGGCGGCGGACCGGATCGTGGGTGACCCTGACGGCGGTGATGTGCCAGGTCGGATCGCGCGGGCAGCCGTCCTCGCCGATCACGGCGCAGGGCGAGTAGGTGGCGCGATTGAGCGTGGTGCGGCCGTTCTCGCGGGTCGCCTCGGCCGCGGCGAGGCGGCCGCCGTCCTCGAGCACCAGCAGAAGGTTGGAGACGATGCCGTCCCTCAGCGTGTCGGTGAGCTCGACATTGTCGCCATAGGCGACGTCGCCCTGCGGGCTGACGACCCGCACATTGCCCTCGGCGCGGACCTGGCCGGTGGCGCGGTTCCACGACACCTGGTCGGCGCTGAGCCGGGAGCCCTCGCGGGTCATCCGCACCGCGCCGGTCGCGGTGACGATGTCGGCGCGCTCGTCATAGGCCAGCCGGTGGGCGCTGAACGAGACGCGGGTTTCCTCTTCCTCCGCGGCCACGGGCGTGGCGGGCGGCGCGGCCGGCACCTCCTGGGCCGCCGCCACGGCAGGCGCGCACAGCAGCAGGGGGAGGGCCGTGCGGCAGATCAAATCGCGCTTCTTCATCCCCGCCGCTTCTGCCAGGCTCCGGCCGCAGCCTATCGCACCCGCGGCGCGGGGCTGCAATGCTAGCCTTTGCCAGAGTCCGCGGGAGCGCTTAAGGCTGCGCGCCGCCGCAGATCGAAGGAGCTCCATCCCGATGAAAGTCACGTTCGCCGCCCAGCGCCCGCAAGGGTCTTATGCTCTGGCCATATTGGTGCGCGGCGACGACATGCTGAACGACCGGCTGGCGGGTCTCGACGAGGCGGCGCGGCGGCTCGCCGCCCGCTCGGCCGAGGCGCAGCGCTTCGAGCGCGAGGCGGCGGCGGTGGCCGAGACCTTCGTCGCGGAAGGGGAGACCGCGCGCCGCCTGCTCCTCGTCGGCCTCGGCAAGAGCAAAGACGACGAGGCGGTCTACGAGAAGGCGGGCGGCGCGCTGACCGCGCGGCTGCTCGTTTCGGGCGAGACCCGGCTCGTCATCGACATTTCCGGGCTCGACCTGGATGCCCGGGCGGCGGCGCGGATCGGCTTCGGCGCGGCCGCGCGCAGCTGGCGCTACGACATCTACCGCACCAAGCTCGGCCGCAAGCAGAAGCCCACGCTGGAAGAGGTCGTAATCGTCGGCGCCGGCGACGGCGCGGAGGCAGCCTGGGCCGGTTATTCCGCATTGCTCGAAGGGCTCGTCCTCACCCGCGGCCTCGTCACCGAGCCGGCCAACATCGTCTATCCGGAAAGCTTCGTAGACCGCTGCCGCGAGGCGATGGAGGGTCTCGGCGTCGAATTCCGGGTGCTCGACGAGAAGGAGATGGCGGAGCTCGGCATGGGCGCCCTGCTCGGGGTGGGCCAGGGCTCGGTGCGGCCGCCACGGCTGCTCGCGATGCGCTGGAACGGCGGCGGCGACGCCAGGCCGCTCGTGCTGATCGGCAAGGGCATCACCTTCGATACCGGCGGCATCTCAATCAAGCCGGCCGCCGGCATGGAAGCGATGAAGTGGGACATGGGCGGCGCGGCCGCGGTCGCGGGCACCATGCGCACGCTCGCTGCCCGCAACGCCAAAGCCAACGTCGTCGGCATCTGCGTCCTCGCTGAGAACATGCCGGACGGGGGCGCCCAGCGTCCTGGCGACGTCGTCACCTCGATGTCCGGTCAGACGATCGAGGTGATCAATACGGACGCCGAGGGACGCCTGGTGCTGTGCGACGCGATGACCTGGGCCCAGCGCGAGTACAAGCCGGAAGTGATGGTCGACCTCGCCACCCTGACCGGAGCGATGATCATCTCGCTCGGCCACGAATATGGCGGCCTGTTCGCGAACGACGACGGGCTGGCCGACCGGCTAACCGCCGCGGGCAAGGAGAGCGGCGACCGGTTGTGGCGGCTGCCGATGGGCGAGGCCTATGACAAATTGATGGATTCGCCCATCGCGGACATGAAGAATGCGGGGCCGCGGGAGGGCGGATCAATCACCGCCGCCTGTTATCTCGGCCGCTTCGTCGAGGAGGGCGTCAAATGGGCCCATCTCGATATCGCCGGCATGGTCTGGGCGGACAAGCCCTCCCACCTCTACGACAAGGGTGCGACCGGCTACGGCGTGGCTCTGCTCGACCGGTTCGTGGCCAAATATCACGAGACGTGAGGGTCGATTTCTACCATCTCGCCGCCGCGCCGGTCGAGCGCGCGCTGCCCTCGATCTGCGAGAAGCTGCTTGCCGGCGGCGAGCGGCTGCTGGTGGTGGCGGAGGAGCCGCTGCTCGGCGCCCTCGACGGCCTGCTCTGGACTTTCGCTCCCGACAGCTTCCTGCCGCACGGCCGGGCCGGGGGCGCGACGCCCGAGGCCCAGCCGATCCTGCTCTCGGCGGCGCCGGAGCCGTTGAACGGCGCGCAGAACGTCGCGCTGGCGGACGGACG
>DASVVP010000116.1:0-26148 GCA_036386495.1 Allosphingosinicella sp.
GCAGAATGAAGGAGCTGCTCGCTTTCGCCCATCGCCTCGCCGACGCCGCGCGCGGCGAGACGCTGCGGCGCTGGGAGGCGGGCTGCGCGGTCGAGGGCAAGGCCTGCGCATCCGGCTTCGATCCGGTTACCGAAGCGGACCGCGAGGGCGAGCGGATCATGCGCACCCTGATCGAGGCGGAACATCCCGATCACGGCATCGCCGGCGAGGAATTCCCGGAAAAGCCGGCCAACGGCCCTTATGTCTGGAGCCTCGATCCCGTCGACGGGACCCGCTCCTTCATCTGCCGGCTGCCGACCTGGGTGACTTTGATCGCCTTGCTCGAGGAGGGGCGCCCCGTGCTCGGCCTGATCGACGCGCCGTGCCTCGGCGAGCGCTTCGCCGCCGCTCCCGGACAAGGAATGTTTCACGGCGCCGCCGGCACGGTGCCGCTTCGCACCAGCGGCTGCACGAGCCTCTCCGAGGCCCGGCTGACGACCACCGAGCCGTTCATCCTCGGCGAGGCGGGGCTCGAGGGCTTTCTCCGTCTGCACCGCGCCGCCCGCACCACCCGCTACGGCCTCGACGGCTATGCCTATGGCCGCCTCGCCGCCGGCTCGCTCGACCTCGTCGTCGAGTGCGGGCTCAAGGCGCACGATTATCAGGCGCTCGTCCCGGTGGTCGAGGCGGCGGGCGGCGTGATCGGCAATTGGGCCGGCGGCGCCGATCTCTGGGCCGGCCGGGTCATCGCCGCGGCGACGCCCGCTTTGTTCGAAGTGGCGGTGCGCGAGATGGAGGGTGCGGCATGAGCGCAGGCGCGATCCACGTCGGCATCGGCGGCTGGGATTACGATCCCTGGCGCGGCACCTTCTACCCGCCGGGCCTGGCCAAGACGAAGCAGCTCGAGCACGCGTCGCGCCGCGTGACGGCGATCGAGATCAATGCGACCTTCTACAAGCTCCAGCGGCCCGAACTCTACCGCCGCTGGGCGGAAGCGACGCCGCCGGGCTTCGAGTTCGCGATCAAGGGCTCGCGCTTCTGCGTCAATCGCCGCGTGCTGGCGGAAGCGGGCGAGGCGCTTGCAAAATTCTGCGGCCAGGGTCTGGAGGAGCTGGGCGACCGCCTCGGCCCGATCCTCTGGCAGCTCGCCGAGACCAAGGCCTTCGATGCCGACGACCTTCGCGCCTTCCTCGCTTCGCTGCCCCGCGAGACGGCCGGAGCCCGGCTCCGCCACGTGCTCGAGGTCCGGCACGAGAGCTTCCGCGATGCGCCGCTCGCCGAGATCGCGGCAGAAGTCGGCGTCGCGATCGCCCTGGTCGACGCGCCCGGCGTCCCGCTGATCGATGCCCCCGCCCCGGATTTCGCCTACGCCCGCCTCAAGGGAATGCGCGAGGACGAGCCCACCGGCTATTCGCCGGCCGAACTCGACCGCTGGGCCGCGCTGGCGCGGGGCTGGTCGGAGAGCGGACGCGAGGTCTTCCTGTTCTTCATCAACGGCGCCAAGGTCCGCGCGCCCGCGGCCGCGGAAGCTTTGCTCGCCCGGCTTTAGAGCGTGACCTCGTGTGAAAGCTCTAGCACGGCCGATGAGAGCGCAAAATTGTCCAACCCGCCGCAGCGCTCAGTGCAGCGTCGAGGCTCTCGGGCAACATCCTGGTCGCGCAGCCAAAAAAGTGGCCTAACTGCCGCTAATTACATGCGCGCATCGCATCGAACTGGACCGCAGGCGACGGGTAGCTCTCAGATGAGAATTCGCCGCCGCTACCACGCAACCTAGACATAGGTTTAGGCCACAAGAGCTGCTGGTTCCTAGTCACCGACGCCGCGGCGGATGCATAGATCGCTCAGGTTCATCTCCGTCTCGCCAGTCTCGACCATGTAGGGCGTCAGGTGAGCGCGAAGCCGGACCGCTTCCCAGCCGGCCAGGTCGATCGGCACCATGTCACTATCGGGCCTGCGCCCCTCATCGAGGATCGCCTCGGTCTGTTCGGTGCTCGGCAGCGCCGTGATGTGCAAATTGCAGCTGAAGTCTCGTCCGCGGCAAAGCCGCAATCGGCCAGCGTCAGCTTCGACCAGGCCTGAATCCGCGGCAGCACCATGTCGGCGGGAATCGACTGCCGTAGGCGAACCGCGTCCAGGACGACGTCCTGGCCCTTGTCCCCACTCTCGACCTCCGCCCACACGCCATAGTCCTCGGTCGGCGCGGCCTGCGCGGCGTTGATTCCGTCGATGGTCTTGGAGTGATGCTAACTCCTTTCTGCCGCCAACGATGGGTGCCACGGCAAGGCGATTTCAACCCGTGTGACAGACGACTGTGACTAGCGCCCATATCGGGAGCACTTATTCTTCTAATTTGTCCAATATTTTCAGTTCGCTCTCTAGGGCTCGAAAAAAAGGCGACGGACCCCCATGTAGTCATGATATTAATTGCGCAGTGTGACATAGGACGTCTATGGCCGACCACATCGAAGCCGTTCTCAAGCTCCTCGGGCCATCGCTATCGAGCGATGTCGCCGCCGAGCTCGCCAAGCGCGCCAACATCGCGCCAGCCGCTGCGCGCCAGCGTCTGTCGCGCGCGGGTGGCAATGTGCGCAAGCTCGCCGGGGTGGCCTTCGCGCGCAACACGCGCTTCATGTACCTCGAGCAGCAATACGGCTCGCCGCAGTATTGGAACAATCTTGCCGCGACGCTGATCGCGAACAACTCGGCGCTAGGTTATGCGATCGCGGCGCTGCGCCAATGCGGCGGCATGGTGCCCGCGCGACAATTTCCGATCGTTTGCGGCGCGCCCCTGCGCCAGCTCAAGCATCTCGCCGCCGAGACAGTGCTCCAGCGGCTGACCGAGGCCGGGCTGGTCAAGACCATTATGGTGATGGGACTCGGCGAGTGCGTCGCGCTCGTCCAGGAAGAACAATATTATGCGCGCGACGCCGTCGAGATGCGCGCGAGGCTGATCACCGAGGAGGTCCTTCTTGCCGCAGTGCGCGATTGGCTGCGCAAGCTCGGCATTGCCAGCTACAATCTCGTCGCCACCCGCAAGGACGACAAACTACCCCAGGTCGGCACGTTCGTTTGGGACTTGAGCGCGCCATCCTATCTCGGCGCGCTGACCCGGCCTTGGCGCGAGGGCGAGTCCAAGCCGGGTTTCGTCGCCTGCGACGTCAACCTGACCGAGGTCATCACGATCGACGGCGTCGCGCCGTTCATCCGCAAATGCACCACGCTGCGTGCGCTGCGCAATGTCGGCCCCTGCATGCAGATCCTTGTCGCCAACCGCTTCGACAAGGACGCCTTCAAAGCGCTGCGCGCGAATGGGATCATCGCCGCCACGCCCGCCTCGCTGTTCGGGGAGGATATCGCCGACGCCTTGCGCGAGCTGACCAGCGTCCTGACCGAAGCCGCACACGCCTCGTTCGACAGTGCCCGGTTCGAAGAGCTGTTCCATGCCCTTGCCAAGATCGATGGCGCGACCAATCAGCTGCGCGGCAGGCTCTTCGAGTACATGGTCGCCGACATCGCCAGACGCACCCATTGGGGTGAAGTCACGATGAACCGCATCTTCAAGGTCGCGGGCAAGGGCCAGGCCGAGATCGATGTCCTCTCGGTCCAGCAAAACCAGCAGGTCACGGCGATCGAGTGCAAGGGCTACAGCCCGCGCGCGATCATCCCCGACGACCTCTTCAAGCGCTGGCTCCAGCACACTGTGCCGATCGCCTTCGCCTATGTCCGCGAGCATCCAGAGTGGCGGAATCTGCCGGTCACGTTCGAGTTCTGGAGCAGCGCGCCGATCAGCGACGAGATGATGGCCCTCTTCGAAAACGCGCAGCGCGAAATCAAGGCGAGCCGCTACATGATCGTGTTGCGCGGGCCGCCCGACGTCTGGAAAGCCTGCACCGACACGGGCGAGAATAGCCTCATCCAAGCCTACGACACCCACTTCACGCCAGGCGACGACACCCTGCCGCCACGGTCGAAAAAGCGACCCCTCATCAAGAAGGCGGAAGTGACCGAACTGACGGTGGACCAAGAGGGATATTCCCTATGAAGTCGCTGTCGCCTTCGCCACGACGTTCGGCGAAGCCGAGTATGCGCTAAAGCGGTCCGGCGGCCTCCGCCAAAATAAGGATGTCGCCGAAGCCGATTGGGATGCCTTCGCGTGCGATGCGCCAATGTCAGCAGTGGGTCGAAAGCGGACATTCGCCACCCTGAAAAAACAGTAACTCATGCGCTTTTCTCAAAGGCGCCAAGGGGCGCGCGCCGGCAGCGACCGAGGGGCTGCTCCCGCAGCTTAGACGCGCGCACCCGACTCGCGTCGCGCGCGCGCCTTCTGGAAGCCTTCCGTGTAAAGGCGCTGGACGTAGCGCGCGGTCGGGCGCTGGGCGAGGGAGCGCATCAGCTCGGCCATCGGCGGGGGCGACTGCTCGACGGTCGGCAGCACGGTTCCGAAACCCTTGGGCAGCAGCAGGGGCGCGGCGGCGGCGGCGAGCGCGATGTCGGCGAGCGTCATCCGCTCGTCGCCGTTGAGGTAGAGCCGGCCGTCGGCGACGCGGCGGTCGGTCTCGTCGAAGCTGGTGAGGATCTTGGTGCGCGCCTCCTCCGCCCGTTCGGGGCTGAGCTTCAGCTGGGCGGCGATCATCTTGCGCATCAGCGGGTAGAAGAGCGGCATCGTCACCCGCTCCAGCCACGACGTCGGCGCCGCGAAGATCGGCGCCATCAGCTTTTTCTCGGGAAGCAGATGATAATAAGCGTAGATCGCGGTCCCGGCCGACATGGTGCCGTTGGTGAGCGCCCAATCCGCCGCGAACTGCGTGGCGGCGGCGGGTTCGGTGGGGACGAGCTTCAAGGGCTCCGGCAGCTTTGCGTCGTAATGGGCAGCGGTCTCCATCGGGCCGGAAGCGGCGACGCCCTTGCCATAGACGAGCGGGACCTTGCCGTTGCCGCCGTGGAGCTGGGTCATCAGCATCGCCCAGGGGACGAGATGGTCTCGCTCGCGATGTTGGACCCCGTAATAATCGAGCATCAGCCGCACCTGCTCGGTGTCGAGCGTCGGCGCGAAGGTCAGCATCGTGACCTTCCCAGTTCCCATGTGCATGGCGACTCCCCCCTGTCCCGACGCCAGCCTAGACTGAGAGCGCGGTCGCCGTCAAAAGCCGGGCGGGCTTCGGGGAGCGACGGGTGACGGATTTCGATTCGCGGGTCGAGCTGGCGACCCTGTTCGAGCGCCTCGGGCTGGACCGGCCCGACGGCGATCTCGAGACGCGCTCGCCGATCGACGGCCGGGTGATGGCCGGGGTGCGCACTGCCTCCGCCGCCGATGTCGCCGAGGCTGTGCGCCAGGCGCAGCGAGCCTTCCTCGCCTGGCGCCTCGTCCCGCCGCCGCGGCGCGGTGAGCTCGTCCGCCTGTTCGGCGAAGTGCTGCGCGACGAGAAGAAGGCGCTAGGCCGCCTCGTCAGCCTCGAGGCCGGCAAGATCCTCGCCGAGGGGCTGGGCGAGGTCCAGGAGATGATCGACATCTGCGATTTCGCGGTCGGCCTGTCGCGCCAGCTCTACGGCCTCACCATCGCCACCGAGCGGCCCGGCCACCGGATGATGGAAACCTGGCACCCGCTCGGCGTGGTCGGCGTGATCTCGGCGTTCAACTTCCCGGTCGCGGTGTGGTCGTGGAATGCCTGCCTCGCCTTCGTCTGCGGCGACGCGGTCGTCTGGAAGCCGTCCGAGAAGACGCCGCTGACCGCGCTCGCCGTGCAGGCGCTGTTCGAGCGCGCGATGGAGCGCTTCGGCGATGCGCCGGTGGGCCTCAGCCACGTCGTCCAGGGCGGCCGCGAGACCGGCGAGGCTCTGGTCGACGATCCCCGCGTCGCCCTGGTCTCGGCCACCGGCTCGACCCGCATGGGCCGCGACGTCGCCCCGCGCGTGGCGGCCCGCTTCGGGCGCGTGCTGCTCGAGCTCGGCGGCAATAACGGCATGGTGGTGGCGCCGTCGGCCGACCTCGCTTTGGCCGAGCGCGCGATTGCCTTCTCGGCAGTCGGCACCGCCGGCCAGCGCTGCACGACGCTGCGGCGCCTGTTCGTTCACGACGCGATCTACGACACCTTGGTCCCGCGGCTGCAGCAGATCTGGGCGGAAGTGCCGGTCGGCAATCCGCTCGCGGAAGGCACCCTGGTCGGCCCGCTGATCGACGAGGCCGCGGTGGAGGCGATGCAGGCTGCGCTGCGGGAGGCGGAGGCGCAGGGGGGCGTCGTCCATGGCGGCGAGGGGCTAGACGGCGTGTATGTGCGTCCCGCTCTGGTGGAGATGCCGGGACAGACCGCGATCACGCTCGCTGAGACCTTCGCTCCGATCCTCTACGTGATGCGCTACCATGCGCTGGAGGAGGCCATCGTCGCGCACAATGCGGCGCCGCAGGGGCTCGCTTCCGCGATCTTCACCAACGATCTGCGCGAGGCCGAGACCTTCCTTTCCGCGGCCGGATCGGACTGCGGCATCGTCAACGTCAATATCGGCCCTTCCGGAGCCGAGATCGGCGGCGCGTTCGGTGGCGAGAAGGAGACCGGCGGCGGCCGCGAAAGCGGCTCCGACGCGTGGCGCAACTACATGCGCCGCGCCACCAACACGATCAACTACAGCCGCGGCCTGCCGCTCGCCCAGGGCATCGACTTCAACCTGCCCTGAAGCCTGGGCGGAGCCGAAGCCGCCGCACTGCGTTCCGCGCCGCATGCCCCATCTCCTTCTCCTCGGCGATTCGATCTTCGATAATGCGGCTTATGTGCCCGGCGGCCCCGACGTCGTGCGCCAGGTCCGGGCCGCGCTGCCGGAGGGCTGGCGCGCGACGCTCGGCGCGGTCGACGGCGCCACCACAAACGGCGTCGCGGCGCAGCTCGAACGCCTGCCGCGCGACGCCACTCACATCGTGCTCAGCGTCGGCGGCAACGACGCGCTGGGCGCTTCCGGCCTGCTCTACGCATCGGCCGACAGCGTCGCCGACGCCCTCCGCCTGGTCGCCGGTGCGGTGGACGGCTTCGAAGAGAGCTATTGCGAGATGCTCGACCTGGTCCTCGCCGCCGGCCTGCCGACCGCGGTCTGCACGATCTACGACACGCCGCCCTCCGGCCCGGACCAGCCTGTCATCAAGGCGGCGCTCGCCTTGTTCAACGACAGGATCACCCGCGCCGCTTTCTCCCGCCGCCTGCCGCTGATCGACCTCCGCCTGATCTGCAGCGACGATTCCGACTACGCCAATCCGATCGAACCTTCCGTCCAGGGCGGCGACAAGATCGCCAACGCGATCGCTGCGCTGGCGCGCTCCGCAGAGGCGGACTGGGGGCGGGCGGTCGTCGTGGCTTGACGTGGATCAGTCACTCTTCCGGGAACGAAATGACTGGTCTCCGGTTGCCGCTTCCACTAGTAAGCCGCCCGTGTCCGCGTAGAACAGAAACAGGGAGAGCATCATGAGCACCCGGACTTTCGCGCTGATCTTCGGTATCGTCTTCCTCGTCGTCGGAGTCGGCGGGTTCGTCCTGATCGACACGACCGTCCCTCCCCATCCCAGCCTGACCATGCGCCACGGCTTCGGCCATGAGCTCGGCATGTTCCCGGTCAACACGATCCACAACGTCATCCATATCGTGTTCGGCCTGTGGGGCCTCGCCGCCTCGCGCAGCCTGGGCGGCGCGGTCGGCTATGCCCGCGCGGTCGCGGTGATCTACGCCGTGCTCACCGTGCTCGGCCTGATCGAGGCGACCAACACGACCTTCGGCTTCGTTCCGATCTACGGCAACGACGTCTGGCTGCACGGTCTGATCGCTTTGGTCGCCGCTTATTTCGGCTGGATGCACCGCAACGTCGGGGCGTCCGACCGCGGCTGAACGCGCTTCCGGGTCCGGTCTCGAGGGAGGGGCCGGACCCACCTTTTCGGGCCCGCACGCGGCGCCGATGCACGGGCGCCACAACCCGCCGCAAACGAACGGCGCGACACTAGCGCGGCGGCGGCTCTTGTCGTAGAACCGGCGCATGAACAAGCTCTTCCGACTGAGTTCGCTGGGAATTCTCCTGGCGTCACCGACCGTTCCCGCCGCGCTGGACAGCGCCGCGATCGCCCAGGACCAGCCCGCCGCGCAGGTCGCCCCCGCGCCGGCGCCCGCCGCGGTCTGGACCCGCGCGACGGCCGAAGCCCTGCTCAGCTATGCCGAGGGGGTCGGCGCCGAAGGACTCGATCCCGATAGCTACCGGCCGGACCGGCTGCGCAGCGCGATCGCGTCGGGCGACGAAGCGGGGATGGCCGAGGCGGCGAGCGACACTTTCCTGCGCCTCGCCAACGACCTCAGCGGCGGCGCCGTCCGCGGCAACGCCCGGGTCGACTGGCACATGACCTGGGCCGGCCTCGATGCCGCCGGCCAGCGCGAGCTGATGGCCCGCGCGGTCGCCGGCGGCGACATCGCCGGCGCGCTCAACGGGCTGCTCCCGGTCCATCCGCAATATCACGGCCTGCGCCGCGCGCTCGAGATCACGCCCGAGAGCGAGACCGCCACCCGCGCCCTCATCCGCACCAACATGGAGCGGTGGCGCTGGATGCCGCGCAGCCTCGGCGCGCGCCACGTCATCGTCAACGTCCCCGCCTTCACCGCCGCGATCGTCGACGACGGCCGGGTGACCGCCCGCCACCGCACCGTGGTGGGCGCCGTCCGCACCCCGACGCCGCAGCTCAACGCCACCATCCGCGGCGTGACCTTCAACCCGTGGTGGCACGTGCCGCAGTCGATCATCCGCGAGATGGGCGGCCGCTTCGGCGCCGACTATCAGGTGACCCGCAACGGCAATTCGATCAGCGCGCGCCAGCAGCCCGGTCCCCGCAATTCGCTGGGACGGGTCAAGATCGAGATGCCGAACAACCACGCAATCTACCTGCACGACACGCCGTCGCAGCATTTGTTCGCGCGTCCGGCGCGAGCGTTCAGCCACGGCTGCATCCGCACCCAGAATGTGCGCGACTTCGCCGCCCGCCTGCTGGCGCCGAGCGGCGGCTGGGGCCGTCCCCGCATCGACCAGACGATCGCGGCCGGCCGTACCGTCTCGGCCAATCTCGACCGGCCGATCCCGGTCTACATCGCCTATTTCACCGCCGCGGCGACCGACGAGGGGCAGATCGTCCGCTACAACGACGTCTACGGCCGCGACGCCCCCGTGCGCCGCGCGCTCAGCGCGAGCTGACGCCGGGCTCCGGCGCGCGCGGCTCAGTCTGCGAACGAGGGGCCGTCGATCACGAAGCGGTATTTGACGTCGCTTCTCTGCATCCGCTCGTAAGCCTCGTCGATCTGATCGGCGCGGATCATCTCGATGTCGGCGACGATGCCGCGTTCGGCGCAGAAATCGAGCATCTCCTGCGTCTCCGGCAGCCCGCCGATCAGTGAGCCGGCGATCGAACGGCGGCCGAAGATCAGCACGGCGACGCTCGGCGAGGGATGGGCGTGCTCGGGGACCCCGACCAGGCACATCGTCCCGTCGCGCTTCAGCACGCTGGTGAAGGCGTCCAAATCGTGGCTCGCCGCCACCGTGTTGAGGATGAAGTCGAAGCTGCCGGCATGCGCGGCCATTTCCTCGGCGTTGCGCGAGACCACGACCTCGTCGGCGCCGAGGTCGAGCGCGTCCTGCCTTTTGCCCTCCGAAGTGGTGAAGGCGACGGTATGCGCGCCCATCGCATGGGCGAGCTTGACGCCCATATGGCCGAGCCCGCCGATGCCGACGACGCCGACCTTCTTGCCGGGCCCCGCCTGCCAGTGGCGCAGCGGCGAATAGGTGGTGATGCCGGCGCAGAGCAGGGGAGCCACGGCGGCGAGCTGCTCCGCGGGATGGCGCACGGCGAGCACGAAGCCCTCGTCGACGACGATCTTCTCCGAATAGCCGCCGAGCGTGTGGCCGGGCGGGTCCTGCGTCGGGCTGTTGTAGGTCGCGACGAAGCCGTTCTGGCAATATTGCTCCAGCCCCTCGTCGCACGATGCGCAGCGGCCGCAGCTGTCGACCAGACAGCCGACGCCGACCGCGTCGCCAACCGCGAACTTCGTCACCTCGCCGCCGACGGCCGTCACATGGCCGACGATCTCGTGGCCGGGCACGCAGGGATAGACCGTCCCGCCCCATTCCGAGCGGACGGTGTGCAGGTCCGAATGGCAGACGCCGCAATAAGCGATCGCGATCTCGACGTCGCGCGGCCCCGGAGCGCGCCGCTCGATAGCCATCCGCTCGAGCCGTTTGTCGGCGCGATAGGCGCCGTAAGCGTGGACTTTCATCGAGGGCCCCTTTCGTAGCGAGGGGCCCACATGCGCTCAGGGGATCGGCAGCGCAATGCCGCGTGTCGTGCTGTCCGTTGCGGAAAGGCGACGCGGCGCCAACCGCAGGCGCGGATCAGGCCTCGATCTTGTCGGCGTAGAGGAAGCGGCCCGGCCCGAGGCGGGCGAGGGTCTGCTGGAGGCTGCTGTACGACATCGCGAAGCAGCCCTCGCTGCGGCCGAGGCGGCCGTTCTCGGCGAGGACGTTGGGTTCGGCATACCAGGCACTGTGGACGACGATCGCGCGCGCCTCGGCGTTGCTGTTGCTGTAATCGAGCCCCGAGAGGCGCAGCGAGCGGCCGTAGCGGCCGGGATAATAGTCGCCGGTGATATAGGCGCCGTTGGACGAGGCATAGGAGCCGACGGAGTTGGAGAAACGGCGCAGCCAGCCGCTATGCTCGGGATCCGAGCCGCGGCCGTGGGCGACGAGGTGCGAGGAGACCCGGCCGCTGTACGTATCGAGGATATAGAAGCGCGGCATTGCCGAGGGCTTGGAGAAATCGACGATGCCGACCTGGTCGATGTTGCGGATCCGCGCGCGGTGCCGCTCGAACGAGGCGCGGGCGCGGGCGAGGAGACGGGTATCGATGGCCGGGTCGACCGTGACCCGGGCCGGGCTTCGAGGCGGGTAGGCGCCTTCTGCGAGCGCGCCCGCGAAAGCCGGCGATGCGCCGAGCATGGTGGCGGCGCCGGCGACGACTCCGCCCTCGATCAACTGCCTACGCGTTACCAACATTGGAGACCCTCCCCGGTCACTGCCGGTTGTACGGTTGTTTCGCGCTGCCTCTCAATGACCGGCCGCCTCGATCCGACTCGTTCCGCCGCACCGGAGTCGCCGTTCACCGCAATCATCGTCCCAAGGCGTTAACCAACGGTGTGTTTCCGCCTGCGGGAATCGCGGGAGGGAACCGGCCCGCCCGAAGGAGAGTCTCTTCCGAAACCGTGCTGGAGGACCTGTGGAGGAGCTTGCCGGACTGCCTTTTGCGCCGCCGCTGCCGCCGATGGAGGCGAAGTCGGTCGACGCTTTGCCCGACGGTGACGGGTGGCAGTACGAGCCCAAATGGGACGGCTTCCGCTGCCTCGTCTTCCGAAGCGGCGACGCGGTTGCATTGCAGTCGAAAGCGCTGAAGCCGCTGGCCCGCTACTTCCCCGAGATGGTCGACGCCGTGCGGACGATGAAGGCGGAACGCTTCGTCCTCGACGGGGAGCTGGTCATCCCGATCGGCGGCACCCTCTCTTTCGATGCGCTCCAGATGCGGCTCCATCCGGCGGAGAGCCGGATCCGCAAGCTCGCCCGCGAGACTCCCGCGCAGCTGATGCTGTTCGACTGCCTCGCCGGCCCCGATGGCCGCAGCCTCGCCGACCGCCCGCTGTCCGAGCGCCGCGCTGCGCTCGAAGCGCTTCACGCCCGCGAGAACGATGCGTCGATCCTGCTCTCCCCGATGACCTGCGAGCGGGACGTCGCCCAGGCCTGGCTCGACATGGCGGGGGGCGCACTGGACGGCGTCGTCGCGAAGCGGCGCGACGGGCCCTACGAAGCCGGCGAGCGGGCGATGTTCAAGATCAAGCAATTGCGCACCGCCGACTGCGTCGTCGGCGGCTTCCGCTACGGCACCGGCAGCCGCATCGTCGGCTCACTCCTGCTCGGCCTCTACAATGACGAGGGCAAGCTCGATCATGTCGGCTTCACCTCCTCGTTCGGGGACGAGGACAAGGAAGCGCTGACGAAGCGGCTCGAGGCCCTGGTCGGGCCGCCGGGCTTCACCGGCGACGCGCCCGGCGGACCGAGCCGCTGGGCCACCCAACGCTCGGGCGACTGGCAGCCGCTGCGGCCGGAGCTGGTGGCCGAGGTCCGCTACGACCATGTCACCGGCAAGCGCTTCCGCCACGGCACCAAGTTCCTGCGCTGGCGCCCGGACAAGGCGCCGGAGCAATGCCGGTTCGATCAATTGCGGCACGAGGCGCGCCCCGCCGCGCTCGCCGCCGAGCTGGAGGCCGCGTCGTGAGCGAGGAGATGATCGTCGAGGGCGTCCGCCTCACCAGCCCGGACAAGATTTTGTGGCCCGAACAGGGCGTCACCAAGAGCGAGCTGGCCGATTATTATCTCGCTGTCGCCGAATTCATGCTCCCCCACGTGGCGCGGCGGCCGGTGACCATGGTGCGCTGCCCGGCGGGGGCCGAGAAGAAATGCTTCTACCAGCGCCACGCCGCCTCGGGCGTGCTGCCGCAGCTGAAGGAAGTCCCGATCCCCGGCTTCGACGAGCCCTATCTCTACATCGAGGACGCCGCGGGCCTGATCGCGATGGTGCAGATGGGCACGCTCGAAATCCATCCCTGGGGAGTCACCGTCGAGCGGCCGGACCGGCCGGACCGCATCGTCTTCGATCTCGATCCCGACGAAGGGCTCGGCTTTGCCGACGTCGTCCGCGCCACGCTCGAAGTGCGCGAGCGCCTCGCCGCCCTCGGCCTCGAAAGCTTCGTCAAGACGACCGGCGGCAAGGGCCTCCACATCGTGCTGCCGATCGAGCCCGTCGCCGATTGGCGCGCCGCCAAGGCGTTCGCGAAGAGCTTTTCCGAAGCGATGGCGGCCGACTCGCCCGACCGCTATCTCACCAGAATCTCCAAGGCGGAGCGCAGCGGCCGCATCTTCATCGATTATCTGAGAAACGATCCCACTTCGACCGCCGTCGGCCCCTATTCGACGCGCTCGCGCCCCGGCGCGCCGGTCGCCACCCCGCTCGACTGGGAGGAGGTCACGGAGGATCTCGATCCGCGCCGCTTCGACGTGGCGACGGTGCCGGAACGGCTCCGCGCGCGCGGCCGCGATCCCTGGTCGCAGATCGGCGCGGTTCGGCAGCGCCTGCCCGATCCCGCCGCGTGATCGATCCGAATTAGGTCCGTTTCGCAAGTTGAAACCGCTTGCCCGCGCTTTGCCGTGAATCCATGGTCGCGCGGCCGCGCGTTGCGAGGTTTTCGAAAGGCCGTGCTCTGAGTTCCCGTATTGTCTATGTGGTGGACGACGACCGCAACGTCCGCCTGATGCTCAGTTACATGCTGGGCGATGCCGACCTGCAATCCCGCCCCTTCGCCAGCGGCAGCGACTTCCTTTCCGCTCTGCCCGATCTCGATCCCGGCTGCATTTTGCTCGACGTGCGCATGCCGGACATGGACGGCCTCGCGGTGATGGCGGAGCTCGCCCGCCGTTCTTTCGACTGGCCGGTGGTGTTCATGACCGGCCATGGCGAGGTCCCGGTCGCGGTCGAGGCGATGAAGCTCGGCGCGATCGATTTCCTGCAGAAGCCCTTTTCCGAAGAGGCATTGCTTGCCAGCTTCGAGCGCGGCTTCGCCTTGCTCGAAGAGCGCAAGGAAGCGACGACCCGTCGCGCGGACGCCCTGGCGCGGGTCGAGCTGCTCAGCAGCCGCGAGCGCGAGGTCCTGCAGGGGCTGCTCGCCGGCCTTCCCAACAAGCTGATTGCCGACCGGCTCGGCATTTCGCTGCGCACCGTCGAGATGCACCGCGGCAATATGATGGACCGGCTCGGGGTGGATAATCTGGCCGAAGCGCTTACCTTGGCGATGGAAAGCGGGCTGACCGCTCTGGTGGCCAAGGCCGGCTGAGAATTCTTTCCCAAGGCGAGGTGGCGATGGCGCGCGAACAGGCGATACTGGCGGGCGGCTGCTTCTGGTGCACGGAGGCGGTGTTCAAGGATGTGATCGGCGTCGAGGCGGTCGAGAGCGGCTATATCGGCGGGCATACCTCCAATCCCACCTACCGCGAGGTCTGCGGCGGCGGCACCGGTCATGCCGAGGCGATCCGCGTCACCTTCGATCCCGAAGCGATCTCCTACGGCGAGATCCTCGACATCTTCTTCGCGACCCACGACCCGACCCAGCTCAACCGCCAGGGCGACGACGTCGGCACCCAATATCGCTCGGCGCTGTTCCCGCTGGACGCCGGGCAGGAGGCCGCGGCGCGCGCCGCGATCGCGCGGACGCAGGCCGATTGGCCGGGACCGATCGTCACCACGATCGAGCCGGCGTCCGACTGGTGGCCGGCCGAGGAGTATCACCAGGATTATTGGGAAGGCGAAGGCCGGCGCAATCCCTATTGCCTCGCCGTCATCCCGCCCAAGCTCCAGAAGCTCAGGAAGAGCTTCGCGGCGCGGCTGAGGAGTGCCGGAGCCGAGGCCTAGCCCGCTGCTTTCGACAGGGCGAAGGCGGCGAGGAAGCCTGCGACCGCGATCAGGCCGGCATAATCCTGCGTCCCTTCGAAAGCTTCGGGGACCATCGTGTCGACGATCATCGCGAGGATCGCGCCGGCGGCGACCGCCTGGACGACCGAGACCGCCGCCGGGCTGGCGCCGTCGAACAGCAGATAGCCCGCCAGCGCCGCGATGCCGGCGGCGAGGGCGATGGCGCCCCAGAGCAGGAACACGAACGTCGCGCTCTTGCCTTCGGCCTTCATGCCGGCCGCGCTCGACAGGCCTTCGGGCAGGTTCGAGAGGAAGACGGCGATGACGGCGACCAGGCCGACGGCGCCGCCCTCGAGCAGGCTGACGCCGATCACGATCGATTCCGGAATGCCGTCGAGCAAGGCGCCGAGCGCGAGCGCGGACGAATTGTTCTCCCGCGCCTCCTTGTGGCGCATCCGGACATGGGGCTCGGAGCGCTTGCGGTGCCGCGCGCCCCATGCCGCCAGCAGGCGGTTGCAGCCGGTATAGGCCAGCGCCCCGCCGACGAAGCCCCAGGCGACCGGCACCAGGCCGCCGCGCTGCCATGCTTCGTCCATCAGCTCGAACGACAAGGCCGAGATCAGCACCCCTGCGCCGAATGCCATGATCCCGGCGACGGCGCGGCGCGGCAGCGGCACGAGCCAGCCGACCGCGGCGCCGATCAGCAGCGCCGAGCCGCTGAGCAGGCCCCAGAGACCCGCCTGCAGCGCGAGCGTCATAGCCCCTGCCCTCTTGCAGCGGCGCGCATCAGCCGGTCGTTGATCGCGGCGCCGATTCCTTCGTTCGGCACCGGCGCAACCGCGATCCGCGTCCGCGGCTGGCGATCGGCGCGGTGGAGCGCCGCGAACAGATTCGCCGCGGCCTCGGCGAGGTCTCCGCATGCGCTGAGGCTGTCGTTACCTTTCACATCGCCGAAACCGATCAGCCATTCGTCCGCAGCCGCCTCGCGGGCGTCGAGCCGCAGCGGCTTCGCGGGCGCGTAATGGCTCGCCAGCTGTCCCGGCGCCTCGATCCGTCCGCCGGCGGTCGAAGCCCCATCGAAGGCGATCGGGCCGGCCCGGAGCAGGCGCGGAGCGTCGCCGTCGAACGCGACGATGGTCGATTCCAGGCCGATCCGGGTGGGTCCGCCGTCGAGGATCAGCGGGATACTGCCCCGAAGAGAGCGCAGCACATGGTCGGCCGTGGTCGGGCTGACGCCGCCGCTCGCATTGGCGGACGGTGCCGCGAGCGGGCGTCCGCAGGCGCGCAACAGGTCCTGCATCGCGGCGCTCTCCGGACAGCGAAGCGCGATCGTCGGCAGCCCCGCGGTGACCGCGGGGGCGATGCCGGCGTCGGGACGGAGCGGCACGACGAGGGTGAGCGGCCCCGGCCAATACGTTTCGGCCGCGGTCCACGCTGGCGCGGTGAAGGCGCCGATCCGTTCCGCCGCGGCGAGATCCACGACATGGACGATCAGCGGGTTGAAGCCCGGTCGCCCCTTGGCGCTGTAGATGCGCGCCACCGCAGCCTCGTTCGTCGCGTCGGCGGCGAGGCCGTAGACGGTCTCCGTCGGCACGGCGACCGGCAGGCCCTCCAGAATCAGCGCCGCCGCGCGCGCAATCCCCTCCGCGCCATAAGGCACGATCTCGATCGCGAAGGGCGGGTTTTGCGGCGGCACTAGGCCGGGCTATAGCCGCAGCCCCGCCCCCGCAACAGCAGGCCCGCCGATGAGCTATGCGCCGCCCACCGCCGAACAGGCCTTCGTCCTCCGCCACGTCGTCGCGATCGACGAGCTCGCCGGCCACAAGCGCTTTGCCGAGGCGGCGCCCGACCTCGTCGACGCGATCGTCGAGGGCGCCGGCGCTTTTGCGGCGGGCGCGTTCGCGCCGCTCAACCGGATCGGCGACGAGACCGGTGCGCGCTGGTCGGCGGACGGCGTCGCCATGCCGCCCGGCTTCGGCGACGCCTATCGCGCCTATGTCGAGGGCGGCTGGGGCACGCTGGCCGGGCCGCCCGCGCATGGCGGCCAGGGGCTGCCGCTGACGCTGGCGACGGTCGTGCTGGAGGATCTGGGCTCGGCCAACATGGCCTTCTCGCTCTGCCCGATGCTGTCGGCCGGCGCGGTCGAGGCGCTCACCCATCACGGCTCGGCCGAGCTCCAGGCGCGCTATCTGCCGAAGCTGGTCTCCGGCGAATGGACCGGGACGATGAACCTCACCGAGCCCCAGGCCGGCTCGGACGTCGGCGCGCTCAAGACCCGCGCCGTCCCCGCCGCCGACGGCGCCTGGTCGATTGAGGGGCAGAAGATCTTCATCACCTACGGCGACCACGATCTCGCCGACAACATCGTCCACCTCGTCCTCGCCCGGACGCCCGACGCGCCGGCGGGAACGAAGGGCATCTCGTTGTTCCTGGTGCCCAAAATCCTGCCCGACGGCAGCCGCAACGACCTGCGCTGCGTCTCGATCGAGCACAAGCTCGGCATCCACGCTTCGCCGACCTGCGTCATGTCCTACGGCGACGAGGGCCGCTGCACCGGCTGGCTGATCGGCGAGGAGATGGGCGGCATGCGGGCCATGTTCACGATGATGAACAATGCCCGCCTCAACGTCGGCCTGCAGGGCGTCTCGATCGCCGAACGGGCGACCCAGGCGGCGGCGGCATTCGCCGGCCAGCGCATTCAGGGCAGCCGCGATGGCCGCCCCGCCCCGATCCTGGTTCACCCCGACGTGCGCCGGATGCTGCTCAGGATGAAGGCGCTGACCCAGGCCGCGCGCGCGCTCGCTTATTATGCGGCCGGCCAGACCGACCGCGCCGGCCTCGGCGATGCGGACGCGAAGGCGCGCGCCGACCTGCTGACGCCTTTGGTCAAGACCTACGGCACCGACGTCGGGGTCGAGGTGGCGAGCCTCGGCGTCCAGGTCCATGGCGGGATGGGCTATATCGAGGAAACCGGCGCCGCCCAGCACCTCCGCGACATCCGCATCTCACCAATCTACGAGGGCACCAACGGCATCCAGGCCGCCGATCTCGTCATGCGCAAGATCGGCCTAGGGGGCGGCGCGGTGCTGGGCCGCCTGCTCGCCGACATCCGCGCCGACGCAAGCGGCCCGCTCGGCGCCCTGGCCGATGCCGTCGACGACGTCGTCGGCTGGATGGCGGGGGCTTCGGTCGAGGACAGGCTCGCCGGCTCCTACCCGCTGACGACCATGCTCTCGGTCGCCGTGGCGGCCTGGCTTCTCGAGCGGCAGGACCGTGCGGCGGTGCGGATGCTGGTCGACGGAGCAGGCGATCCGCGTTTCCTGGCGATGAAGCGCGCCGCGGCGTCCTATTACAGGGCCGCGGCCTTGCCGGAGGCGGCGGGCTTGAGGGCGGCGGCAATGGCGGGAGCGGAAATACTCTACGCGATCGACGACGAATCCTTCACCGCCGCTTGACGGGAACCGAACCGGGGCCGAAACATTGCACCCCACGCGGGATCGGCCCGCCTGGAGATCAACTATGCGTCTCGGCATCAGCCTCGGCGGCCTCATCCTCCTCATCCTGATCATCTGGCTGCTCTTCGGCCGCGGCTAGGGCGCACGTCCAGGGCGTCATCCCGGCGCAGGCCGGGATCTCGGCGGGTGAAAGGCGGGGGCGGCTTTCGGGCGCGCCCTGCACGCCCGCTGGCGCGAGCTCTCCCTGGGATCCCGGCCTCCGCCGGGATGACGTCTCTTGCTCCGGCGCGATCTCGCGCCCGGCTCCACGTCACACCCGCTTGGCGAGGCTGTGCTGGCGCTGGCCGACAGTGCGGTAGATGCGCGGTCCGAGGTCGAGCCTGAAGGCGCCCATCTTGTCGCTCGTGTCGCCCAGCTCGCGCCCGATGACGTAGGATTTGGAGGTCTGGCCGGTGCGGCCCGAGCCCCAGTCGTAGACGACGTTGACGGCGAGCACCGGAATGAAGAGCAGCTGGTTGTTGACCTCGAGCGCGCGGACTTCCTCGCGCGGCATGGTGACGCTGCCCGGGATCATTCCCTCCTGGTCGGCGGGAAGGTCGCCGATCGTATGGGTCTTGCGGCCCTCGCCCTTGGTTCGGAAGAAAGCCCCGATCTCCTTGTCCTGCTCGCGGCCGGCATTGAACATGCGGGCGTTAACCCGGATGTTGCGCGCGGGGCTCTTGCCGGTGTTCTTGAGGATCAGCTCGAACTCGACCTTGGCCTCGCTGTCTGTCGAGGCGGCGCGCTCGGCCTTGACCTCGAGCTCGAGCTACGGCCGCGGCACGGGTTTTGGCCGCGGCGCGGGCGGCGGAGCGACGGGCTCGGGGAGAGCAGCGGCGCCCGCCTCGGCGGGACGGCGGCGGCGGCGCAGCAGCAACGCCGCGGCCAGCAGGAGCAGGCCCGCGCCGAGTGCATAATACCAGAAGGGTGTGCCTTGCTCAGTGGGGGCAGGCGCCGGCGCAGCGGAGGGTTCCGGCCCCGGCTCCACGGCCGGAGGCGTCGCTTGGGGCGCCTGCGGCAGCTGCAGCACATCCTGCGGCTGCGACGGCAGCGCGGGAGCGGCCTGGCGCGGGCCGGCCGATCGGACCGGGCCGGCTTGCGGCCGTTCCCGCGGCTGGGCGCGCTCCGGCGGGCGCTGTGCAGGCGCCGGCTGCGCTGCGGGCGGAGTCTGGGCGGGCTGGGGCTGGACCTGCTGGGGCCGGGCGGGCGTGCGGCGCTCTCCGGGCAGCTGGAAGTCGCGCAGCTGCGGCGGGCCGACGACATTGCTCTCCTGGGCGCGCGCCGGTGCGCCGGCGGCGGCCAGCGTCAGGGCGGCGAAAGCGGCGGCCGGCAGTCTCCGGCGTGATTTCAACATTTCGGCTTCCCCACTCGCGGCGTTTATCCTCCAGGCCGGCGCCAGTCTAGGCTCGCGCCGCGCAACCGCCGATGAACGGCCCCGGCCGCGCGCCCAGCTGCGGCCTCGTCCCGCGCTGCCTCCAAGCCTTTGACCGGAATGGGGCTTTTCACCTTGCAGCGCCGCGCCTAGGGCTCGCCTCGAAACAGGGGTGAAGCGTTGCGCAAGCTGGGCATGATCGGCGGTCTGAGCTGGGTCTCGACCGCACTTTACTACGAGCATATCAACAAGGGCGTGAACCGGCGCCTCGGCGGCGTCGCCTCCGCGCCTCTCGTCATCGAAAGCGTCGATTTCGCGCGGTTCAGCGCCCTCCAGCACAGCGGCCGCTGGGGCGAAGCGGCGGACCAGCTCGCCGCTTGCGCCCGCCGTCTCGAAGCCGCCGGCGCCGGCGCCCTCATCCTGTGCAGCAACAGCTGCCACAAGGTCTATGACGAGGTCGCCGCCGCGGTCTCGATCCCCTTGCTCCACATCGGCGACATCACCGCCGCGAAGCTGGTCGCGGACGGGGTCAGGCGCGCCGGCCTGATCGGCACCCGCTTCACGATGGAGGAAGCCTTCTACCGCGAGCGGATCGAGGCGCACGGCATCGAGCTTTCGGTGCCGGAACCGGCGCTGGCAAAGGAGATCGACCGGATCATCTTCGAGGAGCTGGTCCGCGGCACCGTCTCGCGAGTGTCGCAGCGCACGCTCAAGACCTGCCTGACTCTGATGGGCCAAGCGCGCAACCAGGCGGCGATCCTGGGCTGCACCGAGCTCGTCACCCTCGTCGATCCAGGCGCCAACGTGCTTCCGATCTACGACACGACCGCGATCCACGCCGCCGCGGCGGTGGAATGGATCCTCGCCGACGAGCCCCGGCCGGACTGATTGCTCCAAAGCGGAGTCCGTATCGGATAATTCGTCGCTTTTGAATGCATTTTCATCAAGTTCTGCGGATTGACGGGAGTCGCCGACGGGTGTCATCTGTCCCGGTGGGGCCGCATGGGGTGAAGCATGGCGCCTGACGCCTTGGAGGCGGTCGTATACCGGCCTGAGCCGCGCGTGCTGGTCTTCGGCGACAGCGCCGCCGCGATCGGACGGATGCTCGATCCCGCCCAGCGGATCGGCTGCAGCGTCGCCGGTTCCGGCCCGATCGAAGGCGCCGCCGAACGGCTCGACACGCAGGTTCACATCGATGCCGTGCTGGTCGAGGCGGAAAGATGCTCGCCGGCGCTCGACCGGCTGCTGCAAAGCCTCGACCGGCGCGCGCGCTCGGGCCTCCATCGCAGCGTCGTCAGTGCGCCCGACGAGCTGATCGACGCCGTCTTCGCCGCGACGCCGCACCGCGACGTGTTCCAGCTCTGCCGGCCCAACCCGCTCGAGCGGATCGCGACGGTCGCCGTCGCCGGCATCCGCCGGCAGCCGCGCCTGCGCGACGGCAAGGACGACATCCATGCCATCCTCCAGCAGCTGAGCGACGAGGCGGCGCGGATCGCCGGCGCGCTCGCCTCTCTCGCCGACACCGGGCGCGCCGCGGGAAGCGAGGAGGGCCAGGAGGGCGCCGGGGGCGGCGAGGGTCCGCTCGTCGATGCCGGCCTGGTCCGCGCCATCATCCGCGCGCGGCGGCTGCGCGATTCCTATCTCAAGGGCGGCCTGTTCGCCGACCCGGCCTGGGACATGCTGCTCGACCTGATGGCGGCGCGCCTCGAACACAACCGGGTCGCCGTCTCGAGCCTGTGCATCGCCGCGGCGGTGCCGCCGACCACGGCGCTGCGCTGGATCAAGACGCTGACCGACAAGGGGCTGCTGGTTCGCTGCGCCGACCCGGCCGACGGCCGGCGCGTCTATATCGAGCTGTCGGACGAAGCCGCGCGCGCTCTCGCCGCCTATATCCGCGCCGCGCAGCGCATCGCCCCGATCGGCCTTTAGGGCCCGCAGGCGTCACTTGCCCGCCGGGCTCGGCGCTGGCAGGGAGGCGGGACGGGCGGTTAGCTCAGCTGGTAGAGCATCTCGTTTACACCGAGAGGGTCGGCGGTTCGAGCCCGTCACCGCCCACCACCGGAGCGGAAAGCAGGACCAAGTGGCGACGATCGCGGCACCCGGCGGCGGGCGCGGATGAACCGCCCGGGCTTCACCGGGGCCGGCCTGGATCGCGCCGACCATCTCCGGCTCGACGCGGAGCGGGTCGCCGTCCTTGCCGCCACCGCCGGCGCGCGGCTGCTGCGCCTCGCCGGGCTCGATCCTGTGCTCGGCGAGGACGGACGGCTCGGCTGGGACCCGGTCGCGGCCGAAGCGGAACTGATCTTCCTCGGCCTGGACGGCGAAGTCCCCTTGTTCGCGCCGCTGACGCGGCTGGAGGGACGCCCGGCCGACGCGCGCGCGATGTTCCGGATCCTGGAGGCGATGGCCCCGGCCGAGGCGGCGCTCTGGGGCACGGCGCGCAGCCTGATCGGCTGGCACAACCGGCACCTCTTCTGCGGCGCCTGCGGGACGCCGACGGCCTCCTTCCGCGCCGGCTGGGGCCGCAAATGCGCAGGCTGCGGCGCCGAGCATTTCCCGCGCGTCGACCCGGTCGTGATCATGCTCGCCGAGCATCGCGGCCGCGTGCTGCTCGGTCGGCAGCCGCAATATCCGCCGGGTCGCTATTCCGCGCTCGCCGGCTTCGTCGAGCCCGGCGAGTCGATCGAGGAGGCGGTGGCGCGCGAGCTCGCCGAGGAAGCGGGCATCGCCGCCTCGGACGTGCGCTACGTCGCCAGCCAGCCCTGGCCCTTCCCAGGCTCGCTGATGATCGCCTGCATCGCCGCCGCCGCGGACGACGCGCTCACGCTCGACGCCAACGAGCTCGAGGACGCCTTCTGGGCGACGCGGGAGGAAGTCGCCGCCGCCCTCGCCGGCGCCGACGCGCCCTTCGTCGCCCCGCCCCGCTTCGCGATCGCCCACACCCTGCTCGAACGCTGGCTCGCCGGGGGCTGAGCCGGACCGCTCGCGCACCGTCTTGCCCCGCCGCGGCCCGCCGCCTAAAGGGGCGCCTTCATTGCTTGGACGGCGCCATCCTCGCGCCGCTGGGAGGCTCAAAGCGGCATGGACAATCGCTTCAACACGATTGCGGGATGGACCCTCGGCGCCGGCATCGTCTTGCTCGGCGCATGGCTCGTCACCGGCGAGATGTTCAAGTCCGAGCGGCCCGAGCCGATGGGCTTTCCGATCGCCGGCGTCGAGCAGGAGAGCGAAGGCGGCGGCGCGTCCGAGCAGCCGATCGCTTTCTACCTGCAGACCGCCGACGCCGCGCGCGGCGAGGGCGTGTTCCGCAAATGCGCCGCCTGCCACGTGGCCGCGCCCGGTGCGCCCAACGGCCTCGGCCCGAACCTGCACGGCCGCATGGGCGCGCCCATCGCCGCCGTCGCCGGCTATTCCTATTCGGACGCGCTCCGCCAGCACGCCGGCCAGCCCTGGGGCTGGGACAATATGAGCGCCTGGCTCGCCAGCCCGCGCGCCTTCGCGCCCGGCACCAAGATGACCTTCGCCGGCCTCTCGGACCCGCAGGACCGGGCCGACCTGATGGTCTATCTGAACGCCCAGGGCGGCAACCTCCAGATCCCGCCGCCGCCTGCCGGCAACGACCAGGCGGCCGGCGGCGACGGCAGCGACGCGCCGGGCGAGAATGAAGCCCGCGCCGCCGATGCGCCCGCCCAGGGCGACCGCGGCCAGCCGCAGCCGACTCCGAACAGCCAGAGCCCCGGCCACACCGGCGGCGAAGCGGCTCCGGGCGGCGGCACCGAGCCCGCCCGCGTCCCGGGCCACTAAGGCGGTCGCCCTTACAGGAGCGAAGATCGCTTCGGAGACGATTTTCCTTGCGCGACTCGCCGCGCTGTCGGAGCTTCGTCGCGCCGCCTCGGGGGGCGTCGGGGCGGGCGGCGGAGCGGCGACAGCGCCGCTCGTGCCTTTTCTCGCCTCGCGAGGAGAGCGGACATGGACATCAAGCGCAAGCTCAACCGGAGATCCTTCCTCACCCGCGTCGCCGGCGGCGCGATTGCGGGCGGGGGCGCGATCGCCTTCGTCGCCGCAGGCGCCGGGGCGCATCCGACCAGCGACAACGACTCGTCCGATCCGGGCGGCGCCGGCCGGCAGCCGGGCAGGTGGCCGCATTCCGATGCCGACGAGGGCGCGAACTCCGACCCCGCCGGCCGCGCCCGCCGCCTCGGCCATTATTCGGACACGGACCGCGGCTCGACCGGCGACCCGGCCAATCACGGGCGCAGGATCACCGACGCCGATCCGCGCGACCCAGCCAATTACCGCCCGCGGATCACCGATTCCGACAGCGGCCGCTATGGCGACCCCGCCGGCCGCGGCCGCCGCCCCCGCCGCGGGAGCTAACCCGGGACAAGGAGCATGGCCCCGGGCTCGACCCGGGGTCCACCTTTCTTCCCGAAGGCGGCTGCCCGGCGCGCCGCTCGCATTCGCGGCGAGCGGTGAATGCGACGTGAACTTGATCTGGATTAAATCCTTTGACGCCCGCGCCTTGAGCGCCTAGCGCCCGCGCTCCGCGTCGGGGCCCCAGCCCCCTGTAAAGGGTTCGAGTCTCATGCCCATTCTCAAGGTCGGCGCCGGCGGCTTCGCCACCATCCAGCTCGCGGTGAACGCCTCGGCCGACGGCGACACCATCGTCGTCGACGCCGGCATTTATGTCGAGCAGGTCGTCGTCACCGGGCGCAGCAATCTCCTCATCGTCGCCGCCGACGGCGCGCAGGTGACGATCAAGGCCCCCGCCGACGTCCACGAGACCGCGCGCTCGTCGAGCGACCGCGAGATCCACGCCGTCTTCACCGTCGTCAACGGCACCGCCGTGACGCTCCAGGACATCGACGTCGACGGCAGCGGCGCCGGCAACACCGTCGACGAGGGCAGCGGCGCCGGCATCGCCAATTATTACGGGATCTTCTACCGCAACGCCTCGGGCACGCTCGAGAATGTCGACGTCACGGCGGTGCGCGATCCCTATCCGGGCGGATTCACCCCGGGCGGGCAGCGGATCGTCGACGGCGTCCAGCGCGGCATCTCGGTGGTCGTCGACAATGACAGCCTCCTCCCCTTCGCCATGCACGGCGGCACTATCGACGATTTCCAGAAGCAGGCCGGCCTGTTCGTCCGCGCCGATCTCGACATCAGCGGCGTCACCGTGCTCGGCGGCGGCGCGCAGCCGGTGATCGCGCAGAACGGCTTCTCGATCCAGCGCTCGACCGGCACCGTCGACGGCAATTCGATCACCGGCATCGGCTATGCCGGGCCGGCCAACGCCTATTCGGGCGGGATCAACGCCTCGAGCAACTTCGATCTCGTCATCACCGGCAACACGATCGGCGGCAGCAATATCGACAACCCCGCCGCCAAGGTGGTCGGCATCTGGATCTTCCAGATCTTCGGCAGCGGCGTCGTCAACACGGGCGGCCTGATCAGCGGGAACACGATCAGCCACACCGACGTCGGCGTCGCCGTCGACGAGTCGGTCACCCCCAATCCTCTCCGGATCGAGAACAATATCGTCCTCGACCCCGACCTCACCGATCCCTTCTCCGCGGGCGTGCGCTTCGAGCCGACGCCGCTGACGCTCGCCACCCCCTTCGACATCGAGGGCACCGCGATGCACGACGTGCTGGCGGGCAATGCCGGCGACGACATCCTGTTCGGCCTTGCCGGAGACGATGCGCTGCGCGGCAATAATGGCAGGGACACGCTGGACGGCGGCAGCGGCGCCGACACGATGACCGGCGGTGCCGGCGACGACCTCTATTTCGTCGACGACCTCGGCGACGTCGTGATCGAGGCTGCCGGCGAAGGCACTGACGAGGTGCGCACGGCGCTCACCGTCTATGCGCAGCCCGACAATGTCGAGACGCTGACCGGGACTTTGGTAGGCAGCCAGGACCTGCGCGGCAATCTGCGCGACAACATAACCGTCTCGCAGGACGGGCTGCACCGCGACATCTTCCGGATGCAGGACGGCGGCGCCGACCATGTCAGCGGCTTCGCCGGCAACGACACCTTTTATTTCGGCGCCGCCTTCACCCCCGCCGACGCCGTCCACGGCGGCGACGGGATCGATTCGATCATCCTCCAGGGCGATTACAGCGCTGGCCTCACGCTTGGCACGGGCACCGTTAGCAACATCTCCGGGATCGAGACCATCTCGCTCGCGCCGGGCGACATCACGTCCTACGGCGATCCCGGAACGAACAGCTACAGCTATGTGCTGACCACGCTGGACGCCAATGTCGCCGCAGGCGGCGCCCTCAAGATCAACGGCTTCTTCCTTCGCGCCGGCGAGAACATGGCGGTCGACGGGTCGGCAGAGAGCAACGGCACCTTCCTGATGTTTGCCGGACTCGGCACCGACCATCTCACCGGCGGCGCGTTGGCAGACATCTTCGTCTTCGGCCATGACGGCCGCCTCGGCGCCGGCGACACCGTCGTGGGAGGCACCGGCTACGACACCGTCTACCTGCGCGGCGACTATGCGATCGACTTCAACGCCGCGGGCTTCGCTGGCTCGCTGTCCGGCGTCGAGAGCGTCTATCTCGCCTCGGCCGCCGACCTGCGTTTCGCCGCGGGCGGCGACGGCGAGTTCGATTACGAGATCGTCTGGAACGACGCGATGCTCGCCACCGGCGGCACGATCACCTTCAACGGCAGCGGCCTCGGCGCAGGCGAGTGGATGGAATTCGACGGCAGCGACGAGGGCGGCGGGACCCTGCGCCTGTTCGGCGGCGCCGGCGACGACGTGCTGCGCGGCG
>DASVVP010000117.1:0-3575 GCA_036386495.1 Allosphingosinicella sp.
CGGCGAGAACCGCCGCTTCCCGCCGTGGCGGGTCGGCGGCGGCGCGGGGTAGCGGCACGGGCGATCGCTGTCTAAGGCCCGCCCGAGCATCTTTTCGGAGTCTGGAATGGGTTTTCGTTGCGGGATCGTGGGGCTGCCGAACGTCGGCAAGTCGACCCTGTTCAATGCGCTGACCGAGACCGCGGCGGCGCAGGCGGCCAATTATCCCTTCTGCACGATCGAGCCCAATGTCGGCCGGGTGGCGGTGCCGGATCCGCGGCTCGACGAGATCGCGCGGATCGCCAGATCGGCGCAGAAGATCGAGACCCAGCTCGAGTTCGTCGACATAGCGGGGCTGGTGCGCGGCGCCTCCAAGGGCGAGGGGCTCGGCAACCAGTTCCTCGGCAACATCCGCGAGGTCGACGCGATCGTCCACGTGCTCAGATGCTTCGAGGGCGGCGACGTCACCCATATCGAGGGACGGGTCGACCCGATCGCCGACGCCGAGACGGTCGAGACCGAGCTGATGCTCGCCGACCTCGACAGCCTCGAGAAGCGCGTCCCGGCGCTCGCCAAGAAGGCGCAGCAGGGCGACAAGGAGGCGAAGGTCCAGGCCGCCGTGCTTGGCCAGGCGCTGGAGCTGCTGCGCGATTCGAAGCCGGCGCGGCTGACCGAGCCCAAGGGCGCCGAGGAGAAGATCGCGCTCGACCGCGCCCAATTGCTCACCGCCAAGCCGGTCCTCTACGTCTGCAACGTCGACGAGGGCGACGCCGCGGCCGGCAACGCCCACAGCGCGCGGGTGCTCGAGCGGGCCGCGGCCGAGGGCGCCGGCGCGGTCATCGTCTCGGCGGCGATCGAAGCCGAGATCGTGACCATGGCGCCGGAGGACCGCGGCGAGTTCCTCCATGATCTGGGCCTCGGGGAAGCGGGCCTCAGCCGCGTCATCCGCGCCGGCTACGACCTGCTCCATCTGATCACCTTCTTCACCGCCGGCCCCAAGGAGGCGCGCGCCTGGACGGTCGAGAAAGGCGCCAGGGCGCCGCAGGCTGCGGGAGCCATCCACTCGGATTTCGAGCGCGGCTTCATCCGCGCCGAGACCATCGCCTACGAGGATTTCGTCCGCTGCGGCGGCGAGGCCGGGGCGAAGGAGGCGGGCAGGATGCGCTCGGAAGGGAAAGATTACGAGGTCCAGGACGGCGACGTGATGCTGTTCCGCTTCAACGTCTGAGGAGGCGCGCGGCGATGAAGGTGAAGGGGCTGTCCTGGGTCGGCGTGGGCACCGACGATTACGGGCGGGCGCTGCGCTTCTTCACCGAAGTGCTCGGGCTCGAGGTGGCGGTCTCGGGGGACCGGCAGGCGATCCTCCATGTCGGCGAGGGTGGCCAGCAGCTCGAGATTTTCGGCCGCGACGGCCCCGGCAAGGCGCTGAACACGCCGCCGACGGTGGCCTTCGAGGTCGAGGACGTCGCCGCCGCGCGCGACGAGCTGATCGCGGCGGGTGTCGAGCTCATCGGTGAGGTCGGCCGCTGGAACGGCTTCGAGTGGCAATATTTCCGCAGCCCCGACGGCCATGTCTTCGAGGTCAAAAAGTCGCCGCCGCCGGGCTGGGAGAAGGAGGGCTGAGCGGGTGGCCGAGCAGCGCGAGCACCCGGCTCCACCCGTAACGGCGGGCCATTTCGGGCAAAGCGCGGCCTTCCATGTCCCTCAAAGTGCGGTCGGCGCCGGCCTCCAGCGCGATCAGCGCCACTTCCTCGTCGCGGGTGAGGTAGAGAAGCGGGTGCCCGCCGACGGCGCCGGCATTCACGTCGGCGCCCGCGGCGAGCAGCATGCGGACGATCTCGGCGCCATTGTCATAGGCCTGCTGGAGCGCCGTCCAGCCGATGCCGTCGCGGGCGTTAACGTCGACGCCGCGGGCGAGCAGGAGACGGACCAGGGCCGGCTGGTCTGCGTCCGGGGCAAGCTCCCAGGGCTCGTCGAGCGCGCGGTGGAGGACGGTACCGGCTCCGAAGCTGGTGGCGCCGATCCGGGCCCCGCCGGCGAGCAGCCGCTCGACCATGTGCGGGCTGTGCACATAGGCGGCTGCGAGCAGGTGGGTGTCGCGCTCCTCGTCGACCATCGCCCGGATCGCCGCGTCGCTGGCGAGGCGGTCGAACAAAGCCGGGCGGCCATGAAGGATGGCGGCGGCCAGAGCGGCCTCGCGCACGGACGATTCCCGGCACCCGTGGCAGGGGGGCGGCGACGCATCGAGCGGCGCGCCGCGCTCGATCAGGCCGAGGGGAAGCGAGTCGGGGGCAACGCCGATCGAGGCAATCACGAGATGCGCCGCCTCCTCCGAGCGAAAATCGAAACCGGCCGCGGCGAGCGCGTCGAGCGTCGACTCGCTGCCGTGGATCCAGCGCGATGTCTCGGCCGCTTCGTCGACCGCGTACTCGAGCTCCCGCACCGCGTCGGGCATGCCGGCGAGGTGGCCGACATAATCGGTGACGGTCTTCGAACGGCCGCCGGCTGCGAAGGTCAATTCGTAAGTCGGGCTGTCCGTCATCATCGCCTGATAGTGCGAGTCGAGCGACCAGAAATCGGCCTCGCGGAACCGCTCGATCAGGCGCTCCACCCGCTCGACCGGAATCTCATATTCGCGGACGCCGTCGAGCAGCGTGTCGCTGACGCCGTTGAACCGGACGCGCCCGTCCCCGCTTATGGTCACGTCGTAGGCGGCGCAGACGCCATAGCAGCCGTGACGCCTGAGCGTGATCCTGACCTGCTCGCGCGGAAACTCCGGAAAGGCGACGCGGCGCGCCAGGACGGCGGCCGGCGGCAGCACGCGCAGGTGAACGTAGCCGCGGACCGCTACAGGGCGGCCGTCGCGCACGAACGGGCGGAAGCGCCATGACCGGACTTGCGCCTGCGCCTCGTCCTGCCACGGCCGCGGCGGGGGGCCCGGATAGAGCGCATAGGAGGGGCGCACCGGACCCGCGGCCGCGACGCGCCCCGCCTCGTCGACGGTCACTTCGAGCGGAACTTCGGCCGGCTCGTCGGGAGCCCCGGCGACGCGAACGTGCGTGAGGCCGGCCAGCCGGTGCCGCTCGAGCTGGTAGGCGGTCACCCGCATCGGCGATTCCTGCGCGCGGGCCTGACCGGCGCCGAGGACGGCGCCGAGCAGTGCAAGCAATGCGAAAAGGGCCTTCATCACGCTCCTCCGGCGCCGACCTTCCGAGCAGCGCCCGCCCCCTGTCAACCGAGGCTTGCCGATCTCGCGCGACCACCGCACATCGAAAGAGGCGGATCGTCTTTCACGTGCGGGATTCCGGGCTTGATCCGGGCTCCGTCTCCCCCGACAGACGGCGGAGCGGCGAGGAGGAAGCGGTGCAGTATTTCGAGGATCTGGTCGTGGGCGAGGAGAGCTATTTCGGCGCCTACGAGGTCACGCGCGAGGAGGTGATCGAATTCGCCCGCAAATACGATCCCCAGCCCTTCCACCTTTCCGACGAGGAGGCGGCCAAGACCCATTTCGGCCGCCTCGCCGCCTCGGGCTGGCACACCACCGCGATGACGATGGCGGTGATTGCGCGGCGGGTGGTCGACGTCGAGCAGGCCGG
>DASVVP010000118.1:0-14570 GCA_036386495.1 Allosphingosinicella sp.
CGGCGACCGGCTCAGCGTCACCGGCCGGATCAAGGACGTGCTGATTGCGGGGGGAGTCAATATCGCCGCGGTCGATGTGGAGCGGACCGCGACGCGCGACCTGCCGCACGTCAACCCGGACGCGGCCGCAGCCTTCCAGGGGCCGGAAGAGGACGGCGGGCCGATCATCCTGCTCATTGAGCGACAGCGCCGGACACCGGCGCCGCTCGGCGAGCGCGAGGCGCTCCATCGCGCCCGCTCCGCGGTCTTCCGCGACCTCGGCGTGACGCTGGCCGAGCTGCACCTCGTCCGGCCTGGAAGCCTTCCGCGCACGACCAGCGGAAAGATCCGCCGTTCCGCCGCTCGCGATCTGTGGGCCGGCGCTGCCGCGATGGCGGAGGCGTCGTGACCGCGGCCGCCCGGAGCATGGACGTCGATGCCTGCGCCTCGGTGCTTCGCAGCCGCTCGTCGGACGTCATCGATCTGCCGCGCTTCTTCGCCGAGCTCGAGCAGGCAAGCGGCACGCCGATTCCGAACATCCTGGAGCAGGCCGAACGGCTGCTCTTCTTCCTCGGCGGGGAGCGTCACATCGAGTTGCGCCGCGCGGCGCTTGCCTTCTTCCGGCCGTCGATCCTTGCACTGTGGCAGCCGCAAATCGCGCGCTGCGCCGAAGACGCCGTCGCGCAGCTGGGGGGTCGGACCGAGGCGGACCTAGTCGCCGAGTTCGCGCGCGTCGTCGCGGGAGACGTGGTGTGCCGGATGATCGGCCTTCCCGCCGCGCGCCGCGAAGCGTTCGACCTGTGGACCGACGAGGCGCGCTGGCTGACCGAGCCGCTGCCCCCGATGCGGAGGCTGCCGCGGATCGAGGCGGCGCTGGGCGAGTTCGCCGCCGCGGTCCACGAGGCCGCCTGCGCTTCGCCGCCGCCCGAGAGCGAAGGGCTCCCCACTTTCCTTCACCAGACCGACGACGGGCTTTCGGCGGAGGACCGGATCTGGCTCGCCATGAGCCTCTACGGGGCGAGCAGCGTCACCCGGCACACGCTGTCCAACGCGATCATGACCGTCGCAGGCCTCCCCTCGGAGCGCAGGCGGGCCCTGCTCGACCCCCAGCTCCGCATGTCCGCCGTCGAGAGGCTGATCGCCGCGAGCACCTCCTTCCAGTTCCTGATCCGCGAGCGGCGCGGCGAGGCGGGAGGGGCAGCGCGGGTCGAGGTGCCGATCGGCCCGGCCAGTGCGGAGGCGCTCGGAGGAGCCTGCCCGCTCGGCGGTGCCAGCGGCGCATTCGTGACCCACGTCGCTTTCGGCGCCGGCGTTCACAAGTGTCTCGGAGCCGAGCTCGCCCGGCTGATCATCGCCGAAGCGCTGGCGGCGCTGGTCCGCCGCTTCCCGCGCTTCTCGCTGGCGAGGCCGCCGGTGGGGTTCGAGCCGTACGTGATGGTGACGAGCCCGATCGACCTCGTCTGCCGCCTGAACTGAAGAGGAAATCCAAGAAGTGACCGACGCCGCATCGCGCGACGAACTCATCGCCTTTCTCGTCGAACGGCTCTCCGACAGGATCGGCTGCGAACCCGCGGCCATCGATCTGGATGCCGACCTGATCGAGCTCGGGATCCGGTCGATCGACGCCGTGCTGGTCAGCGGCGAGCTGGAGGATCGGTTCGGCGTGGAGATCGATCCGGTGCTGCTGTTCGAATGCCGCACGGTGAACCGGGTTGCCGACAGCGTCATGGAGAGCCTCTCGCGCAGATGAGCGTTTATTATATCGGCCTCGCCGTTACCGGCCACGATCCGGCCTTCGCGATCGTCGATTCCGGAGGACGGCTGCTCTTTGCCGAGGCGACCGAGCGCTACCTGCAGGACAAGCGCGCCTGGGGGGCGGCCCCGGACCATTTCGACCATCTCGCCGGGCCGCTGGGGCAATACTGCGCCGACGCGACCAGGTTCGTCGTTGCGGCGAGCTGGGCGCGGGTGAAGCATTGGGAGCAGCCCCCCGGCGAGGACGGCGCGCTTTCCGCAGACATTATCGACCCGGTCAACGCCTTCTGGCTGCGCGAACACCAGCGCCGTGCCTTCGAGCATTTCGGCCTCAACGTGCCGCGGATCGCACCGGGAGTCCCGGTCGAGCGGCGCGGCTACGACCACCATCTCTGCCACGCAGCCTACGCGGCGGCCTCCTCGCCGTTCGCGGACGCGCACTGCCTGATCGTCGACGGCGAGGGCGAGGTCGGCTCGGTCAGCCTCTACGCGATGCACGAGCGGCGGCTGGCGCGGCGCTGGCGCTCGTGGGGCCCGGGCAGCCTCGGCTATCTCTACGGCTTCGTCACCGGCCGCTGCGGATTCGACTGGCGACGCGGCGAGGAATGGAAGGTGATGGGCCTTGCCGCCTTCGGCAGCGCCGTCCCCGAAGCGGTGGAGACGCTGAGGCGGCTCGTCTGGATCGAGAACGGCCGCCCGCGGACCGGCGATGCGCCGCTCTGGCAGGATGCGGGAGCCGCGCTGGCGCCCTGGTCGCGCGCGCCCTCCGAGGATGTGATGGCTGCCGCCGACCTCGCCGCCAGCGGCCAGGCCGCTTATGCGGCGCTCGCCGACGAGGTGGTCGGCGCCATCGGATGCGCGCCCGGGGACAACCTCCTGCTCGGCGGCGGCTGCGCGCTCAACTCATCCTATAACGGCACGCTGCGCGAGCGATATTCGCTCGGGGCGGTCCACGTTCCCCCGGCGCCCGCCGACGACGGCAACGCCGCCGGCGCCGCCCTGCTGGCGTGGCAGGAGGACAATGGAGGCGCGCCGCTGCCGCATTGCCCGAGCCCCTATCTCGGCAGCGAACCGAGTCGGAAGGCGCTCGCCGCGGCCGTCGCGCACGGCGGCTTCGCCCGGGTGAGGGAAATCGGCGAGGATACGAGCGCAGTCGCGGAGCTGCTCGCCGGCGGCGCCGTGATCGGCGTGATGCGCGGCCGGGCCGAATTCGGTCCCCGCGCGCTCGGCAACCGCTCGATCATCGCCGATCCGCGGCCCGCGGCCATGAAGGACCGGCTCAATCGGGAGGTGAAGGGGCGCGAGCCCTACCGTCCGTTCGCGCCGATCGTCGCCGAGGACGAAGCGGATCGCTGGTTCGAGGGTGCCGGGCCTTCGCCCTACATGTCGTTCGCCCACCGCTGGCGGGCCGGGAAAGCGGAGCAGGTGCCGGCGGTTGTCCACGCGGACGGCACCGGGCGCCTGCAGACCGTGAGCGAGGAATCCAATCCGTGGCTGTGCGCACTGCTTGCCCATTTCGAGCAAGCGAGCGGCGTCCCGATCCTGCTCAACACCAGCCTCAACGTGATGGGCAAGCCGATCGTCCACGGCGTCGAGGACGCGCTCGCCATCCTCACGACCACCGGCCTCGACGCGTTGCTCGTGGACGACGTGCTGATCGAAAAAAGCACCGGCTAGACGCGAGGTGCTGACCTACGACCCCAAGTTCGTCGCATTCTTCCTCCCGGCGCTGCTCGCCGCCTTCTGGCTGCTTCGCAACCGCGGCGGCGGCGTCCGGATCGCAGTGCTGCTGGCGGCTTCGGCTCTCTTCTACTGGCTCGCCGATCCGCGTCACGCGCCGCTCGTCGCGAGCCTGGTGCTGGTCAATTTCGCGGCGGGACTGGCGGTGAGCCGGGCGAAGGGGCGGGGGCGGGTCTGGACCGCGGCGGGGACGATCCTGCTCAACGTCGCGGTGCTCGCGGCCTACAAATATGCGGCTTCGCCCGCCGATCTCGCCGGCGCTGAGCCTGCCGCGGGCCTCATCCAGACTGGCCTTCCGCTCGGGCTCTCCTTCTTCATCCTGAAGCAGATCTCCTGGATCGCCGATCTCACGCCGGACGAGGTGCAGCCGGTCGGAGCGCGCGAAATGCCGCGCTTCGCCCTCTATTCGATCTTCTTCCCGCAAATGGTGGCGGGTCCCATCTTCCGCTATCGCGACGCGGCGCGGGAATATGAGGCGCTCGAGACGGGTGCGATCGCGCCGGCCTCGCTCGCTCTGGGCCTTTCCGTATTCGCGGTCGGCCTCGCCAAGAAGCTGCTGATCGCCGATCCGATCGGCGGCGTCGTCGATCCGATCTACGCCGCCGCGGCCGCCGGCCATGCCCTCACTGTCGCCGAGGCCTGGGCCGCCGGCTGGTGCTATCTCCTCCAGCTCTATTTCGACTTTTCCGGTATCTCCGACATCGCGCTCGGCATCGGCCTGATGGTCGGGCTGCGCCTGCCGATCAATTTCTATTCACCGCTCAAGGCGCGCTCCGCGACCGAATATTTCGACCGCTGGCACATGTCCCTGGTCGTCTTCATCCGCACCTATGTCTATGCGCCCTTGTTCCGCTGGGTGCGCAGGCACGTCAACGGCAGCGCGACCAGCCGCGCCGTCAAGGCCTCGGCGGCGGCCACCCTGCTCAGCCTGTCGCTGTTCGGCTGGTGGCACGGCGCGCGGCCTACCTACATCCTGTGCGGCTTCGTCGGCGGCCTGATCGCGATCGCTTACCAGCTCGTGGAGCTGCGCTGGCCCTCCAGGGGTGCCCGCGGTCCGACACGCCGGCTGCTGGCGCGCGTCACCGTCGTCCTCGGCCTGGTGCTCATCTGCGTCCTGTTCCGCTCCGGGAGCCTGGACACGGCCAGCGCCGTGTACCGCGGCCTGGCGGGTCTCGGCGGCGGCGTTCCGGGTGCGAACCTGCTGCCTCAGCTCGGCGCGATCAGCGGGCTCGACGGCATCCTGCACGCGCCTGCCGCCGCATCGGGCGCCGGGCTCCTGATCGCCGCGCTCGCGACTCTGCTCGCGTTTGCCGCGCCCAACACGGTTCAGATCTTCGACCTCTACGACCATCCCGGCGCGCCGCAGCGGCCTGCAGACGGCGCGGCGAGGATCGGCTGGCGGATGGATGCCGTGCGCGCCGCGCTCATCGGGCTGCTCATCGCCGCCGCTCTCATGCAGGGGCTGAACGGCGACCTCAGCACCACGATCTACGCGCGCTTCTGACATGCGCGCGCCTCTCTATGTCGCTCTGGCGGTCGTGACGGCGGCGGCATCGCTCGGTGCCGTCGCCGCCCTCAACCTCGCCATGGACCCTTATTCGACCGCAGTCGGCCACTGGGCTCGCCTGCGATCGCCGGCGCACGACGACGTCGCCGATCGGGTCCCCGACGCGGGGACGACGGCGCGTGCCCATGCCGTCGCGCGGTCGTCGGCCCCGGTGCTGCTGCTCGGCACGTCGCGGACCCAGGCCGGCTTCCGCACCGATCCGCGCCGGATCTTCAACGCCGGCCAGTCGGCGGCGACGATGGACGACGTCCTGCGCGTCGCCGAGGCTGCCGCCGCACGGCCCATCCCGCCGACCGCCTTTCTGATCGAGCTGCCCCAGGCCCTCGCCCTGCCGCCGGCCCGGAGGCGCCTGGTCTCCGGAGGCTGGCCGGCGCCGACCGATCGCCTGCTCGCGACCAGCACCACCCATGTGTCGCTGCATCTCCTCGGCCACGCCTACCGAGCGTCGACCGATCCCGGCGCGCGGGCCGACTTCTTCCTCGACGTCGTCATTCCGGCCGGACCCGGGCAGAAGGGCCGCGTCGCGGCCGCTCCGGCATTCGTCCCAGCGGGCGGGGCACCGCGCGATCATCTCCCCCAAGCGCTCGCGCGTCTCGCGCGGATCTGCACGCGGACAGGGGCGACGATCCTGCTCTACGAGCCGCCCCTGGACCCCGAGCGGCTTCGCAACCCAGCCGAGCGCAGGGCGGTACAGACGCGGGTTGCGGCCTATCGCCTGTATCTCGAGCGAATCAGCCCGCCCGGCGGACGATGCCGCATCCTGCTGCGGGACTTTTCGGGCGCTGCCGGAGGCATCCCCATCCCCGAGGCGGCGTCCGAAAGCGCGTGGATCTATCGGGATCATTTCCGGCCCGCGGTCGGCGAGGCACTGTTGCGCAGCGCGGGGTTGACAGACTACTAAACTCTTAGTACTAAGACAGGCGTACATCCAGGAAGGTACGCGAATGTCCACTCCGAACCCGACCGAAGGCGAGCTTGCGATCCTGAGCGTGCTGTGGGCGCGCAAGGCGCCGATGACGGTGCGCGAGGTTCATGGCGTTCTCTCGCGCGGCAAGGACACCGCCTACACGACGGTGCTCAAGATGCTCACGATCATGGCCGAGAAGGGGCTGGTGCACCGCGACGAATCGGAGCGCAGCCACAGCTATCGGCCGGCGCAGGCCGAGCCGGCGGTCCAGGCCTCGTTGCTCCAGGATCTCATGCGCCGCGCCTTTTCGGGGTCCGCGCTGACCCTGGTGCAGCGGGCCCTCGACGACGAGATGGCGACCCCCGACGAGCTCGACGCGATCGCGAAGCTGATCGCCGAGGCCAAGGCGAAGCGCGACGGCAAGTGACCGACGCTTTCTCCGCCGCCCAATATGGATTTGCGCCGGCGCTGGCGTCGGCACTGGTCGATTCGCTGTGGCAGGACGCTTTGCTGGGCCTGGCCGGCGCGCTGGCCCTCAAGGCGATGATTCGGGCGAGCGCCCGCGCGCGGCACGCGGTAGCGATGGCGTTCCTGATCGCGATGGTGCTGGTGCCGGTCTTCCAGTTTCTTCGCTTCTGGGCCGAGCCGGGCGCACAGATGGGCAGCGGCCTCGTGCCGGCGATGACGGCGCCGCATCTCAGCGCAGCGGCGAACGTCTTCGTCCAGGAGAGCTCCGCGGTGGCCCCGCTGCTGGTGCTGATCTGGGTGCTCGGCGTGGCGCTGATGCTGGTTCGCCATGTGGCCGCATTGCGTGCGCTGACGGCGATGGAGCGCCGCCCCTACGAGATGCTGCCGCCGGAATGGATTCGCCGGGTCGACGAAATCCGCCGCGCGATGGGGATCGCCCGCGCGGTCGCGGTGCGCCTGTCGGCGGAAGTGTTCACGCCCTTTGCCGCGCGGCTGCTGCGGCCGGCCATCTGGCTGCCGCTGGGTTTGCTGACGCGGACGCCGGCGGCACAGCTCGAAGCGCTGCTGGCGCACGAGCTCGCCCATATCGCGCGCCGCGACTGGCTATGGAACGGCATCCAGTGCGTCGCCGAATGCCTGCTCTTCTTCCATCCGGCGATCTGGTGGCTGGGGCGACGTATCAGACAGGAGCGCGAGCATGCCTGCGACGACCTCGCGGTGGCGGCTTGCGGCGACGCCATCGCCCTCGCCGAAGCCCTCGCGGCGCTCGAATGCGACCGCCATCCCTCGCCCCGCCTTGCCCTTGCAGCCAATGGAGGTTCACTCATGAAACGGATTACACGCTTGCTCTCCGGACCGCCCTCGCGCGGCCGCTGGGGAGCGCTCGCCAGCCTCGGCGCCCTCAGCATCGCCGGCCTGGTCCTGATCACGCAGGTCGGTGCGGCCGGCCTCCCCGACCTCAATGTCGAATCCTCGACGGAGGGGGAGCTGCGGCCCGGCGACTATCGCCAGATCACCGCCAACGGGCTCGACAAGCAGCGCTTCTACCGGGTCAGCCTCGACGCGCAGGGCCGGCGCACGGAGACCTATCGCGAGAATGGCGAGGCTCGCCCGATCGACGCGGGAGTCCGCCGCTGGATCGCCGAGGTCACGCGGCTGGGCGTGCCGCCGGCGCCGCCCGCTCTGCCGGATGTCAACGACATGCCCGCGCACAGGGCGCTGGTGGCGCTGATCGCCGGCCATCCCGACGTCGCCGCCAGAGTCGGCAGCCCCGCCGCCGCGACGTCGCGGCCGATCAACGGCAACGTCCGCCTCACGGGAAGCGAAGGCGACGCCGATATCGAGATCGAACTCAGCGGCCCACGCGGACGCGTGACGGTCGACGTCGAGGCGGAGAGGCACAATGGCGCCTGGAGCCTGGACAGCCTGGCGGTGCAATAGCCGCCCCTTTTTTGCAATCGACTACTAAGAACTTAGTAGACTTGGAGATACGGAAATGACACGCACGTCCACCATCAGGCTGCTGGCCGGCCTCGCCGCCTTCCTCGCCGTCTTTATCGGCGGGGTCGGACCCGCCGTGGCCCAGCCTGCCGATCTGCAGGCGCGGGCGGAGGAGATTCTCCGGGCGTCCTATCCCGCCGACGGCCCTGGCGCCGTCGTCGTCATCACGCGCGGTGGGCGCACGCTTTACACGGCCGGTCGTGGCCTTGCCGATGTCGAAGCGCGTACGCCGATCGGGCCTGACAGCGTCTTCCGCTTCGGCTCGATCACCAAGCAGTTCACGGCGGCTGCGATCCTCCAGCTCGTCCAGCAGGGGCGGATATCGCTGGACGACCCGATCTCGCGCTTCTTCCCCGATTATCCGCAGCCCGCGGCCTCGGTGACCGTGCGCCAGCTTCTCAATCACACGTCCGGAATCCAGTCCTACACCGGCATCCCAGGCTGGATGGTGGAGGCCAATACCGGCCGCCCGCACAGCACCGCCGAGATGATGGCACTGGTCCGCGACCTGCCGCCGCGGACGCCGCCGGGCGCGGCCTGGTCCTACAACAATTCGGGCTACGTCCTGCTCGGCGCGATCATCGAGTCGGTCACCGGGCGGCCGTGGTATCGCGCGGTCGAGCGCATGACGGGGCGGCTCGGCATCCGCTCCATCGGCTACGGCGCGGAGCGTGAATCCGGACGGCGGATGGCACGCGGCTACACCGTGGCCGACGGCCGCGTCGTGCCGCCGCCGCGCATCCATATGAGCGTGCCGCACGGCGCCGGCGGCCTGGTCGGCTCGGTCGGCGACCTCGCCCGCTGGGCGCGCGCGCTCCACGGCGGCCGCGTGCTGAGCCCGCAGCTCTATGCGGCGATGACCGCGCCGGCGAGCCTGTCCGGCGGCGGAACCTATCCCTACGGCTTCGGGCTCCGCTTCGACTGGCTTCGCGGGCGCGAGACGATCGAGCATGGCGGCGCCATCTTCGGCTTCAATACGGAGAGCATCTACATCCCCTCGGAGGACGTGTTCGTCGCCGTGCTCGCCAACAGCGACGGGCCGGCGACGGAGCCCAGCCTCGTCGCGCGACGGCTGGCGGCGCTCGCCATCGGCCGGCCCTATCGCGCCTTCAGCCGCGCCGGGATCGATGCGGCGACGCTGGCGCCCTTGTTCGGCGTCTACCGGATCGGCGAGAGCGGGGCCAGCCGCCGCTTCTTCCCCCGCGACGGCAGGCTCTTCACGATGCGCGACGACGGCTCGCCCGAGCGCGAGGTCTACGCGGCGGGCGACGACCATTTCTTCTACCCGGACAGCTTCAACTGGTTCCGCGTCGAGCGGCGCCCGGACGGAGCGCATGTCATGGAGATGCATCAGGGCGGCGAGGACGCGGCCGAGCTCTCGACCCACACCGGCGACATCCCCGCCGAGGCGGTCGCGGCCCAGGTCAGCCGCGCGATCCTTGAATCCTATGTCGGCCGCTATGTGACGGAAGGGCCGGCCGCCGAGATCGCCATGGATCTGACCGGCGCGCTGACCATCCAGCTCGAGGGTCAGCCGGCGATCCCCCTCCTGCCCCGATCCGACACCGAGTTCGAGGTCCAGGGCGTCGGCGCGACGATCGTCTTCCACCCGGAAAACGGGCAGGCGGACCGCTTCGTCATCCACCAGGGCGGACGGCAGCTCGAGGGGCGGCGCGTCGCGCAATGATCGGTCGGAGACGCTGGCGCACCCGACAGGATTCGAACCTGTGACCTCTGCCTTCGGAGGGCAGCGCTCTATCCAGCTGAGCTACGGGTGCCTGACCGCGAGATGGGCGCTTAGCAAAGCGGCGGCAAGGGAGCCAGAGCCTATCGCGGCGCGATCTCGACCGGCTGGAAGCGCCCGAGGCCGCAGGTCGGGCCCGGCGGGCCGCCGCCGCGGCGGATGGTGATGGTGTCGACCGAGCAGAGCCGGTCGAGCGAGGTGCGGTAGGAGAAGCCATCCTCGAAGCCGAGGCCGGGGCAGGCATAAGGCAGCCGGTTCCTCAAGATGCGGCCGCCGGCCATGTGGAAGTCGATGGTCTGGTCGTCGAGCACGACGGTGTCGCGGATGTTGCGGCGGACGACGCAATTCTCGGGCGCGCCGGCGGGGCGGGCATTTTCCAGCGCCCAGTTGTTCGCCTGCTGGCGCGGGGTGAGGCCGTCCCGGCCGGTGCAGGCGGCGAGCAGGGCGCAGGCGGCGACGGCGAGAGTGCGGGTCATATCGTCTTTCTCGGCCGCTTCAACGCACGAGGCGGCGCTTCGCTGCCCGGCGGCGGGGTCTTGGGGCGGTAGCGGCAGAGGTCGGCGACGACGCAGCGCCAGCATTCGGGCGTGCGTGCCTTGCAGACGTAACGGCCGTGCAGGATCAGCAGATGGTGGGCATCGCGCCGGTAGGGCGGCGGCGTGACTCGGTCGAGCCCGCGCTCCACTTCGTCGACATTCTTTCCGGGCGCGAGACCGGTGCGGTTGGAGACGCGGAAGACATGGGTGTCGACCGCGAAGGTCTCCGCGCCGAACGCGCAGTTCATCACCACGTTGGCGGTCTTGCGCCCGACGCCGGGAAGGGCCTGGAGGGCGTCGCGGTCGGCGGGCACCGCGCCGCGGTGGCGCTCGATCAGCACGTGGCTGAGCGCGATGACGTTCTTCGCCTTGGTGTTGAACAGACCGATCGTCTTGATCGCCTCGCGAAGGCGCTCCTCGCCGAGGGCGACCATCTGCTCGGGGGTGTTAACCCGCGCGAACAGATCGCGGGTGGCGAGATTGACGCTCGCATCGGTCGCCTGGGCCGAGAGGACGACCGCGACCAGCAAAGTATAGTCGTTGACATATTTGAGCTCGGTCTCGGGCTTCGGCGTCCTCTCGGCGAGGCGGCGGTAGAATTCGGCGACCTCGGCCGGCTTCATAGCCCCAGCACGTCTTCCATCGCATAGCGGCCGGCCGGCTTGCCGGCGAGCCACAGGGCGGCCTTGACGGCGCCGCGGGCGAAGATGGCGCGGCTTTCCGCGCGGTGGCCGAGCTCGATCCGCTCGCCCTCGGCGGCGAGGATCACCTGGTGATCGCCGGCGACCGAGCCGCCGCGCAGCGAGGCGAACCCAATATGGCCGGCGTCGCGTGCGCCGGTGATGCCGTCCCGCCCGCGGTCGCTGACGGCATCGAGATCGACGCCGCGGCCCGCCGCGGCGGCGCGGCCGAGGAGGAGCGCGGTCCCAGACGGCGCGTCGACCTTGGCGCGATGGTGCATCTCCAGGATCTCGACGTCCCAATCCGGCCCCAGGCGGGCTGCCGCCTCCCGCACCAGATAAGCGAGCAGGTTGACGCCGAGCGACATGTTGGCGCTCTGCAGCACGGCGATGCGTGCGGCGGCGTCCTCGATCAGACGCTCGTGTCCGCCGTCCAGCCCGGTGGTTCCGACCACGATCCCGACGCCCGCGCGGGCCGCCGCCGCGAGGTTAGCCGCCAGCGCAGCCGGCGCCGAGAAGTCGACCAGCACGTCGCTTTCGCGAGCGAGCGCGGCGATGTCGTCGCCTTCGTCCGCGCCCCCGGCGAGCTCGGCCCGGTCCGCTTCCGCGAGCGCCGCCGAGATTTCGCGGCCCATCCGGCCGGCTGCGCCGATGATGCCGATCCTGGTCATGACGCGCCTCCTGAGCCTGCCTTGGCCTCATTGGGCGAGCCGGTCGCAGCGCGCAAGCGGGGCGGAACAGGCGCGGGGGCGCGGCGTTACGCTGCCAGAACAATGAGGAGTGCGGTTCATGGTCGAGCGTGAGAGAGAGACGATCGTCACCACCGACGGCGGCGAGCCGCGCGGCGGCGGGGGTACCTTGCTCGCGGTGGTGTTGCTGATCGCGTTGCTGGTCGTCCTGTTCCTGCTGTTCGGACGGAACCTGCTGAGCGGCGGCGAGACCCAGAAGGTCGATGCCGATATCAAGATCGACACGCCGGCGAAGGAATAAGGGTCAGCCGGCCTGGCGGCTCAGCCAGCGCTGGCGGCCCCATTCGCGGATCAGCGCGTCTGCCTCGGCGCGGCCGGGGCTGCCGCGCGCGAGCGCGCGATAGTCGCGCCAGGACGCGGTGCGGCTGGTCCACAGGGCCTCTCGGTCGAAGCTGAAGATGGTCCAGCGGCCGGCGCCGTCGACGAGGCCGATCGAGCTGGGCCGCTCGAGGGTTCCGATAAACTGGAACACCCGGCCTGGGGTCGCCGCCGGGTCGGCCGGCACTTCCGCCCCCGCCGCGCGGAGGATGATGCCGCGCATGTCGGCGAGGCCGACCGGCCCGGTTACCGGCACTCGGCGGTTCATGACGAACGGGATGTGGGTCTGCTGGCGGTTGATCATGTGGCCGTGGCCGAGGAAGCCGTCGTCGAACAAGGATTCGCCGTGGTCGCCGGTGACCACGACCAGGCTGTGCTCCCACACGCCGAGGCGCTGCAGCCGCTCGACGATCCGCCCAAGGAGCCGGTCGTTATAGGCCACCGCGTTCCAATAGGTCCGCTCGAGCCACGCCTTGTTCGCGAGCTGGATCTCGCCGCGCGGAATGGCGGCGCCGGGCAGGATCCGCTCCATCCCATCGAACGAATAAGGGAAATGGGCCGACTGGAGGTTGAAATAGACGAAGTTAGGCCGTCGCCACGCTTCGGCCCGGCCCAGGCGGCGGTCGAACTCGCGCAGCAGAAGCCGTCCGTCGAGGCTCAGCGAACTCACTGACCCCAGGCTGTAGGCGCGCTCGTCGCGGAGCACCGAGGCGTCGACATAGATGTCCGCCCTGTGCATGCCGACGGTGTCGGCGATGCCCCCGAAATCCTCGGCCTGGCCGGAGAAGACGCTGGTCCGGTAGCCGTTGGCGCCGAACGCCTCGAACAGCGAGCCGCGCGGGCCGCGCGGCGCCAGGCGGCCGGTGAACAGGGTCTGCATCGAATCGCGGGTGAAGCCGACATGGCTGTAGGCGCCAGGGACGGAGGTCCCCTGCGCCGCCAGCGCGTCGAGATTGGGTACGACCGGGATGCCGCCGACCTGTCGTCCGAGCGCATCGCCGCGGGTCGATTCGAGCACGACGAGGATGACGTGCGGCCGCTCCCCGGCGATCCGCACCGCGGCGGGCGGCGGAGGGGCGGCGTCGGTAAGGACGAGATCGCCCGCATATCCGTCTTCGTCGACGCCGTTGTTCGGCAGGTCGAGAGCGTAAGGGTGGCGGCTGCCGTCGAATGGGTGCGTGTCCGTCGGGGAGGAATAGAAGCCGTAGCCGTCGCGGTCGAAATCCGTCGCTTCGTTGAGCAGAAGCGAGATGAGGTAGACGCTGTTGAAGCGGCCGAGGCCCGAGCGCACGTCCTCGCCCCGGTTCGCGGCGTAGAGGATTAGGGGCAGTGCGATGAGCGCGGCGGCGAGCTGGCGGCGGCTCAGACGGGTGCGGTCGGGCACCGGCGCAAGGTCGCGCCAGCGCCGGCGCAGGAGCAGCCTCAGGACCACATAGGCGGCGACCGCGCCGCCGACCGCGGCCAGGACCAGCCCGACTTCGCTCGCGCTGTAGAGAAGGGCCTGGACCAAACTGCCGCCGCCGAGGTTGCGCACGACCTGAAAGCTGAGCGCGTCGCTGAAATAGCTCAGCGCCTGGTACTTCGCGATCAGCAGGGCTGTCGCGCCGACGGTCGCCACATAGACGAAATCAACGTGGAACAGGGCGCTTCCTGGGCGGCGGCCGTAAAGGCGGCGGAAAAGTCGGTAGAGGCCGTAGAAGAGCAAAGCGTGGCAGGAGAGGAGAGCGGCGAAGAAGGCGGCCGTCTCCGCCGGCGTATCGACGACACGGGACTGGCCGAAGCCGCCGCCGAAGACCGCGAACTTTCGCTCCGCGAGCGCCAGCTCGAAGGCGAGGGTGAGGAAGACCACCGCCGGCAGCGACAGCAAGGCGAGCGCCTCCGCGGCGCGGCGCCGGCGCGGCTGCTGTTGCGGAATTGCGGCGACCTCGGCCTGCAACGGAGACTCCTCTCGGGCGCCGCTCTAGCGAAGAGACCTTAAGGCCCGGTAAGACCCGGTTTCTTCTCTCTCGGGGCCGGCATTGTTGCGGGGAAGAAACGGCCCTATAGGCGAAGCTTCGGCCCGCCGGGTCGGCTTGCGCAGGGGCGCGGGTGCGGCGGCCGACGGGAGGGGCACAAGATGAAGATCACGATCACGACGGGAATCCTGTTCGTCGCGGCGGCCGCGCTGGCCGGCTGCGGCGGGAGCGACAGCGGCAACGGCTCGGCCGGCAACGGTGCCGCGCCGGCGAGCAATGCGGCCGCTCCGGCCGCCGGCAACGAGGGCGGCGCCCCTCCCGCCGAAGGGAATGCCGGCGAGGGCGAGTCGTCCGCCGCGCCCGGTGCGCAGCAGGATTTCACCATCGTCAACAATACCGGCCAGACCGTAATGACACTGAATGTGTCGGCTTCGGACCAGAACAGCTGGGGGCCGGACATCCTCGGCCAGGACGTGCTGCCGAACGGCCAGCAGGGCCAGATCCAGTTCGCCCGCGGCCAGGAGCAGTGCAACTGGGACATCCGCGCCACCTTCGAGGGCGGCCAGACCGGCGACTGGCGCAACGTCAATCTGTGCGAGACGACCACGATCACCCTCACCGCCAGCGAGTGAGGTTGGGCGGAGCTGACGCTTCGCCGATCGCCAGGACAAG
>DASVVP010000119.1:0-12765 GCA_036386495.1 Allosphingosinicella sp.
CTGCTCGCGCCTTCTCTCGAGTTCCTCGATCGTCGTCGCCATCCGGCCCTCTCGTCCTGTTCTCAAGCACTCCTTTCCAGAGCCGCGAGCGGAAGGCAAATGCCGTGCAAGGCGTCATCCCGGGAGGGGCCCCATCAAAGTAGTACTTTGATGGGAACCCCGAAGGCCGGGATCTCAGGACAAGAAGTCTCCGGCGCGGCTGCAAGGCGCCACCTGCACGGGCGCCTGCGTCTATTCTCCCTGAGATCCCGGCCTTCGCCGGGATGACGTTCCGGCACCGCCGTTAACGCGATCGGCAGCTCTGTGCCTTAACGGGACGGCTCGAAAACAGCGCGCGCGCCTTGGGAGCGGATGGCCTAATTGGGCCGCTTGGCGCGGTGTATGAGCGGCAGGCGAGTGAAGGCACAGATGCTGAAGGCATGGATCGGACGAGCCGGGCCGCAGCTCAAGCGGCACTGGAAAACCGGGCTCGCATCGCCGGCCCTGGTGCTGATCGCCGCCTCCTGCGTACCCGCCGCCAGTCTCCAGAGCGCCTCGCTCTCCTCCACGACATCATCTGCGCCGGCCGCGGCGGCACCGCTCGCCGAGGTCGCCGACCAATCGGGCATCCAGGCGCTGATCGGCAACAATGCGCTCATCGCCAATGCCGCTTTGCCGGTCGCCGGCGGCGACAATCCCGCGGCCGCCGGCTTCATCCTCGCCGGCGCGACCGGCCTCGACCGGCTCCGTGCCCTCGATTGCATGGCGCAGGCCATTTATTACGAGGCGGGCAACGAGAGCGAGGAGGGCCAGCGCGCCGTCGCGCAGGTGGTGCTGAACCGGGTCCGCCACCCGGCCTGGCCGAACAGCGTCTGCGGCGTCGTCTATCAGGGGCCGATGCGCGCCGGCGGCGGCTGCCAGTTCACCTTCACCTGCGACGGCTCGCTGGCGCGGCGGCCCGGCGGCGAGCCCTGGGCGCGGGCGCGGCGGCTGGCTGCGGAAGCGCTCGCCGGGCAGACCTACGCGCCGGTCGGCCTCTCGACCCATTATCACGCCAATTACGTCTTCCCGCACTGGGCGCCGCGGCTGGCCAAGACGACCCAGATCGGCGCCCACATCTTCTACCGCCTGCCCGGCCTGCTGGGGCAGCAGCCGGCGTTCCGCGATGCATATGCGGGCCGCGAGCCCTTCCCGCGCCCGTCCATGACCATGGTCCGTCCCACGGCGATCCCCACTTTCGCGGGAAACCTGCCGGCTGCATTCGGTCAAGTGCCGGCCGGGTCCCGCGCCGGGCGCGCGCCCCGGATCGAAACGCAGGATCTTGCCGTGCTCCCGCCGCCGCAGCCGGACGACGATGTGCGCGAGGAATATCGCAATTCGGGCCAGTGGCGCACCGACTCGCCGATCGCGCCGCCAGCCGGCCGCTAGCGCAGCGTCAGCCAGACCAAAGCGGCCGCGCCCACCACGATCCGGTACCAGGCGAACGGGGCGAAGCCGCGGCGCGAGACGATGCCGATGAACCATTTGATCACCACGATCGCGACCAGGAACGAGACCAGGAAGCCGACCGCGATCCCGCCGGCGCCGGCGGTGCCGAGCTCGTGATGGTGCTTGGCGAGCTGCAGGGTGGTGGCGCCGATCATGGTCGGGACGGCTAGGAAGAAGCTGAACTCCGCCGCGGTGCGGCGCTCGACGCCGAGCGACAGGGCGCCGAGGATGGTGGCTCCCGAGCGGCTGACGCCCGGGATCATCGAGAGGCACTGGATGAGGCCGACGCCGACCGCCTTGCCGAGCGAGATGTCGGCGACGCCTTTCTCGTGGCCCTGCGGCGCAGTGCGCTCGATGACCAGGATGGCGACGCCGCCGAGCAGCAGCGCCCAGGCGACGATCGTCGCGCTGCCGAGCATCGCCTCGATCCGGTCGATCAGCAGGAAGCCGAGGATGGCCGAGGGAAGGAAGGCGACCAGGATGTTGCGCACGAAGCGCAGCGATTCCGGCTGGAGCTGGAGGAGGCCGGTCGCGACCGCCCAGAAGGTCCGCCAGTAGAGGACGATAACGGCGAGGATCGCCCCGAGCTGGATGATCACGTTGAACACGGCCCATTGCGAAGCGTCGTAGCCGAGCAGCTCGGCGGCGAGGATCAGATGCCCGGTCGAGGAGACCGGGATGAACTCGGTGACGCCCTCGACGATGCCGAGCAGAACGATGGTGAGCAGCGTCGAGTCCATGGATCAGTTCGTCATGCCGGCGAAGGCCGGCATCTCAGGGAGGAAGGTCGCGGAGGTCTCCATGAGACCCCGGCCTTCGGGGCCCCCGCAAAGTAATACTTTGCGGGGGACCCCTTCGCCGGGGTGACGCATGCTCGCTGATCGCCGCATGCGTCAGTAAGGGGACTTGGCGGCGAAGCGGCCGGAGCGGCGATAGGCGGTCAGCCAGCCCTCGGCGATAGCGGCCAGCGGGGAGGGCGAGATGCCGAAGGCCTCGAAGCCGGCGGCGCCATCGGCGACGACATTGTCGCGCTGCATCATCAGCCACTGGTCGCCGGTGATCGGCGCGCCGGGCAACCAGCCGGCGGCGCGGGCGAAGAAGCCGGCCGCGGGGTCCGGGATCGGCACGATCGGCTTCGAGCCCCGGCCGGCCGCCTGGGCGATCCACCGGTTGAGCTCGATCATGGTCATCACCTGCGGCCCGCCGAGCTCGTAGGTCCTGCCGCCGTGGCTCCTGGGGTCGACCGCAGCGAGGGCAACCGCGCGGCCGAGGTCGGCGGCGTGGACCGGCTGCAGCCGCCAGCTTCCGCGGATCACCGGCACCACCGGCAGCAGCCGCGCCATCGCCGCAAAGCGATTGATGAAGGCGTCTTCCGGCCCGAATGCGACGGACGGGCGGACGATGGTCGCCGCCGGGAAAGCCGCGCGGACCGCGGCCTCGCCTTCGCCCTTGGAGCGGCCGTAGCGGGATTCGCTCCCCGGGTCGGCCCCGATCGCCGAGACGTGGACGAGAGCCTCCGCCCCGGCCGCGGCGGCCGCTTGGGCGACGTTGCCCGCGCCCTCCCGGTGGACCGCGTCGAAATCGCCCTTGAGGATGCCGACGAGGTTGACGACCGCGTCGCTGCCCTGGACGGCGCGGGCGACCGTCTCGGCCTCGGTGACGTCGGCTGCGGCGAACTGGAGCTGGCCGAGGCCGGCAAGCGGCTTCAGGAAAAAGGCGCGGCGCGGATCGCGCTCGACCACCCGGACGCGCTGGCCGCGGGCGAACAAAGCCTGCACGACGTAGCGGCCGACGAAGCCGCCGCCGCCGATCACCGTCACCAGCCGATCCGTCTTCCGTGCCATGCCGCGCCTTGCGAAAACCGCGCCTCCATTGCCCGCTCGGCCCTTCATTGACAAGCGCTTGCGGCCCCCCTAGTTCGCGCCGCCTACCGCATTGTTCTCCTCTTGGGCCCAGGTGGCGGAATTGGTAGACGCACCAGCTTCAGGTGCTGGCGCTCGCAAGGGCGTGGAGGTTCGAGTCCTCTCCTGGGCACCATGTTTTCGTCCGGACGGACCGCGGCGGGCGGGGCTCGTCAGCGGCGCCCCGTTCCGCCGATGCGGAGCGTATACGCGCCAGTCTGGCCGGAGGCGTAAGAGCTCACGCGCACGATATAGTCGCCCCCTGCCTCGGCCTCGAAGCCGAGCAGGGCGTTGGTGCCCGGCCCGGTGTCGTCGTCCATCTCGATCCCCGTGCCGCCGCGGTCCGCCGCGGGCAGGATCTGGACCATCGGATCGAGCGTGGCCGAATCGGCGCGGACGAGGATCTGCTCTCCGGCGCGGAGCGTCACCTGATAGTCGTCGAAATGATGGCCGTCATTGTCGGCATCGCCGGTCGTCAGCTCGCCCTCGAACACGCGCCAGCGCGTGCTGTCGGTGCCGTCATGGGCGGTGACGGGCGCCGGCAGCGGCGGCAGCGCCTCGCCCCGCAGCGAGTAGCGGCCCGCGCCGGCCGGATCGAAGCTCAGCACGCGCACGACATAGGTCCCGTCGGCCGGCGGCAAGAAAGTGAGGCGCGAATTGAGGCTGTCGCCGCTGTCGTCATTTTCGGCCACCGCCTCGTCCATCGCGCCCTCGCGATAGACGCGCACGATCGGGTCGAAGGCTTCGGAATCGAGCGAGATGCGCACCCGCTGGCCGCCGCGCAGCTGGACGCGATAGTCGTCGTAGCGCGATTCCTCATCGCTCGGCCGGGGGTCGCTGGCGGTGAGCTCGCCCTCGGTCGCGCGGCCGTCGACGATCCAGATCGGGCCCTGCGCCGATGCAGTGGAAGCCGCGCCCGCCAGCACAGCGGTCGTCGCAAACAATATCGCTTTCATCCAAACCCCCCTCGTTCCGAAACCGGCACGACCTTAGCCGCGCTCGGACGGGGGCGCCAGCAGCGTCAGAAGCTCTCTTCGTCGTAGATGCGTGAGAGGTCGCCGCCCCATTCGCCGCGCCACCGTTCGAGCAGCCGCTCGGCCGGCGTGCGCCCCGCGCCGAGGATCTCACGCAGCGGATCGAGGAAGCCGCTTTCGCTGTCGCCGGCGCCGTTCAGCCGGTTGCGCGCGACCAGGCCGGCTCCGGAGATGGCGAGGATGCGCGCGCCGAGCGCCGCCAGCGGCTCGCCGTCCGGAGTCACGGCCGCCAGGCCGAGTCTCGGCACCTCGTCGCGCAGCCGCTGCCGTTCCTCCATGCTCCAGTGCCTGACCTCGTCCCAGGCGGCGTCGAGCGCTCCCTGGTCGTAGAGCAGGCCGACCCAGAATGCCGGCAGCGCGCAGATCCGGCTCCACGGGCCCCCGTCGGCGCCGCGCATCTCGAGGAAGCTCTTGAGGCGGACCTCGGGGAAAGCGGTCGACAGGTGGTCGGTCCAGTCCGACAGGCGCGGCCTTTCGCCGGGCAAAGCGGGCAGCTCGCCCCTCAGGAAATCGCGGAAGGACTGCCCGGCGGCATCGACATAATGGCCGTCGCGGAAGACGAAATACATCGGCACGTCGAGCGCGTAATCGAGATAGCGTTCATAGCCGAAGCCGTCCTCGAAGACGAACGGGAGCATGCCCGTGCGGGCCGGATCGGTGTCGGACCAGATGTGGCTGCGGAAGGAGAGGAAGCCGTTCGGCCGCCCCTCCGTGAAAGGCGAGTTGGCGAAGAGCGCGGTGGCGAGCGGCTGCAAAGCGAGGCCGACGCGGAATTTCTGCGCCATGTCCGCCTCGGACGCGTAATCGAGGTTTACCTGGATGGTGCAGGTCCTGAGCATCATGTCGAGGCCGAGGCTGCCGACCCGCGGCATGTGGCGCAGCATGATCGCGTAGCGGCCCTTGGGCATCACCGGCAGGTCGGCGCGCGCTTTGTCCGGCCACATGCCGAGGCCGAGGAAGCCTACCCCGAAACGCTCGCCGACCTCCTTCACCTGCCGCAGGTGCCGGCCCGCTTCGGCGCAGGTATCGTGAAGGTGCTCCAGTGCGGCCCCGGAGAGTTCGAGCTGTCCGGCGGGCTCGAGGCTGATCGCGCCGTCCTTGCCGGTCAGCGCAATGACCCTGCCGCCCTCCTCGACGGGCTGCCAGCCATATTCGGTCATCGCCATCAGCAGGTCGCGGATGCCGCCGGGCTCGTCGTAGGAAGGGGCGCGGTGGTCGGAGCGGCGATAGACGAATTTCTCATGCTCGGTGCCGATCCGCCAGTTCTCGGGCGGCTTTTCGCCCTTGGCGAATGGCCGGAGCAGGTCGTCGCGGCTCTCGATCGGCGGATCGAAGCGGTCGCTTTCGGCGCGGGTCGTCATCGCCGCCCCTTAGTCGCGGCCGGCGTGCGCCGCCAGCGCTAGTTCCTCCCCCCGAGCTTCGCTCGCGGGGAGGAATTCCAATCGCCGGCCGCCGCCATCCACAGCGCCAGCGCCGCGAGCGCGGCGGTATCGGCGCGCAGGATGCGCGGGCCGAGGGAGACGGCCTTTGCCTGGGGCAGCGCGCGCACGGCCGCGCGTTCATAGTCGGTGAAGCCGCCCTCGGGGCCGATCAGCAGCGCCGAGGGGCCCGGCGCGACCGCGGCGAGCGCGGGCTCGCCGCCTCCCTCGTCGGCGAAGTAGAGCGTGCGTTCGGCAGGCCAGTCGCGCAGCAGCGCGCCGAGCTTCACCGGCTCGGCGAGCTCGGGCAGTGCCGTCCGCTCGCATTGCTCCGCCGCCTCGATCGCATGGGCGCGCAGGCGCTCCAGGTTGATCCGCTCGACGATCGTCCGCGCGGTCGTGACCGGTACCAGCCGCGCGGCGCCGAGCTCGGTCGCCTTCTCGACGAGCCAGTCGATCCGCCCACGCTTGATCGGTGCGAACAGCAGCCAGAGGTCGGGCACCGCCTCGCGCGGGTGGAGATGGCGCACGATCCGCAGCGAGACCCGCTTGCGGCCGGCCTCCGCGATCTCCGCCAGCCATTCGCCGGTGCGGTCGTCGAACAGCTTGACCTGCGCGCCGGCCGTGAGGCGCAGGACGTTGGCGAGGTAATTTGCGGGTGGGCCCTCCAGGGTGAGCCCAGCATCCTCAGTAAGGAACTGCTCCACGTAAAGCCGGGGCAGGCTCGCAGGAGGCCAGGCGGGGGTCGCAGGCATGCACCCCCTTACCGTTCGGGCCGAGCTTGTCGAAGCCCTGTCCTCTCCCGGGCCGTGGAAGCGAGGCAGGGCTTCGACAGGCTCAGCCCGAACGGATAGTGGGGGCTCGTGAGCAATGACCCCACCAAGGTCCTGGCTGAAGACCATATCGTCCCCGATTCCGAGCGGCGCGGGCTGATCGGCGCCCTGCCGCGGCCGATGCGGCCCTACGCCTCGCTGATCCGGCTCGACCGGCCGATCGGCGCGTGGCTGCTCTACTGGCCCTGCGCCTGGAGCGTGGCGCTGGCTGGGCCGGGGCGGGGGGAGTGGGTCTTGCTGCTTTGGCTCGCACTTGGCGCCTGGGCGATGCGCAGCGCCGGCTGCGTCTGGAACGACCTGGTCGACCGCGACCTCGACGCCAGAGTGGAGCGCACCCGCCTCCGCCCGCTCGCCAGCGGCCGCGTCTCGCCGGCCGGCGCGCTGGCGCTGCTCGCCGTCATGTGCCTGATCGGGCTCGCCGTCCTCATGCAGCTCCACCGGACCGCGCAGATCGCCGCCCTCGCCAGCCTCGCGCCGGTCGCAATCTATCCCTTCATGAAGAGGATCACCTGGTGGCCGCAAGCCTGGCTCGGGCTGGTATTCTCCTGGGGCGCCCTGGTCGGCTGGCCGGCCGTGACGGGGCGGATCGAGCCGCCGGCTCTTCTCCTCTATGCAGGCTCCATTTTCTGGGTCATCGGCTACGACACGATCTACGCTTTGCAGGACAAGGAGGACGATGCGCTCGTCGGCGTGAGGTCCTCGGCGTTGGCGCTGGGCCCGCGGGCCCGGCTCGGCGTCGGCATCTGCTATGCGCTGGCTCTGCTTTTGTGGGCCGCGGCCTTCCACGCGCTGCGGCCCGAGGCGCTCGCGCTTGCCGCCTTGCTGCCGGTCGCGATCCACCTCTTCTGGCAGGTCGGATCGCTGAGGCCGCAGGAGGCCGCCGACGCGCTCGCCAAGTTCCGCTCCAACCGCTTCGCCGGCTTCGTCCTGTTCCTCGCCTGCCTCGTCGTCGGCAATGCCTGAGGCGTTGCATTTGCCGTCCGCCCGCTTAAGTCGCCCCCCATGCTGACAGTGGAACAGGCAGAGGCGCGCGCCGCCGCTCTCGTCGAGGCTGCGCGCAAGGCGGGCGCGGACGCGGCAGACGTCATCTACGGCGGCGATGCCTCGACCGGAATCCAGGTCCGCCTCGGCGAGCTCGAGGACGTGTCGCGCTCCGAAGGCGAGGAGATCGGGCTGCGCTTCTTCCTCGGCAGCCGCTCGGCGACGGTCGCTTCGTCCGACCTTTCCGACGAGGCGATGCGCGCGCTGGTCGAGCGCGCGGCGGCGATGGCGCGCGAGGCGCCGGAGGATCCCTATGCCGGCCTCGCTCCCGAGGAGCGGCTGCTGCGCGGGCCTGGCGCCGACGTCGACGGCGACGACGGCGCCGATCCGTCCCCGGTCGAATTGAAGCGCCTTGCGCTGGCGATCGAGGACGCCGCGCGGAGCGTCGAAGGCGTCACCAACAGCGAGGGCGCCGGCGTGAGCGCGGGGCGCAGCGTGGTCGCGCTCGCCACAAGCCACGGCTTCTGCCGCGGTTACGCGACGACCGGCTATGGCGGCATGGCGAGCGTCATCGCGGGGACCGGTGCCGGCATGCAGCGCGATCACGCCTATCACAATGTCCGCCACTTCGCCGACCTGGAGGCGCCTGGTGCGATCGGCCGCCGCGCCGGGGAGCGGGCGGTCAGGCGGCTGAACCCGGCCCGGCTCGCCAGCGGCCGGATGACGGTGGTGCTCGATCCGCGCGTCGGGGCCAGCCTCGTCAGCCATCTCACCGGCGCGATCACCGGCTCCGCGATCGCACGCAAGACCAGCTTCCTGATCGGCCGCGAGGGCGAGGCGGTCTTCGGGCCCGGCATCACCATCCGCGACGACCCGCACCGGCTCCGCGGCCTCGCCTCCAAGCCGTTCGACGGAGAGGGGCTGCCGACCAGCCCCACCGACATCGTAGCGGACGGCGTCCTCACCGGCTGGCTGCTCGACAGCGCCTCGGCCCGCCAGCTCGGCCGCGAGCCGACCGGACATGCCACCCGCGCCTCGGGCGCCCCCGGCGCGGGCGCGACCAACGTCCATATGGAGCCCGGGGCGCTCTCCCCCGCCGAGCTGTTCGCCGACGTCAAGCGCGGTCTCTACGTCACCGAGCTGATCGGCCAGGGTGTCAATCCGGTGACGGGCGATTATAGCCGCGGCGCCTCGGGCTTCATCATCGAGAATGGCGAGATCGCGGCGCCGGTCGCCGAGATCACCATCGCCGGCAACCTGCTCGACATGTTTCGTGAACTGACGCCCGCCGACGATCTGGAGCATCGGCGGAGCGTGAACGTTCCCACCTTGCGGGTGGAAGGGATGATGATCGCCGGTGCTTGAGGAGGTTGCGAGGATTACCCAGGAAGCCGGGCTGATCGCCGCCGGCCGCTGCGGCACCGACTATCGTCGGTGGGAGAAGAAGCCGGGCGAGATCGTCTGCGAGATCGATCTCGCCGTGGACGCCTATCTGCGCGAGCATCTCGGCGCGCTCGATCCGGAGGCGGGATGGCTGTCGGAGGAGACGCTCGACGCCTCCGACCGCTACGAGCGCCGCCGGACCTGGGTCGTCGATCCGATCGATGGCACCCGCGATTATGTCCGCGGTCGGCCGGGCTGGTCGGTGTCGGTGGCTTTGGTCGAGGACCGGCTGCCCGTGATCGGGGTGTTGTCGGCGCCGGCGCGGCGTGAGTTGTGGACGGCGGAGCGGGGACGCGGGGCCCGGCGCAACGGCGAACGGCTGCGGGCGAGCGCGCGGACGGAGCTCCCCGGCGCGAGGGTCCCCTCCGAAAAGCTGCCGGCCGCCGACGCCGATCTGGTCCCGGTCGCCAAGCCCAATTCGATCGCGCTGCGGATCGCTTTGGTCGGGGCGGGAGAGGCCGATCTGGTGGCGACGCTGAAATGGGGCTTCGAGTGGGACATCGCCGCCGCGGCCCTGATCGCCGAGGAAGCGGGGGCGCGGGTCACCGGGGCGCTGGGCCAGCCGCTCGCCTTCAACACCGCCTCGGGGGAGGCCTTCGGAGTCCTCGCCGCCGCGCCCGGCATCCACGCCGCGGCGGTGGAGCGGCTGCGCGCCCGGGCGCTGGAGGTTGTCGGCTAAAAGGAGTAGAGTCGCCGCGGGGAGACGGCAGATGACTCATCTCGGCTGGCTTGCTGCGGCTTTGACCCTCGGCGTAGCGAGCGCCGCTCCCGCCGTTCCGGAGACGCCCCAGGCCGCCACGGCCCCGGCCGCCGAGAGCGAGACGCTCGGCCTCGACATCATCCAGAACCATCGCATGACGGTGCCGGTCACGATCGGTGCCGGCGGTCCTTACCGGTTCATCGTCGACACGGGTTCGGAACGCACGGTGATCTCCCGCGAGGTCGCGGGCCGGCTCGGCCTCGGCCGCGGCCGGCCGGTCCAGATGCACAGCATGACGGAGGTCAGCCGCGTCGAGACGGCCCTGGTGCCGGCGCTCCGGGTCGGGCGGCGCATTGTCAGCAACATCCATGCGCCGACGCTGGCCGAGGAGACGCTCGGCGCCGACGGCCTGCTCGGCGTCGACAGCCTCGTCTCGCAGCGCGTCGACCTCGATTTCCGCAGCAACGAGATGACCGTGACCCCGTCGCGCGAGCGCGAGGCGCGCTGGACCGGCGATACCATCGTCGTCACCGGGCGCAGCCGCTTCGGCCGCCTGATCCTGGTCGACGCCTCGTTCGACGGCGAGCGGATCTGGGTGATCATCGATACGGGCTCGCAGATCAGCATCGCCAACGAGGCGCTCCGCCGGCGCCTGGAGCGGCGGGGGCGGCTCAGCCCGACCTCGCCCGTTCAGGTGGTCAGCGTCACCGGCGGGACGATCATGGTCGATTACGGCGTCGCCCGGCGCGTCCGCATCGGCGGACTGGAGATCATCGGCATGCCGGTCGGGTTCGGCGACGTCGAGCCGTTCCGCAAGCTCGAGCTGCTGCAGCGGCCGGCGATATTGCTGGGGATGGACGCCCTGCAGCTGTTCGAGCGCGTCTCGCTCGATTTCGCCACCCGCGAGGTTCGGCTGCAGCTGCCCGAAGGCTAGGCGACCCGCGGCACCCTCAGGCGCGGGATGTCGATGGCGGGGCAGCGGTCCATCACCACTTTGAGCCCGGCGGCTTCGGCGCGGGCGGCGGCGTCCTCGTTGATCACGCCGATCTGGAGCCACACGGACCTGGCGCCGGCCGCGATCGCCTCGTCCACTGCCTCGCCGGCGGCGATCGGCCGGCGGAAGATGTCGACCATGTCGATCGGCTCCTCGATGTCGGCGAGGGCGCCGCGCACCTCGCGTCCGTGGATGCGCTGGCCGGCGAGCTGGGGATTGACCGGCGTCACATCGTAGCCGTGCTCGAGCAGCACGCGCATCACGCCCCAGCTGGGCCGGTCCGGCCGGTCCGACGCGCCGACCAGGGCGATGGTGCGGGTCTCGGCGAGGAGCCGGCGGATGTCGTCGGGGCTAGTGAGCGGCATGGTATCAGAACATTCGGGGCGCGCTGCGGTTCACCTCCGCCATCATCCGCTCCGCGATGGTGCGGAAAATCGCCGCCTCGGGCCCGTCCCCCGCGGCGGGCGGCACGCCGGCGTCGGAGGCCTGGCGGATCGGCAATGTCAGCGGAATGCGGCCGAGGAAGGGAATCGACATCACCTTCGCCGCCGCCTCGGCGCCGCCCGCCCCGAACGGGTCCGAGACCTCGCCGCAATGAGGGCATTCGTAGCCGGCCATGTTCTCGATGAAGCCGATCACCGGCACGTCCATCTTGCGGAACAGGTCGATCGCCCTGGTGGCGTCGATCAGGGCCAGGTCCTGCGGGGTCGAGACGATCACCGCGCCCGCCGGCTTCCATTTCTGCATCAAGGTCATCTGGACGTCGCCGGTGCCGGGCGGGAGGTCGACGACCAGGATCTCGGCATCGCCCCAGTCGCCCTCCATCAGCTGGCCGAGCGCGCTGCCGGTCATCGGCCCGCGCCAGGCGACCGCGGTGCCGGGCTCGATCAACTGGCCGATCGAGAGCATCCTGACGCCCCAGGCGCGGACCGGCACGATCTGCCGGTCGGCGAGCTCCGGCCGGTCGCTATTGCCCATGATCCTGGGCTGGGAGGGCCCGTAAATGTCCGCGTCGATCAGCCCGACCTTGCGGCCCGTCCGGCCGAGCGCGACGGCGATGTTGGCCGAGACCGTCGACTTGCCGACGCCGCCCTTGCCGCTGCCGATCGCGATCACGGTGCGCTGCGGCTTCTCGGCGTGCATCGCGATGCGGATCTCGGCGAGGTGGGGGAGGGCGGCACGGATGTCGCGCTCGAGCGCCGCGCGGGCGGCGGCGTCGAGGCCGGTGACGTCGAGCACCATGCTGGCGACGCCGTCGCGCAGCCGCGGCGCCGAGACGCGGCCGGCGAGATCGCCCAATGCGCTCAGCAGCTTGGCACCGTCTTCGTCCATTTCCAGGCGGCGATAGGCAAAGCTGCGCGCCTTGGCACTGTTTTTCCGCCCAAGCCGTTCCTATAAGTGCGCCATGTTCACAAAATTCAGGTGGGGCAGGCGTCTCCTCGCAGTATTGAGCGGCAACCGGGGCGGGCCCTGGGGCGGAGGCGGCCCCGGTTCCGGCGGTGAAGGCGGCGGGGGCGACGACGGCGGAGACGGCGGCGGCGGGCCGCGCAATCCGTGGGGTCAGCCTCCGCGCGGCGGGCGGCCCGGACGCGGCGGCGGCGGCAGCGCCTCGCTCGACGAGTTCCTTCGCCGGAGCCGCGAAAAGCTAGGCGGCCGCTTCCCGCAGGACGGGCGCCCCTACTGGCTCTACGGCCTGATCGCGTTCCTTCTGCTCTGGGTGATGTTCACCAGCGTCCACCGGATCGGCGCGCGGGAACGGGGCGTGGTGACCATCTTCGGGCGCTATTGGGCGACGCTGCAGCCCGGCATCGGCTTCTCCTGGCCGGCGCCGATCGGGCGCGTGCAGAAGGTCGACGTCGGCCGGATGCGCGAGTTCACCATTCCCCGCACCAGCGGCGAGAATTTGATTCTGACCGGCGACCAGAACGTCATCGACATGGCCTATACCGTCCGCTGGAACATCAGCGACCCGCAGCTCTACCTGTTCCAGATCG
>DASVVP010000120.1:0-24062 GCA_036386495.1 Allosphingosinicella sp.
CCTGCTGGTCTGGGGTTATCATCGCGACCAGGCCGCGTGGCTGGCGCGCACCGCGGCTTGGGAGGAGCAGGGCGTGCGCCTGCTCAATCCTCCTTCCGTGCTGCGCTGGAATGCAGAGAAAAGCTATCTCGGCCGGCTGGCCGCGCGCGGCGCGCCCGTCGTGCCGACCGTTTATGTCGATCGCATCTCGGAGGCCGCGCTGCGCGACGCGGCCGCCGGGTTCGCGACGGAGCGGGTGGTCGCCAAGCCGCTCGCTTCATCGACGGCGTGGCGGACAATCCGCTGGCCCGGCGACCCGATCGCGGACGGACCGGAGGGTCCGGCGATGATCCAGCCCTATCTGCCCCGCATCGAGAGCGACGGCGAGGTGTCGCTGCTCTATTTCGGCGGGCGCTACAGCCACGCCGTCAGCAAGCGTCCCCAGCCGGGCGAGTTCCGGGTGCAGCCGGAATATGACGGCATCATCGCGCCCCATCGGCCGTCGCCCGACGAGGTGCAGGCGGCCGAAGCGATCCTCGCGGCAGTCGACGAACCTTTGCTCTACGCGCGGGTGGACCTGGTGCGCGGTCTCGACGGGCGGCCCGCGCTGATCGAGCTGGAGGCGATCGAACCCGATCTCTATCTCGGTTACGATTCCGCCCGAGGCACGGCCTTCGCGGATGCGGTGCGCGCCGCCGCGGGCTGAAAAATGCTGCAGCGATGCTGCGCAGCATGAACGGCGGATGTGTTGCCCGTTCACCACTCCTAAAGCCCCCTGTGGATAAATCTAGATTAGGTCTTGCGTCGCGATTCTCGGTGCCTGTATCAAGCGCCTGGGGACGGGAGGGGTAGGATGAGTAGAGTCGTAAAAGAATTTATCGAGATCAAGGACTTCACGACCCTCGACGCGCTCATCGAGCGGCTTGTCGAACTCCGCGGCTCGGTGCCCGACTCGGCGGAAGCCGAAGTGAAGCTGAGGGGCGACGACGTCTTCGGACGGCAATTGTGCGTCTCCTACATGCGCCCCCAGACCAATGCCGAAGCCGATTGCGACGCCCGTTATGCGAGCGCCTATCGCGAGAGCCGCGAGCGCGAACTGCAGCGTCTCCAGGAAGAGCTGGGCGTCGTCTGCCGCGTGCCGCGCTCGAACCGCCGCCGGCTGCGCATCGTCGCCTGACGGCCTAGCGCACCCAACGCATCCACAAGGTCAGGATCCCGAGCGTCGCCGCCGTCCAGGCGGCGATGAACGCCGTCACGCCGGCCGGCACTTCGGGCCATGCGCCGCCGTTGCCGTAGCTCGCGATCTCCTCATAGCCGAACCGCGCCGCGAGCAGCAGGCAGGCGACGGTCACCGCGTAGGCGGCGAGCACGGGGCCGCGATAGCCGCCGCCGGGCCTGCGCTCCTGGCGCTTCGCCTGGAGATAGGCGCCGCTGAGGCAGAGGCCGGACAAAGCGAGGCCGAAGACGAACCACGGAACCTTGCTCCACAGGCCGGCGAAGTTGCCGAAGTGGACGGGGTCGGCGGTGTCGATCCAGCGCTCATAGGCGGCGAGGTCCGAGGAGCGCTGCACCCTCAGCGCCTTGCCGCTGCGGGAATCCAGCCACAACCGCGCGGCGCGGTCGCGGACGAGCAGGGCGCCGTCCTGGCCGTGAAGCTCGATCTGCCCGGCCTCATAATCATTGAGGATGATCGCGTTGATCCTGAGCTCGGGAAAGGCGGCTCCGGCGCGCGCGACCAAGTCCGCGACGGGCAGCAGCCTCGCATTCTTGACCGGCGCGGCCCGCGGCGGAGCGGGGCCTTCGGGCAGATGGCGCTCGCCGAGATACCAGAGGCCGGTGAGGCCGATGGCGAGCAGGAACCAGAGGCTCCAGAGGCCGGTGAGCTTGTGGACGTCGCTCCAGAAGACCTTGCGCCCCTTCGCCCGCTCGAGCTTGAAGAAGCCGCGCCAGAAGCGGCGGTAGAAGACGAGGCTGGTGACCAAAGAGGCCAGCAGGGGGATTGCGAGCAATGCGACGATCCAGTCTCCGAGCGGCACCCCGAGGATCGGCCAAGCCTCGATGAACAGCGCCATGTGGAAGCTGCGGAAGAAGCGCTGGACGCCGAACATCGAGCGGGTGCCGAGCAGCCCGCCGCTTGCCGGATCGGCGAGGATGCGGTGGCTGACCCCTTCGCCGTCGAGCGCCCAGGCTTCCACCGTCGTGCCGGGGCCGTGGCTGGCTGTAATCTGATACACCCACCAGTCGGGATGCGCCTGGCCAAGGTTGCGTGCGGCCGCGCCCCAGGCGATGCGCTCGGTCCGCGGCGCGGCGGTGACGCCCGGATCGAGCGCCAGGTCGATCTCGCGGCTGAACACCGCGATCGTTCCCGACCAGCAGACGACAAAAAGCAAAAGCCCAGTCGTGAGGCCGATCCAGCTGTGCCAGCGGAACCAGCTGCGGCGCGTCACCGCTGTTCCTCCCCATCGCCAGATGGGGAGGGGGACCACCCGCAGGGTGGTGGAGGGGTAACTCGCTCGAAGTGAGAGGTTCTCATCCCCATGCTCGGGCGCCGAGCCAACCACCCCTCCACCATGCTCCGCATGGTCCCCCTCCCCATGGTTTCACCATGGGGAGGAACTACCATTCGGCGAAGCTGCCGTCTCGGTTGCGGAAGATCGGGTTGCGCCAGCGGTGGCGGTCCTTGTGGGATTCGCGCACGGCGGCCTCGTCGATCTCGATGCCGAGGCCGGGCCCGGTCGGGATCGGCAGGTTGCCGTCGACGGGCGCCAGAGTCTCCCGATCCGTGCAGTAGGTGAACAGGTCGGCGCCGACATTGTAGTGGATGCCGAGCGACATCTCCTGGATGGCGAGGTTCGGCGTGCAGGCCGCGAGCTGCAGGCAGGCGGCGAGCGCGAGCGGGCCCAATGGGCAGTGCGGCGCGACGGCGACGTCATAGGCCTCGGCCATCGCCGCGATCTTGCGGGCCTCGAGGATGCCGCCGCAATGGCTGAGGTCGGGCTGGATGATGTCGACCGCGCCCGAGGTCAGGAACGGCTTGAAGTCCCAGCGCGAATGCAGCCGTTCGCCGAGCGCGATCGGAGTGGAGACGAGACGCGAAAGCTGGGCGAGTCCTTCCGGATTCTCGGACAGCAGAGGCTCCTCGATGAACAGCAGGCCGAGCGGCTCGACTGCGTTGGCGAGCTGCCTGGCCAGCGGCTTGTGGACGCGGCCGTGAAAATCGAGGCCGACGTCGACGCCCGCCCCCTGGGCCGCCTCGACCCGCGCCGCGACTTCGTCGAACAGCCTGGGTGTGCCGATCCAGTCGAGCTCCGCAGTGGCGTTCATCTTGATCGCCGTGAAGCCTTGGGCGCGACGCGCGGCGGCCGCCTCGCCGACATCGTCGGGCCGGTCACCTCCAATCCAGGCGTAAGCCCGGATATGATCGCGCACCTTGCCGCCGAGCATTTCCCAGGCGGGGAGGCCGACCGCCTTTCCCTTGAGGTCCCAGAGCGCCTGCTCGAGGCCGGCGAGCGCCGACATCAGCACCGGCCCGCCGCGGTAGAAGCCGCCGCGATAGCCGACCTGGAAAAGGTCCTCGATCCTGTACGGGTCGTGGCCGATGAAACGGTCTTTCAGTGCCTCGAAGGCGCCGTCGACCGCCTCGGCCCAGCCTTCCAGACTCGCTTCGCCCCAGCCGACCGCGCCGTCCTCGCTCTCCACCCGCACGAACAGCCAGCGCGGCGCGACAAAGAAGGTCTCGATCCGTCCGATCTTCATCGCGCCGCTCCACCCGCAATCCCGGGCAGTCTATCCGGGCCGAAGCCGTTCGTCACTGCTCCGGCTCCTGCTGCGGCGGCGTCGATGCGCGGCCCGCGGCATCGCCTGGGGAATCGTCGCCGAGCTTCTTGATCGGCACGACGAGACAGACGCTGGAGGCGGGGAGGACGTTGCGCCAGTCCTTGATCAATTGCCTATAGGCTTTGCCGACCGCACGGATGTTGCGGTCGAGATCGTAGAGGCCGAGCGGGTTGACGCGGTTGTTCTGCTCGCGCAGTGCCGTGTCCCAGTCCACCTGGTCGGTGAGAGAATACCAGGTGAAGCCGACGGTCGGGATGCCGACGTTCCTGAGGCGGAGCACGTTCGCCCATTCCTTCCACAGCCATTTGACCGCCTCGTCGCCCTTCGGCCCTTCCGACAGGTTGGTCTCGGTGTGCATCACGGGCACCCGGTAGCGGTTGTAATATTGGCGGGTGATCTCGGAATAGCCGAACGTCTCTCCCGCCGCGATCGTGCGCCCGTCGGCATAAACGCGATGCTCGTTCGTCCAGTAATAATCGTTGCCGAGGATGCAATTCTGCTTGAGCCGGTGCTCGAGGAAGAAATGATATTCCTCGCGGGTCATCCCGTTGTCCATCAGGAACTCGTACATCTCGCTGTCGACGCGGCGGCCATAATTGAGATCGAGGGTCAGGAAGCGCTGCGAGTTCAAGACTTCGGCGCGGTGGATCGCCGCGGGGCTGTCGGCGTGGAAATATTCCGAGCTTTCGGACTGGATGAAGATGGCGTCATGGCGGCGCTTCAGGATCTCGACCATGGCGAGCACATTGGCCTTGACGATGTGCTTGAGCGCCGTGACGAACGAGCGGTCGTCCTTGGCCTGCTCGTTCCACCAGCCGTATTTCGCGGAGAAGACCGCGCAGATGAACATCTCGTTGACCGGCGTGTAGAGCTGGACCCAGGGGAAACGCTCGGCGAAGGCGCCGGCATATCGGGCGAACAACTCCGGGAAGTCCGGATTCTGGAAATTGCCGAGCCAGTCGGGCAGGCCGAAATGGCAGAGATCGACGATCGGCGTGATCTCGCGCCGCTTGAGCTCGGCGAAGGCCTCGTCGGAAAAGCTCCAGTCGTACCGGCCGGGTCCAAGGAAGGTCTTGTGGAGCGGCGGACCGTAGCGGAGATACTGGATGCCGAGTTCCTCGACGCAGTCGAAATCGTCCTTCCAGCGGTCGTAATGGAAGGATGCGGCCATCTGATCGATGCGAGTGCGGCCGTTGTGGATCGTCGGAATGCTGTTCTCGATCCCGGTCGCGAACATGAAATTGGCGATGGTCTCCGCTCCTTGCGCTCTCGCTTTCCGGGCACCTAGCGGCTGACGCCGGGCAGCGCCACGCCCGCCGCGCAATTCATCCGACAAATGGGCAGGGTCGGCGCAGCCGGTCGAAGATATCCTCCGGCGGAAGGACATCGAGCGGCGCGGCCGACGCGGCGAGCGCCAGGATCAAAGCCGATGCGAGCAAGCGGTCTCCCCTGAGCTTTTTGCTGGCCTTCGCGTTGGAGATGGTCAAACGGGCGTCGCAAGAGGTGAGCATGCGCTGGAGAGAGGGGTTCGTCGCGGTCGACTGGGGGACGACCAACCGGCGTGCCTATCTGATCGGCGGCGACGGACGCCTCGCCGACGAGATGGAGGACGAGAAGGGAATCCTCTCTGTCGAGCGAGGCGGATTTCCCGCCGCGGTCGCGGAGATCCGCGAGCGGCTCGGCGACCGGCCGCTGCTGCTCGCCGGAATGGTGGGCTCCAATCGCGGCTGGATCGAGGCGCCCTACGTGCCTTGCCCGGCGGGAAGCGCCGAGCTTGCTGCGCACATTGTCTGGGCGGAGGAGGGTCGCACCGCGGTCGTGCCGGGACTTTCCTTCCTCAACGACCGCCGCGCCGACGTGATGCGGGGCGAGGAGGTGCAGATTTTCGGCGCCCTCGCCGGCGGCTCGGTGGCGGCGGACGGTCTCCTCTGCCATCCGGGCACGCACAACAAATGGGTGACGCTCGAGGGCGGCCGCGTCACCCGCTTCCGGACGGTGATGACGGGGGAGCTGTTCAGCCTCCTGAAGGAGCACAGCATCCTTTCGGACCTGCTCCAGGCGGCAGAAGTGCACCAAGGAGCGGCGTTCGAGGCGGGCGTGCTCCACGGCCTTTCCGACGAAGACGTCACCGCCGAATTGTTCTCGGTCCGCGCGCGCGTCCTGCTCGAAAAGGGCAGGCGGGAGGACGCGGCATCCTATGCCAGCGGGCTGCTGATCGGGGCGGACGTCCGGACGGGGCTGCGCCACGCGGCCGAAGGCGAGATTGCCGTGATGGGGCGGCCCGAACTCACCGCCCTCTACTCCGCGGCGCTGAACGCGGCAGGCTGGACGACGAGGGAAGTCGACGGCGAGGAGGCATTTCTTGCCGGGGCCCTCAAGCTGGCGGAGGCGCTGTGATGGATGCCCGCGACGAATTCCGCTTCTTTTTCGGCCAGTGCCCGCTGGTGGCCATCATCCGCGGAGTCACGCCTGGAGAAGCGGTGGAAGTCGGCGAGGCCATCTTCGAAGCCGGTATCCGGATCATCGAGGTGCCGCTCAACTCGCCCGATCCGATTGCCAGCATCGAACGGCTTGCACGGCGGTTCGGCGATCAGGCGCTGGTCGGCGCCGGGACGGTGCTCGATCCGCAAGAGGTTTGCCAGGTCGCCGGGGCAGGGGGGCGCTTGATCGTCTCGCCGAACACGCACGTGGCCGTGATCGAAGCGACCGTCGCTGCTGGCCTGGTCTCGTCGCCCGGCTTCTTCACGCCCTCCGAAGCGTTCGCCGCGCTCCGTGCGGGCGCGCATGCACTGAAATTCTTTCCTGCGGAGGGGGCCAGCCCGAGGGTCGTCAAGGCGATGAGGGCGGTGCTGCCGCCCGACGTGGCGTTGCTCGTCGTCGGCGGAGTGGCGCCGGACAATATGGCGCCGTGGATCGAAGCGGGGGCGGACGGCTTCGGGCTTGGCTCGGGAATCTACCGGCCGGGGCAGGACCCGGCGACGGTGGGAAGCCAGGCGGCCGCCTATGTCGCAGGCGTGAGGCGCGGCGCCGCATGAAGCCGTTTCGCATCGCGATCATCGGCTACGGCAAGATCGCCGAGGACGAGCACGTCCCCTCGATCGCAAACAATCCGCGCTTCGAGCTCGCCGCATCAGTGGGCTCGCGCGCGCCGGCGGATGGCGACATCCCCGGATTCCGACGCCACGAGGAAATGCTGGAGAAGGTGCGCGATCTCGACGCGGTCGCGATCTGCACGCCGCCCTCCGTGCGCTACGACATCGCCCGCGACTGCATCGAGCGGGGGCTCCATTGCCTGCTCGAAAAGCCGCCGACGACGACTTTGAGCGAAATCGAGGACCTGCGGCTGCAGGCCGAGGGGCGGCAGGTGACGCTCTTCGCCACCTGGCACTCGCAATACAATCCGGCGGTCGAACGCGCCGCGGAGTTGCTCGCCGGCAAGAGGATCGCGCGAATGCGGATCGACTGGCGCGAAAGCGTCAGGAAATGGCATCCGGGCCAGCGATGGATCTGGCAGGTCGGTGGCTTCGGTGTGTTCGATCCCGGCATCAACGCGCTCTCGATCGCCTCGAAAATCTTCCCGGGCCCCTTGTTCGTGCGCGAGGCCGAGCTGTCGGTGCCGGAGAATCTGGCGATGCCGATCGCAGCGAAGATCCTCTTCTCGAGCCCCGATGCAGACGGCGAGATTTCCGCAGGATTCGACTGGCGCGAGGAGGACGAGGAGATCTGGACGGTCGAGGTCGAGACGACGGACGGCATGAGGCTGCGGTTGAGCCGCGGCGGCGCGCGGCTGGAGATCGAAAGCGGTGAGGGCGTCGAGGGACCGCGCGAGGAATATCCGCGCATCTACGAACGGTTCGCGCAGCTCCTCGACGAGCGCGCGTCGCTGGTCGACGTGACGCCGCTCAGGCTCACCGCCGACGCCTTCCTGGTCGGCCGACGCCTCAGCGTTGAACCCTTTTCGGAGTGAATCCGGGCTCCTCGCCCTGCGCCCAGATCAGGTCTTCCGGCAGAACGTTGCCGACCAAGGTCAGCGGCCCATGCGGAAGCAGGGGCGTGTCGCGCCACTGCTCGATCAGGCGCTTGTAGGCGCGGCCCACACGGCGCTGCTTGCGGTCGAGATCGTAGAGTCCGACCGAATGGACGCGCTGGTTGTTCTCGCGCAGCGCCGTGTCCCAGTCGATCTGGTCGGTGAGCGAATACCAGGTCATTCCGCAGACCGGAACGCCGCTGTGGCGGAGCAGCTGGATATTGGCCCAGGTCTTCCACAGCCATTCCACCGAGCGCTCGTCGCGCTCGTTGGTTTCGGTGTGCATGATCGGGAGGTGGTAGCGCTCGTGATAGGCCTTCGCGAGCGCGTAATAGCCGAAGATCTCGCCGCTGCCGTGGCGGATCTCATCGTCGATCAGCAGATGCTCGTTGGTCACGTAATAATCGTGGCCGATGATGAAATGCTCGCGCAGGTCCTGGCGCAGGAAGTAGGTGTACTCCTCGTTGGTCATGCCGTTGTCCATCAGATAGACGTACATGCCCGAATTGACGCGGCGGCCCACGGTGAGGTCGAGCGTCAGATAGCGCCGTTCGTTGAACATCTGCGCCTTGCGGACCAGCTCCGGATGGTTGGCATGGGTGTGCTCGGAGGATTCGCACAGGATGAAGAGCGCGTCCGAACGCACCTGCAGGATCGCCAGCATCGCCTCGAGGCTGGCGCGGGTGATGTTCTTGACGGCAGTGACGAAGCCGCGATGGCTCTTCAGCCGCTCGTTCCACCAGCCGTAATAGGCGCTGAACTCCGCCGTAATGTACATCTCGTTGATCGGCGTATAGAGCCGGACCCACGGATAACGCTCGGCGAATGCGCGGGCGTAGGCGCAGAAGAGCTCCGGGAATTCCGGGTTCTGGAAATCGCCGATCCAGTCCGGCACTCCGAAATGGCAGAGATCGATGATCGGCGCGATGCCGCGTTTGCGCATCTCCGGAAGCACCTCGTCGGTGAGCGACCAGTCGTAGCGGTCGGGGCCGAGATGGATCTGGTACAATGGCGGGCCGTAGCGCAGCACGCGGCAGCCGGTCTCGGCGACCAGGTCCAGGTCCTCGCGCCACCGCTCGTAATGTCCGCATTCGCGCATCTGGTCCCTGCGCAAATCTCCCTGCAGCGTAGAAATGACGGGGTAGCTGCACTCTATTCCGGTCGCGAACAGGAAGCGGGCAGTCGACGGATTCGAGACCCGGCGGGGAACGTAGAAGCGGAAGGCGTCGGGATCGTCGCTCATTTCGTTCTATCCTGTGGCTGGCTTTCCTCGGGGAAGGCGACGCTGACCCGCGTGCCGGGCGGTCCGGCCCATTCGATCGTTCCCTCGAGCTGGGCGACGAGCGCGCGCAGCATGCGCTGCCCGACCGAGCCGCTCCGCGCCTCGCTCCTGAAGCCGCGGCCGTCGTCGATCACCTCGAGGCAGAATCCGCCCTCGCAGCGGCGGAAAATCACGAGGATGGTGCCGGCCTCGTCCTCGGCGAAGGCGAAGCGTACGGCGTTGCTGACCAGCTCGTTGATCATCAGCCCGATGGTGACCGCGCGGCCCGAGCTCAGCTCGGCGACTTCGGCCTCGGCGCGCAGCACGATCGGCCGGACGCCGATCAGCCCGGGCTGGAGGTCGTTGACCATCTCCTCGATGAAGCCGCGCGCGCCGACGCTCGTCGTCTCGCGGCCGAGCTGCAGCCTGTCGTAGACCCGCGCCAGCACCTTCAAGCGATTGGCGGCGCTGCCGAGCACCTGGGCGGCCTGATCGTCCGCGACGTCGCGCTGGCCGAGCGAGATGTAGCCCGCGACGACCTGAAGCTGATTCTTGATGCGGTGGTTGATGTCGTGAAGGAGAAGCTCCTTCTGGGCGTCCGCCGCCTTGAGGGCGGCCGCGCGCCGTTCGAGTCCGTCGTGAGCGCGGGCGATGTCGGCGAGCCGACTTGCTGCCTGGTCGAAGCTTCGCGCCAGCATCTGGATGATCGCGGCAGTCAGGAAGCCGATCACGAGAAACGAGACGATCCGGACCAGGCCGTCGCCGTCCGGGCTCACGAAGGGCTGGTTCGGATCGACCAGGAAATAGAGGCCGAGCGCCGCCGATACGAGGACTGCCACATAGCCCGACCCGCGATCGAACAGGAAGGCGGCGAGCACCACCGCCGGCATGAAGAACAGGAACAGCGGCAGCTGGCCGGGATCGAGGTCCAGGCCTGCGAGCAGATAGCGCAGGCCGAAAAACGCCAGAGCGATCAGCATGGTGGCGCCGTACTGCACCGCCAGCGGCAGCGTCCGGAGCGGCTGGAGCCTGCGGAGCATCTCGATGGACATCGGCGCTCCGATTAGGCGCGCCGCGCCGGGCGCGGAAGCGACGAATAGGGGCGCCCGCAATCGTATCCGAAATGGATCGTCCCCCTCCTGTATGAAGTAGCTGAAATGATGCGACTTCCTTCTGCGACCCGATCCGTTTGCTGCATCTGCCGCTCCGAAACGGACGAAGTCGCAATTCGAGCCGACCGACGAGCTTCCTAGCCTTCCCGCCGCGACGGGCCGCCCCTTGCGGCCGTCGGGAAGGGGGAAATCGAATGAAGATGTGGAGAGGCGGCCGCGCGGGCGCGATCCTGCTCGCGGTGGCCACGGTGACAGTCGGCGGCCACGCCTGGGGACAAACGGACGCCCAGATCAGGCAAAGGCTCATCCGCCAGTCGATCGCCAGCTATCCGGGCTCCTGCCCATGCCCGTACAGCGTCGACCGCGCCGGCCGCCGCTGCGGCGGGCGGAGCGCCTATAGCCGCCCCGGCGGCTATGCCCCGCTCTGCTATCCGAGCGACATCACACCGGCGATGATCCGCGAGGCGCGCGGCCGCTGAGGCGCGGTCCCCGTCAGTCCGGCCAGCGCCTGTCGCCGCATCTGAAGCTTTGCACGAAGCGCCCTTCGGTGACGTTTCCGCCATCGCCTGTGATCCAGCTGAAGGGCGTCCACTGCCACCGCCACGCCACTTCGCAGGTCTCGCCGACGCGAGGCCTGGCCTGGTCCGGATCGAAGAAGGGAATGTAATAGGCTCTCGTCTGGCCTGCCGACCGCCCGGTGAAGCGGATGGCGGTCGCAACGACGCCGGAAACGACGCCTGGGCCCCGGGATACTTCCACGATCCGGACGCGATCGGTCCTGGCGCCTTGCGGAGCGTCGGCCGGCCCGCTCATGCTCCCCGCCGCGAGAGAGAAGATTATCCAGGGGACCATTGCCCCAGGTATTCGCACGGGCGGCCATCGGTGGCAACGCCGAGACCTGAGGCTCAGCCCTCGTCGAGAAAGCTTCTGAGCGCGAGCCAGCGCTGCAGCTTCGCCTCGAAGGAAAGGGTGAAAGCGGGGCTGCTCGACGGGAGATCGACGAGCGCGAGGTCGCGCCGGGCGACAAGCTGCGGGCGGCCGATCGCGGCGGATTTGCCGCCGTTGAATGCCACGGCGCGAAGCTCCGGCAGCGTGGCGGCGAGGCCGGCGAGGTCGCTCGCTTCGTGGAGACGGATGTCCTGATCCAGGCTGCCCTTGCGGGTGGCGGCCGCGACGGTGTCCCAGAGGCCGATGCCGGCGTCGAGCAGCGCCTCCAGCCGCTGCTCGTAGCCAAGCGCTTCAAGGTCCTGGCCGATCAGTGCTCCGGTCAGCCGCCAGAACTGGTTGCGCGGATTGGCGTAGTATCTCTGCTCGGCAAGCGACATCGCCCCGGGAAGGCTGCCGAGCAGGAGGAGGCGCGTGTCCGGGCGGGTGACGGGCGGGAAGCAATGTTGCATGACGCGCGCATGAAGATCGAAGGCGGCTGTCATTGCAAGAAGGTGCGGTTCGAGGCGGAGGTTCCCGGCGCGGTCGAGGTGCTCGACTGCAACTGCTCGATCTGCGCGGCGACGGGCTTTCGCCACCTGATCGTACCGCACGGGGATTTCCGGCTGCTCTCGGGCGCGGACGCGCTGACCAGCTATCGTTTCGGCACGGGCGCCGCCGAACACCTCTTCTGCTCGACCTGCGGCATCAAGAGCTTCTACCAGCCGCGCTCGCATCCCGAAGCGTGGAGCGTGAACCTCAACGCGCTCGACGACGCGTCCGGCCTCGCGATCGCCGCGCGCGCCTTTGACGGCCGCAACTGGGAGCAGGCGAGGGCGGGCCTGGGCTGATCAATCAGGGCGCGTGCGCGGGCGCAGCGCGAAACGGACGAGGATATAGAGGAGCAGCCCCGACGGGCCGAAGGCGAATGTCAGGATCAGGAGGACGAGCAACAGCGCGGAAGGAATGCCCCGTGCGATGCCGTCCTGGGCCATCCAGGCGCCGGCGAACATGTCCATCGCCATGATATGGATCCAGGCCGCCGTAAGCGCGCTGTCGTTCTGCAGCAGCGCGTCGATGCCGGGAAATGTGGTGAAGCTGCCCGGCAGATCCAGCGCGTGGCGGCCGTCCCAGACCATCAGCACGTAAAGCAGCCCGAAGATGGCCGGGATCACGAACTGGGCCAGCGGCCAGGCGAAGCGCCTGATCCGCGCCAGGAACAGCGAGACCAGCAACAGGACCCACCCGACCAGCGCCAGCTTGATCGCGATTCCGTAGACCGTCAGATACATTTCGATGCCCCCCGAGGGGAGAAAGATCACATCGCCGGCTGATTGTCCACGACTGCACCGAGGGCGGCCAGGAGCGCCGGCTCGCCGAACGCATAAGCGTCCATCGCCAGCACGTCGTAGGTGTAGCTGTGGTGGAGCCGCGCGCCGTGCGTGCCGCCCGCGCCGGCCGCGAAGAACAGAGGCAGGAGATGCTCGTCGGTCGGGTGGTTGCGCGCCGCGTCCGGGGCCTCGGCCATCGCCATGAGCAGGCGGCCGCGATCGCCGCTGCGGACCGCGTCCTCGAGCCACGAGGTGAAGGCTTCGACCCAGGCGCGGTCCTCCCTGCGCCTGGTCGCGAAGACCGCGCGAAGATTGTGGGAAATGCTTCCGGAGCCGATCAGCAGCACGTTTCTGCTCCGCAGCGGCGCGAGGGCGCGGCCGATCCGCTCGTGCCAGCGCGAATCCTGCGCCGGGTCGATCGAAACGGTCACCACGGGCACGTCCGCCTTTGGAAACAGCAGGGAAAGCGGCACCCAGGCGCCGTGATCGAGCAGATCCGAATCGTCGCGGACCGCGCTCATACCTGCTCCGGCGAGGAGCGCCGCGACTTCGTCGGCGAGCGCCATGTCGCTTTCGGGCTCGTAGCGCATGTCGAACAGGCGGCGGTCGAAATTGCCGAAGTCGTGCGAGGTTCGGAAGCGCGCAGGCGCACGGACGTGCGGACCGCCGCTTGCCTCATGATGGGCCGAGACGACGACGATCGCGTCGGGCCGTTCCAGACGAGGGCCGAGCGATTCGAGGAAGGCGCGCGCGGGTGCGTCGCTCAGAGCGAGATCGGGGGCGCCGTGGGAGAGGAACAGGGCAGGTTGCGTGGTCATGCACCGAATCTAGGCGCTCGAGGTGCCTGCGGTAAGCGCCGCGACGCGCAATCGGCCGTTGCGGCCTGTGCAACGCCGGGCGGGGCCTCCCTCGACGCTCGGCACGGGGTTGGACGAAGCGCCGCCGCCGCGCTAGGCGCCGGCCATGGCCCATCTCCCCCTGCGACTGAGGCTCGACAGCGAGGCGCTGGTCGGCAACTGGCGCTGGCTGCAGCGGCAAAGCGGCGACGCCGCCTGCGGCGCTGCGGTCAAGGCCGACGGCTACGGCCTCGGTGCGCGTGAGGTCGTTCGCCGTCTCACCGAGGCCGGCTGCCGCGACTTCTTCGTCGCGACCTGGGCGGAGGCGGAAGCTCTGGCGCCGTGGCCGGACGGACTGTCGCTGTCGGTCCTTCACGGCATCGCGCGCGAGGACGTCGAAGTGCCGCGCTGGGCGCGCCCCGTGCTCAATACCGCAGAGCAGGTCTGGCGGTGGCGCGGCAGGGGCCCGTGCGACGTCATGCTCGACACGGGCATCAACCGGCTCGGCCTCTCGGCGCAGGACGTCGCCAACGGCGCGCTCGACGGGCTCGAGATCCGCACGCTGATGAGCCATCTCGCCTGCGCCGACGAAGACGTCCCCGCGAACGAGCGCCAGCGCGCGGCCTTCGTCGCGCTGTCGGCGGACGTCGCGGCCGAGCGACGCAGCCTCGCCAACAGCGCCGGCATCTGCCTCGGCGCGGATTACGCCTTCGATCTCACCCGTCCCGGTCTCGCCCTCTATGGCGGCATTCCGCGGCGCGAGGCCGAGGGCAACATCCGCCAGGTCGCTCATGTCGAAGCGCAGGTGGTCCAGCGCCGCCGTGTCGAGGCCGGCGGCGGCGTCGGCTACGGCGCCACTTTCACCGCGGAGCAGCCCTGCGAGCTCGCCATCCTCAACATCGGCTATGCGGACGGCTATCTGCGCGGCTTTTCGGGGACCGGCCGCGCACGGAGGCCCGGCGACGACGAGTGGCTGCCGGTGGTCGGCCGGGTGTCGATGGACCTGACAGCGGTTTGCGTCGACGCTGCGCCCAAAGTCGCCGAGGGAGACTGGCTGGAGCTCGATTACGATCTGCCGAGCGCTTCCGCCCAGTCCGGCCTCAGCCAGTATGAGCTGCTGACCACGCTCGGCTCGCGCCACCAGGCAAGCTGGCGCTAGGAAACCCGCGGGGCTCCGCGTCGTTCACCGCTCATGGCGACCGTCGCGCATCTTTCCGACATCCATTTCGGGGCTCACGATCAGAAGGTCGTCGACGCCTCGGTGGCGTGGCTGCGCGAACATCGGCCGGACCTGGTCATTATCAGCGGCGACTTCACCCAGCGGGCGCGCGAGGAGCAGTTCCGCCAGGCCTCCGCCTGGCTCAACATGCTCCGCGCCGACGGCTTCGACCTGCTAACCATCCCCGGCAATCACGACGTGCCCCTCTACGACCTTGCCCGCCGCTTCGGCCGGCCGCTGTCGCGCTACAAGCGCTACATTTCGAACGACCTCTGCCCCTGGTACGAAGACGACCATCTGGCGGTGCTCGGGATCAATACGGCGCGGTCGCTGACCATCAAGGACGGTCGCATCAACCGGGAGCAGATGGAGATCATCCGCGACCGGTTCAGCGCGGTGCCCTCTAACAAGACGCGGATTCTCGTTACCCACCATCCCCTGTTCGCAATGCCGATCGGCGAGGGCGGCGAGCTCAGCGAAGCGGTCGGCCGGCACGAGGATGCGGTCAAGGCGGTGTGCGCCGCAGGGGTGCATATCGCGCTGGCCGGCCATTTCCACCGCACCTATGCCGAAGCGGCCCGGCGGATGGTGCAGAATGCCGGCGGCGCCCTCGTCATCCAGGCCGGGACCGCCACCTCGGTCAGGCTCCGGAACGACGAGCTGCAGAGCTTCAACTGGATCGAGACCCACAAGAACAGCGAGGTCGACCTGCAGGTCGTCGCCTGGGACGGCGACCGCTTCAAGGCGCGCGACGTCGCCCGCTATACGTTCGACGGCGAGAGCTGGCACGCACGGCCGATGGTCGCGCCGACGGAGCTGGAGGCGAGCGGCGGCGCGATCGTCTAGCCGCCGGGCACGGCGTCGGCGAGACGGCGGTCGATCCGGCGGTAACGGGCTTCGGCGAGGCTGAACAAGCCGAACAGGATGAGGCCGAAAGCGACCGCGGTCTGCAGCGTCGGCGGCATCGAAGAGAGGGCGTCCGCGAGCCCACCGGCCTCGCGGGCGCTGTGGTGGCGCGCCGCGCCGAAGAACAGCCAGGCCGTCACCAGGAAGATCGCGCCGCGAGTCGCGTAGCCGGCGCGGCCGAGCCAGCAGATCCAGCGGCCGGTCGGCGCGCTGCACTGGAGATGGCGCATGAACTTCAGCGTCCTGGCCTTCGCGAACTGGGCAATCGCGGCCCACAGCAAAGCCGCGGCGACGGCGTAGAGCAGGGTGCTGCCGCCGGGCAGGCCGAGGGCCGTTCGTGCTCCCGCCTCGCCGGTGCTGCCGCCGCCGCCGCTGCTGCGGTCGAGAACGTGAAGCGCGGCCGCGCCGGCGAAGCCGAGATAGATGATGCCGGCTCCCGCGCCGGCGAGCCGCACGCCGATGCCTTTGGCGTCGTCGCCGCGGTCTTCGGGGTCGATCCAGGCGTCGAGCAGCCGCCAGACCGCATAGAACAGGAAGCCGAGCGCCATCACGGCGAGCAGCAGCCTGCCGCCGCCACTCTCGAGATAGTCGAAGATCCCGCTCGGATCCTCGTTGCGGCCGCTGCGCAGAGCCAGCCAACCGATCATCCCGTAGACGAGCCCGCGCGCCGCGAAGCCGATACGGGTGAGAGCTTCGAAGGCGCCGGTATTGGCCAAGGCCTCAGTCGCGCTCGACACAGAGGGCGATGCCCATGCCGCCGCCGATGCACAGGGTGGCGAGGCCCTTTTTCGCGTCGCGCCGTGCCATTTCGTGGAGCAGGGTCGTCAGGACGCGCGCGCCCGACGCGCCGATCGGGTGGCCGATCGCGATCGCGCCGCCGTTCACGTTCACCTTCTCGGCGTCCCAGCCGAGCTCCTTGCCGACCGCCAGCGCTTGTGCCGCGAAGGCCTCGTTGGCCTCGATCAGATCGAGGTCGGCGATCGTCCAGCCGGCCTTCTCCAGCGCGCGCCGCGACGCCGGGACGGGGCCGATGCCCATGATCGACGGGTCCACCCCCGCCGAGGCCCAGCTGGCGATGCGGGCGAGGATCGGCGAGCCGCGCCGCTCCGCCTCCTCGCGGCTCATCACCACGAGCGCCGCAGCGCCGTCGTTGAGGCCGGAGGCGTTGCCGGCGGTCACCGTGCCGTCCTTGCGGAAGGCGGGGCGCAGGCCGGCAAGGGCCGACTGCTCGACCCCGTCGCGGATATATTCGTCCTTGTCGACGAGGGTCTCGCCCTTGCGGGTCTTGAGCGTGACCGGCGCGATCTCGCCGTCGAAACGGCCTTCGGCCCGCGCGCGGCTCGCCTTGTTCTGCGACGCCGTCGCAAAGGCGTCCTGATCGTCGCGCGTGATCTGGTACTGCTCCGCGAGATTCTCGGCGGTGATGCCCATATGATAGCCGTTGAAGGCGTCGGTGAGCCCGTCTTTGATCATGGTGTCGATGAGGCCGAGGTCGCCCATCTTGGTGCCGGCGCGGATATGCTGGGCGTGGGGCGAGAGGCTCATCGACTCCTGGCCGCCGGCGAGGACGATGCGGGCGTCGCCGGTGAGGATCGCCTGACTTGCCAGCGCGACGGCGCGCAGGCCCGAGCCGCAGACCTGGTTGACGCCCCAGGAGGGCACTTCCTTCGGCACGCCCGCCGCCATCGCCGCCTGGCGCGGCGGGTTCTGGCCCTGCGCCCCGGTCAGCACCTGGCCGAGGATCACCTCGGAGACCTCGTCGGGCGACACGCCTGCATCGGCGAGCGCGGCTTCGATGGCCACTCGCCCGAGCTCGTGCGCCGGCGTCGCCGCAAAGGCGCCCAGAAACGAGCCGACGGGCGTTCGTCTGGCGGCGGTGATGACGGCGTCTGTCATGAAAGTCTCCTGAAGGCTTGTCGGGCTCCTAGCAAGAAGGCCGCGCCTGCAAAAGCCAACGGTCGAGCGGCTCCCACAAAGCCTCGCCGGCCCGGCTGCCGACGACCATGCCGACATGGCCGAGATCGAGCTCCAGCCGCTCGCCGGCGGCAGCGGCGGTCCCGGCGGGTACGATCCGATCGACGGTCGACACGATCTCGAGCACGGGGCAGGAGAGGGCGCCGGGATCGGCAATGCCGCCGGCGACCTGCCATTCGCCGCGGCCGGTGCGGTCCTCGGCGAAGAAGTCCTCGAACAGCTCGCGTGCGGCGGCGGCGGCCAGCGGCGGGCCGTCATTCGCCCAGTCCTCTAGCGTCACGAAGGCCTCCGCCCGCGCGCCCTCGGCGTCTGCGAAGGCTTCGAACTTTGCGACCGTCCGGGCGGGATCGAGTGACCAGAAGGCGCTCTGCAGGACCTCCATCGGCAGCAGGCCGAGCGCGTCGGCGGTGCTCCGCGAGCTCTCCCAGAGCGCCGCGATCTTTGCCCGCGCCTCGTCCGGGAAGCCCGAGAAATGCCAGGGCGCGGCAAGCGTGGCGACTGCCGGCGCAGCCGCGGCCCTGGCCGCGCCGAGCGCCATCGTGCCGCCGAGGCAATAGCCGACCAGGACAGCGGGCTCGCCCAGCGCCTCGATCAGCGGCAGCAGCACGTCCTCGACGTGGGCAGTCACCGAGAGGCCGGATCGCCGCGCGTCGGGCCAGCCCCAGTCGAGCAGGAGGACGTGATGGCCTCGGCCCGCCAGCCATCGGAGCAGGGACTTTTCCCGGGACAGATCGAGCACGCCGGGCGGGTTGATCAGCGAGGGCACGAACAGGACCGGCGGCCCGGTGCCGCCATAATCTCGCACCGCAGCACCGTCACTGTCGGCCACCGCGGGCATCGGCTCGGGAGGATCGTCGCGGGGGAATTCCTGGTAGCGCCGCAGGCCTGCCAGCGCGCGCTTCAGTTGGTCCGAATCTCCCGCCGTTTCGCTGCGCAGCAGATCGAGGAAAAGGGGCAGGGGCCGCGGCCGATGTTGCGGTGCGGAAAGCTTCGGTGCTAGAGCGGACGCGTCATCCACGCAGAGGGTCCTTCACATGGCGGCGTCCGGATCCGGCGACACGGTCATCATCAAGAAATATGCGAACCGCCGCCTCTATAACACCGAAAGCTCGAGCTACATCACGCTGGAGCATCTCGCCGAGATGGTCCGCCAGAAGCGCGAGTTCAAAGTGGTCGATGCCAAATCAGGCGATGACATCACCCATGCGGTGCTCACCCAGATCATCATGGACGAGGAGCAGCGCGGCGCGACCATGCTGCCGGTCAATTTCCTGCGCCAGCTGATCGGCCTTTACGGCAACTCGATGCAGGGCGCGGTGCCCCAATATCTCGAGGCGAGCCTCGAAGCGTTCGAGCGCAACCACTCCCAACTGCGCGAGACTATGGCCGGGGCCCTCTCCGTCAACCCGTTCGCCGAGATCGCGCGGCGCAACATGGAGATGTTCGCGGCCGCTGCCGGCGGAGCCGGCGTGGCGACGCCGTCCCGCGAGGAGACGACCGCCACGGACGGGCAGAAGCAGGAGCTCGCCGAGCTTCGCGCTCAACTGGCCGAGCTTCAGAAGAAGCTGGAGAAATTGGGCGGCTGAGCGGGACCGTCGTCCCGGCGAAGGCCGGGACCTCAGGACAAGAGATCGCTAGCCTCGATGCAGCCTTGCACAAGCCGCTGAGCCTAATCCCCCCGAGATCCCGGCCTCCGCCGGGATGACGCCTTACCCGTCCTCACCTCGGCCTCACGAACCTCAGCGTCATCCGGTCGCTCTCGCCGATCGCGAGGTTGCGGTCGCGGTCCTGGTCGCCGAGGCGCAGCGTCGGCGGGAGGGTCCAGACGCCCTGCGGCCAGTCGGCGGTGTCGCGCGGGTTGGCGTTGATCTCCGAGGCTCCGACGAAGCGGAAGCCGGCCGCTTCGGCAAGGCGGCGGACGGTCGAGACCTTGATGTAGCCGCTCGAGCGTTCCCGCTCGTCCGATGCGCTCTCGGGCAGGCGATGGTCGACCACGCCCAACGTGCCGCCCGGCCGCAGCATCCGATACATTTGCGCGAACGCCTCGGCCGAATAATCGACGCTCTGGCGCTGATAGCCCATCCGCCAGTTGTGGACGTTGCGGAATGTCAGCACGACGTCGGCCGCGCCATCCGGCACGCGCTGCGCTCCCGCCTCGAAGGCGGGAAAGGTCGCGGTGCGGACATGGCCGTAGAGCGCCGGATTCGCCCCCATCAATCGGCGCACGCCGGCCAGCTGCGCGTCGTTGAGGCCGGCAGCGTAATAAGTGCCCCCGCCTGCCACATAGGGTGCGAGGATCTCGGTGTACCAGCCGCCGCCGGGCCAGATCTCGACCACGGTGTCGGTCGGCCGGACGCCGAAGAAATCGAGCGTCTCGTGAGGATGGCGGTAGCGGTCGCGCGCGACGTTGGCCGGAGTTCGCGTAGGTGCGGCGATCGCCTCCGCGAGCGCGGCGCGACGGGCTCCCGGCGAGCCGGGCCGGTCGCTGCTCACCGATTCGAGCGGTGGACAGGCGGTGGCCATGAGGACCAGGGGCAAGACCGCCAGAATTGCCAGGCGACGGCGGGGCTGGGTCTGGCGCATCATACTGATCTCCCTACATCGGCGGGCGCGGACGAGGGCATGGCATGACGGATCGCAAATGACGGCGCAAGCAATCGCCTGGTGGGCGGCAGGAATCGCGGCCGTCCTGACCGTGCTCGCCGGCCTCGCCGAACGGGCGCGCAACCGGCGGCGCAACCTCGACCGGGTCGGCTGGATGCCGTGGCAGCTGATCTCGGTCCTCGCCTTCTTCGCCGCCATCGGCCTCGGTGCGCTGGCGCTGAATCTTTGAGGGGTGGGTGGGGACAGTTTCTTTCACGCGCGGCGGTGGAAGGCTTCGCACCGCGGAGATGAAAGTAACTGTCCCCGGGATGAAAGTAACTGTCCCCGCCTACCCCATGGTCAGCGCGTCGATCGCGCCCTGGAGGATGTAGGCGGCGGCGATCTTGTCGACGAGGTCGGCCCGGCGGGCGCGGCTGGCGTCGGCGTCGATCAAGGTGCGTGTGACCGCCTGGGTCGACCAACGCTCGTCCCAGAGCAGGATCGGCAGGCCGAGCGGGGCCAGGTTGCGCGCGAAGGCACGCACCGACTGGGTGCGCGGGCTTTGCGAGCCGTCGAGGTTGAGCGGCAGGCCGACGACGATGCCGCGCGCCTGCTGCGCCTCCGCGATCGCTCTCAGCTTTTCGAGATCGGCCGAGAACTTGCCGCGCCGGACCAGTTCGGCCGCGGTCGCGATCGTCCATTGCGAATCGCAGAGGGCGACGCCGATCGTCTTCGTCCCGACGTCGAGCCCCATCAGCCGCCCGCCGTCAGGCAGCGCCTCGCGATACTCGGCGGCGCTCGCCGTGATCATCGCGCGAGGAAGGTCGCGACCCGCGCCTCGACATCGGCGCGGACGTTCGCCCAGAACAGGGCGTAATCGTAGACGTGATAATTGTTGCCGGGCAGGACGTGGCCGCCGAGCTCGGGCGGGTCCTCGCCGATCAGCAGGAAGCCGCGCACGTCGCAGCGGGCGGGGATTTCGCGCGGACGGAACCCGGCTTCGGTAAAGTCTTCGTTCGGGAACAGGGTGCCGAGATTGGCCGCGCGGCCGGCCTCGTCGCCCTGGTTGCCGGTGATCGGATTGACGCACAGCATTCGGGTCCCCGCCCGCGGCGCGCCGGAGGGGCCGCGCGACTCATCGTAGACGTCCGTGACCATCTTGGGATCGGCAGGCTCCCCGAAGCTCTGCCAGCTGACGATGCAGCCGGATTCGCCTCGCCGCTCGCAGGCGGGGAGGCCGAGCGCGGGAAGGTCCGCGGTGAGCGAGACCGGCCAGCCGATCACATAAGCGACGGCGATCCTCCGTGCCTCCGGCCGGCCGGCGATGCGCTCGGCGAGCAGGCGGGTGAGATGGAGGCTGCCCTGGCTGTGGGCCGCGAGGACGATCGGACGGTCGCCCGGCGCCTCGCGCAGGAACTGCTCGAAGGACGCCAGCACGTCGCGATAGGCGAAATCCAGCGCACGGCGGGCATTCTCCTCGGTGGTCAGGAAGGCGCCGAAAGCGGCCTGGCGGTATTTCGGCGCCCAGATCTCGCCGACCGAATTGAAAGCGCTCGCCTGGCTGCGCACGAACAGCCGCGCCCGCCACTGCGATTCCTCATCCTCGAGCGGCGCGTTCCACTGCGCCCGCTCGAGATAGGAGGTGGGGTGGATGAAGAAGACCGAGGCGCGCGGCGCGGTCGTGCGACTCACGCCCGGCGGGGTCCACAATGCCGGATTGCCCGATATGTCCGGGCGGGCGATCCAGAGGTCGCGGTTCGCGTAGCTGGCGCCGGCCTTCAGCGGCACTTCGCGGAACTCGGTCCTCGGCACGAAGGCGAGCCGCATCAGCTGCGTCTCGAAGACCTTGTAGGCGATCGCGCCGATGATGAAGAGGACGGTGAGCCCCGCCACCACCCAGAGGAAACGCCGCGCCAGCATCTGCGCGCGAAAGCGCATAAGCCGAAGGGATGCAAGTCTTCGTTGATGCAGCGCAGCATGGATGCTAGCCGGCCCGCGGGCCGTTCACGGCCCGACCACAGGAACTCCCATGTCCGTCGACGCCGCCACCGTCCGCCACATCGCCCGCCTCGCCCGCATCGCCGTCACCGACGCCGAGGTCGAGGCGCTCGCGCCCGAGCTCAACAACATCCTCGGCTGGGTCGAGCAACTGCAGGAGGTCGACGTGACCGGCGTGGAGCCGATGACCGCCGTAATCCCGAATGCCCTGCGCCTGCGCGACGACGGGGTCACCGACGGCGGCATAAGCGAGCGAATCCTCGCCAACGCGCCGGCGGCCGAGCACGGTTTCTTCGCCGTCCCCAAGGTGATCGAATGAGCGACCTCACCGACCTCGGCGTCGCCGCGATCCGCGACGGCGTGCGCGACGGCGCGTTCAGCGCGCGCGAGGTCGCCGAGGCCTTCGTCGGCGCGGTCGAGAAAGCGAGGGGGCTGAACGCCTTCACGGTCGAGACGCCCGAGCATGCACTTGGCGCCGCCGATGCGGCCGACGCCGCGCGCGCCGTGGGTGGCCTGAAGCCGCTCTCGGGCGTGCCGCTGGGGATCAAAGACCTGTTCGCCACCGAGGGCGTCCAGACCACCGCCGGCAGCCGCATTCTCGAAGGATTCCGGCCGGCCTACGAGTCCGCCGTCTCCGCCAATCTCTTCGCCGCGGGCGCGGGGATGCTGGGCAAATTGAACATGGACGAGTTCGCGATGGGCTCTTCGAACGAGACCAGCGGCTACGGCCCGGTAATCTCGCCGTGGCGGCGCGGCGACGGGGGCAACGCGCCGCTGACGCCGGGCGGAAGCTCGGGCGGCTCGGCCGCCGCCGTCGCCGCCCGCCTCGCTCCCGGCGTCACCGGCACCGACACCGGCGGCTCGATCCGCCAGCCCGCCGCTTTCGTCGGCATCACCGGCATCAAGCCGACCTACGGGCGCTGCTCGCGCTGGGGCATCGTCGCCTTCGCCTCCTCGCTCGACCAGGCCGGGCCGATGGCGCGCGACGTCCGCGATTGCGCGATCATGCTGGAGGCGATGGCCGGCTTCGACCCCAGGGATTCGACGTCGCTCGACCTGCCCGTGCCGCAGTGGGAGGCGAACCTCTCGTCGGACGTGCGCGGCAAGCGCATCGGCATCCCCAGGGAGTATCGGATCGAGGGCGTTCCCGAGGAGATCGATCGCGTCTGGGTGAAGGGCATCGAGATGATGCGCGAGGCGGGCGCCGAGATCGTCGAGGTCTCGCTGCCGCACACGAGATACGCGCTGCCGGCTTATTACATCATCGCCCCCGCCGAAGCCTCGTCCAACCTCGCCCGCTACGACGGCGTCCGCTACGGCCGGCGGGTCCAGCCGGAGCAGGGCGGTCTGACCGACATGTACGAGGCGACCCGCGCCGCCGGCTTCGGCGCCGAGGTGAAGCGCCGCATCATGATCGGCACCTACGTGCTCTCGGCCGGCTTCTACGACGCCTATTTCAACCAGGCGCAGAAGGTCCGTGCCCTGATCGCCCGCGATTTCGAGCGCGTCTGGGCCGAATGCGATTACATTCTGACCCCCACCGCCCCCTCCGCCGCCTTCGCCTTGGGGGAGAAGAGCGCCGACCCCATCGCCATGTATCTGAACGACGTCTTCGCCGTCCCGGCGTCGCTGGCGGGCCTGCCGGCGATCAGCGTCCCCGCCGGGCTCAACGAGCACGGTCTGCCCCTCGGGCTCCAGATCGTCGGCCGCGCGCTCGACGAACAGGGCGTCCTCGACGCCGCTCTTGCGCTGGAGGAACGCGCCGGCTTCAGCGCTAGACCGGAGGCGTGGTGGTGAGCGACTACCGAATCCAGGGCGCCACCGGCGAGTGGGAGGTGGTGATCGGCCTCGAGGTGCATGCGCAGGTGACCTCGCGTGCGAAGCTCTTCTCGGGCGCTTCGACCGATTTCGGCGCGGAGCCGAACAGCCAGGTGAGCCTCGTCGACGCGGCTATGCCGGGGATGCTGCCGGTGCCGAACCGGGAATGCATCCGCCAGGCAGTGCGGACCGGCATGGCGCTGGAGGCGCAGATCAATCCCTGGTCGCGCTTCGACCGGAAGAATTATTTCTACGCC
>DASVVP010000121.1:0-9508 GCA_036386495.1 Allosphingosinicella sp.
GCCGGCCAGAAGCGGCGCGTAGATCCAGACCAGCACGGTGACGGCGCCGACGATCATTCCGGCGAGCGCGCCGTTGCGGGTGAGGCGCTTCCAGGTGAGGCTGAGGATCACGATCGGGCCGAACGCGGCGCCGAATCCGGCCCAGGCATTGGCGACCAGGCCGAGGATGTTGCTTTCCGGGTCGTAGGCGAGGGCGATCGCGACCAGAGCGACCGCCACCACCGACAGCCGGCCGATCCGAACCAGCTCCTTCTGGCTGGCCTCGCGGCGCAGCCAGCTACGGTAGAAATCCTCGGTCAGCGAGCTCGACGAGACGATCAGTTGCGACGAGATGGTGCTCATGATTGCGGCGAGCAAAGCGGAAAGGAGGAACCCTGTGATCAGCGGGTGGAACAGCAGGCCCGACAGCACGATGAAGATGGTTTCGGGATCGGCGACGCTGAGGCCGTTGCGGGCGGCGTAGGCGGCGCCGACGAAGCCGGTCGCGAGGGCGCCGACCAGGGTCACCAGCATCCAGCTCATGCCGATCCTGCGCATCAGCGGCACGTCGCGGACCGAGCGCACCGCCATGAAGCGGACGATGATGTGCGGCTGGCCGAAATAGCCCAGCCCCCAGGCAAGACTGGAGACGATGGCGACGAAACCGAGATCGCCGATCATGCCGAACATTGCCGGGTTGAGCTGCGAGATGCCGGCCGCGACCTCGCCGGGACCGTCGAGGCTGTTCATCGCCACCACCGGGACCAGTATGAGCGCGACGAACATGATCGCGCCCTGGATGAAATCGGTGAGGCTGACGGCAAGGAAGCCGCCGAAGAAGGTGTAGACGATGATCACTCCGCCGGTGAGCCAGAGGCCGAACGTATAATCGGCGCCGAACGCGCTCTCGAACAGCTTGCCGCCGGCGACCATTCCGCTCGACGTATAAAGCGTGAAGAAGACGATGATCACGAGCGCGGAGAAGGCGCGGAGCACGCGCGTCTTGTCGGCGAATCTTTTCTCGAAGAATTCAGGCACGGTGATCGAATCGCCGGCGCGCTCGGTGTGGACGCGCAGCCGCGGCGCGACCACCAGATAATTGGCATACGCGCCGGCGAGTAGGCCGATCGCGATCCAGCTTGCGCTGAAGCCGATGCGGAACATCTCGCCGGGAAGACCCATCAGCAGCCAGCCGCTCATGTCGGCCGCGCCGGCGGAGAGGGCCGCCACCCACGGCCCGAGGTCGCGGCCGCCGAGCAAATAGCCTTTGATGTTCTCGGTCGACTTTCGCCACGCATAGAAGCCGATCGCGAGCATCGCCGCGAAATAGGCGGTCACCGAGACGATCGCGCCGGTTTCCATTCAGAAGAGCCCTCTCAGGCCGGCTCGAATCGGCCGTTCCCCTCATCCAGCACATGGAGCACGCCTTCGGCAATCGAGAAGAAGGCGCCGTGGAGAGCCAGACGGCCGTCCTCCTCGCGATCGGCAACCCAGGGGAAGGTCCTGAGATTGGCGAGCGACACCCGCACCGCCTCCAGCTCCATGTCGCGAAAGGCGGCGCGATCGAAGCCGCCGTCGCCATGGCGTCGGCGCACCTCGGCCCGGGCCTCGGCGAGCAGCTCGATCCAGTCGGCGATGAAATGGCCTTCCCCGTGCGGCGCGTCGTCGAACTGGCCGGTGAGCGCCGCCGCGCAGCCGCCGCAGAAACCGTGGCCCATCACCACCACCTCCTCGACCTCGAGCTGGGTGACTGCGAATTCGAGCGCGGCCGAGACGCCGTGGCGGCCGCCGGTCGTCTCGTAGGGAGGGACCAGGTTCGCCACGTTGCGGACGACGAAAATCTCACCCGGCGGGACGTCGAATATCTGCGCGGGATCGACCCGGCTGTCCGAGCAGGCGATCACCATCGATTTCGGGCTCTGCCCTTCGGCGAGCTGGGCCCAGCGCTCGCGCTCGCGGACCCAGCCGGTGTCGCGGAAGCGGCGATAACCCTGGACGAGGTCGCTGAACTTGGTCATGCCGCCGCCGTTAGGAGGCGAGGGGAGGGGTGGCAAGTCGCCGCCGGGCTCGCTATCTGCGCGCCATGAGCGAAGCCGATCCGATCCCTGTCCCGAGCGGCGTCGAGGGGGCGGTCCCCAAGCAGCGCAAGCCGGACTGGATCCGGGTCAAGGCGCCGACCAGCGTCGGCTTCGCCGAGACCAGGAAGCTGATGCGCCGCCTGAACCTCGCCACCGTGTGCGAGGAGGCGGCCTGCCCGAACATCGGCGAATGCTGGACGAAGAAGCATGCGACGGTGATGATCCTGGGCGACACCTGCACCCGCGCCTGCGCCTTCTGCAACGTCAAGACCGGCATGCCGCGCGCTGTGGACCCGCTCGAGCCCGAGCATGTCGCCGTTGCCGCCGCGGAGCTCGGGCTGGAGCATATCGTGATCACCTCGGTCGACCGCGACGATTTGCCCGACGGAGGCGCAGGCCAGTTCGTGAAGGTGATCGAGGCGCTGCGGCGCAACGCGCCTGCCACCACGATCGAGATCCTGACGCCGGACTTCCGCAACAAGCCGGAGAGCGCGATCGCGGCGATCGTCGCGGCGCGCCCCGACGTCTACAATCACAATCTGGAGACGGTGCCGCGGCTCTACCCGACGATCCGCCCCGGCGCGCGCTATTATGCCTCGCTGCGTCTGCTCGAGAGCGTCAAGCGGCAGGACCCCTCCATCTTCACCAAATCCGGGGTGATGGTCGGCCTCGGCGAGGAGCGGCTCGAAGTTCATCAGGTGATGGACGACATGCGCTCCGCGGACGTCGATTTCCTCACCATGGGCCAGTATCTCCAACCGACGCCGCGCCACGCGAAAGTGCAGGACTTCGTGACGCCTGCGGCCTTCTCGGCCTATGGCGCCATCGCGCGCGCCAAGGGGTTCCTGATGGTCGCTGCAAGCCCGCTCACCCGCTCGAGCTACCACGCCGGCGACGACTTCGCGACGATGCGCGCGGCGCGGGAAGCCAAGCTTAACTCTCGTCACCCCGGCGAAGGCCGGGGTCCCAGGGAGTGAAAGGCTCGGTGTCTGTTCTCGCTGGGGTCCCGGCCTCCGCCGGGACGACGGGCTAGTCATGCCGCGCCACACCGAGACCCGCAATATCTGCTACGCCCCCGAGCAGATGTTCGACATGGTTGCCGACGTCGCCCGCTATCAGGAGTTCCTGCCCTGGGTGGCGGCGACGCGGGTCCGCTCGGACAGCGCGCACCTGATGATCGCGGACCTGGTCGTGGGCTTCAAGGCGCTGAAGGAAACCTTCACCTCGCGCGTCACCAAGCAACGTCCGACCAGCCTCGACGTCGACTATATCGAAGGTCCGCTCAAATATCTCCACAACAGCTGGCGCTTCGAGCCGGACGGGAAAGGCGGCACCGACATCCATTTCTGCGTCGATTTCGCGTTCAAGTCGCGTATCTTCGAGACCCTCGCGGGGCAGATGTTCGATCGCGCGCTGCGGCGGATGATCGGCGCGTTCGAGACGCGCGCGCACGAACTCTACGGCGACGGATCGGCGGGGAGCAGCAGCTCGAGCGCGCAGAGCGCGGCCTGAAGGCGGACTCCGCCGCGGCCGAGGTCGCCGAAATCGCGCTGGTCGGCGACGAGCTCTTTCGGGTCCTCGCCGCGCAGCGCGCGGGCAAAGACCACCGTCCCGACCGGCTTGCGCGCGCTGCCGCCGCCCGGGCCGGCAATGCCCGTGATCGCCACTGCGACGTCGGCCTTTGTGCGGACGAGCGCGCCCTGCGCCATGCCCCAGGCGACCGCGACCGAGACCGCGCCGAACGTGTCGAGCACGTCCTCGCTGATCCCGAGCAAGGCGATCTTGGCGCGGTCGGAATAAGTGATGAAGCCGCCCTCGAACACATCGGACGAGCCAGGGATTTCGGTCAATGCGGCGGCGACGAGGCCGGCGGTACAGCTCTCGGCGACCGCGATCCGGCGGCCGGCGGCGCGGTTCGCCTCGACCGCCTTGCGCGCCGCCTCGACCAGCTCGGGCGGGAGGCAGAAGTCGATCCCCTGGCTCATTCGCGGCAGATCGGCGGGCCGTCCTCGCCGGACTGGGCGACGGCGACTCCGAGGGCGGCCGAGAAGGCCTGGGCAATGTTGGGAGTCGGCAGCGGCGCCAGTGCTTCAAGCATCTCGCTCGCGCCGCGGCACTGGGCGGCGTCGAGAGAGGCGGCGAGGCCGGCACTCATGACGTCGATCATCGTGTCCGGGTCCTGACGCTGCGTTGAAGGATCCTGCCCGGTCAGCCCCAGCATGGCCTCTGCAGCGGCGGTACGATCGCCGGCGGTTTCGGCGCGGAGCCGCTGCGACAAGGCCCGCGAGCCGTTGCCGAGATAGGAATTGGGCGGAAGATGGCGCGCGCAGAGCCTGTCGGCCGCGTCGATCAGCGACGGCAGCAGCGCGACCGCCAATTGCCCCGCCCGTGCGCGGGGGAGGCACTGCTCCGCCGCCGCGGGGCCCTGACCGGCGAGCAGCAAGACCGCAGCCGCAATCGACTTGATCATAGATCCTCCAGGATGCGGACGGTGGCGACCGCCTGCGCCGCAACGCCTTCGCCGCGGCCGGTGAAGCCGAGCCGCTCCGTCGTCGTCGCCTTGATGCTAACTCTCTCGAAAGGCAGGCGCAACAGGGCCGCGACGCTGGCGCGGATCGCCTCGCGATGCGGGCCGATCCGCGGCGCTTCGCAGATGAGGGTCACGTCGACATGATCGATCCGCCCGCCGCGCGCCTCGACCATCGACCGCGCGTGCTCGACGAAGATCGAGGAGGCGGCGCCGCGCCAGCGCGAGTCCGAGGGCGGGAAATGATCGCCGATGTCGCCGGCGGCGATCGCCCCGAGGATGGCGTCGGTGAGGGCGTGCAGGACGACGTCGGCGTCGCTGTGGCCCTTGAGACCCTGCTCGTGGGGGATAAGCACGCCGCCCAGCCGGAGGGAGCGACCTTCGGCGAAGGCGTGGACGTCGAAGCCGAGGCCGGTGCGGCTGACCAGTCGGCGGGCGACTTGCGCCTCGGCGCGGACGAAATCCTCCTCCCAGGTGAGCTTGTCGAGCGCCGGGTCGCCGGCGACGAGCGCGACTTCGACGCCGGCGGCGCGGGCGATCTGGGCATCGTCGGTCGCGACTCTGCCGGACCAGGCGCGGTGCGCGTCGAGGATCGCATCGAAGCGGAAAGCCTGCGGAGTCTGGACGCGGACCAAGCTCGACCGGTCTACACTGTCGCCGAGGCCGCCGTCCGCTTTTGCCAGCGTGTCGGCGACGCTGAGCACGGGCACGGCGGCCCAGTGCGTCTCCAGTGCGGTCAGCAGCTGCGCGGCGACCGATCGCGGGAGGAACGGGCGCGCCGCATCGTGAATCAGGACAAATTGCACTTCACCCTCGGTCGCAATCGCCTCCAGTCCGGTCCGGACGGAATTCTGTCGCTCGGCGCCGCCGACGACGGGGCAGGGAAGGCCGAGGTGCGCGGTCGCCGCTCGATAGAGCTCGTCCTGACCCTCGCCGATGATGACCCGGACATCCCCGATGCCGGCGCGCCGGAGATGCTCGACCGCATGCGCCAGCACCGCTTTGCCGGCGAGCGTGCGGTACTGCTTGGGCACGGCGCCGCCCGCGCGGCTGCCGCTTCCCGCCGCCATCAGCAATGCCACCGTCCGCCCGCGCGTCGCCATTGCGCCCGCCTAGCCGAGCCCAATCTTGCCCGCCAGCGGCTTTGCCCTTATCTCGCGCCCTTCCATGACAGTCGCAAAGCCCATCTCCGTCGGCCCCGTCCGCATCGAAGCGCCGGTGATCCTGGCGCCGATGACGGGCGTCACCGACCGTCCGTTTCGGCGGATCGTCAAGCGCTACGGGGCCGGCCTGACCGTGACCGAGATGATCGCGTCGCAAGCGATGATCCGTGAGACCCGGCAATCGCTGCAGAAGGCGGCCTGGGACCCGATCGAGGACCCGGTCTCGATGCAGCTCGCGGGCTGCGCGCCCAGGGAGATGGCGGAGGCGGCGAGGCTCAACGAGGATCGCGGCGCCGCGATCATCGACATCAACATGGGCTGCCCGGTCAAGAAAGTGGTGAATGGCGACGCCGGCTCGGCGCTGATGCGGGACCTCAAGCTTGCGGCAGAGATCATTGATTCGACTGTGAAAGCGGTAAAGGTCCCGGTGACGCTCAAGATGCGCATGGGGTGGGACCATTCGCGCCTGAACGCGCCCGAGCTGGCCCGCATCGCCGAGGACCTGGGCGTCCGGATGATCACCGTCCACGGCCGCACCCGCTGCCAGATGTACAAGGGGGAGGCCGACTGGACTTTCGTCCGGCGGGTGAAGGACGCGGTGCGCGTGCCGGTGATCGTCAACGGCGACATCTGCTCGATCGACGATGCCGCGGCGGCGCTGGCGCAGTCCGGCGCCGACGGCGTGATGATCGGCCGCGGCGCCTACGGCCGGCCGTGGCTGCTCGGCCAGGTGATGCACTGGCTGCGCACCGGCGTGCGCCTCCCCGACCCCGGCCTCGACGAGCAATTCGCCGTGATTTCAGAGCAATATGAGGCGATACTCGCCCATTACGGCAGCGAGAACGGTGTCAACATCGCCCGCAAGCATATCGGCTGGTACACCAAGGGCCTCCACGGCTCGGCTGAATTCCGTAACGCTTTCAACAAGGAAGCCGACCCGGCTCGCGCCCGTTCGATGCTGCGCGAATATTACGCGCCCTGGCTCTCGAAAGCGGCCGCCTGAGGCGTTCGGAGGCCCGATGGCGCTCGGTTGCGGCGGGCCGAGCACATTGAGTGTGTTCTTTATGCCACAACCTTGTGCTAGATCGGGCCGGTGAACGCCGAGACTCCGATCAGCGTCGAGACGCGGCCGCGCTGGAGGCGCCGAATCTCGGTCGTGCTGCGCCGCAGCCGGTTGATTCCGCTGGTCGAAGCGGCCGCCTTGCTCGGGCTGATCGCCGCCGTCATCGGCACCTATTTCGTGACCAGGGGAGGGCGCCCGGACTCACCGATCACGCCCGCCACCGTCGCCGCCCTGCTGGTCGCGATCCTGGTCCCCGCCATGGCGCTGATGGTGCTGGTCGCGCGCCGCTTCGCGATCCGCCGCGCCGCCAAAGCGGGCCTGGGCGGGCGGGGCCGGCTCCACGTCCGGCTGGTCGCGATCTTCTCGATCATCGCCAGCGTCCCGACCCTGCTGGTGGTCGTGTTCGCGTCGCTGCTGTTCCAGGGCGGAATGCAATTCTGGTTCTCGGACCGGGCCGAGACGGTGCTCGACAGCGCCCGCAACGCCTCCGAAATCTATGTGCGCGAGCATCGGGAGCGGATCCAGCTCGACGTCGAGACGATGGGCGCCGACATGGTCGACCGGATCAACCGCTTCGGTCTCGAGAGCGATGCTTTTTACGGCGACCTGCTCTACCAGACGGCGGCGCGCCAGGTGGCCGAATCGGCGATCATCACCCTCGATCCGATGGGGCGGCAGCATCGGCGGGTGGAATGGAACCCCGATCACCGGCCGATCGGCGAGCAGCTGTCCCGCGACATGCTGATCGCGCTCCCCGCCGGGCAGGTCCACGTCGCCCAGCCCAGCCGCGACCGGGTCGAGGCGATCGTGCGGCTGGATCCGCAGGCGGCGATCTATCTCTACGCGGCCCGGGCGGTCTCGCCGGACGCGATCACGACCCTCGCCAACGCCCGCGACGCAGCCAGCCAGTATCGCCGGACGCTGGAGAGCGCTCGCAAGCTGCAGTTGCGCTTCAACGCGATCCTGCTGCTGGTCTCGCTACTGATCGTCGGCATCTCGATCTGGATCGCGCTGACCCTGGCCGACCGCCTCGTCCGCCCGGTCGGCAACCTGCTCGACGCGGCCCGGCGGGTCACCGCCGGCGACCTGTCGGCCCGGGTGCCTTCGTCGCGGGTCAATGACGAGGTCGGCACGCTTGGCAACGCCTTCAACCGGATGACCCGGAGGCTCGAGGAGCAGACCGGCGCGCTCGTCTCGGCCAACCGCCAGCTCGACAGCCGCCGCGCCTTCATCGAGGCGGTGCTGTCCGGCGTCACGGCGGGCGTGATCTCGGTCGACGATTCCCATGCCGTGCGGCTGATCAACAGCTCGGCCGAGGCCCTGCTCAGGACCGGCAGCGAGAGCCCGGTCGGACGCAAGCTGGCCGACCTCGCGCCCGAGCTCGACCGCCAGCTCGACGCCGAGGAGCGCGAGGAGATCATCCAGCTCGCTTTGCGCGGCGAGACGCGGACGCTGGCGGTCAAGACGGTCAAGGTGGAGGGCGGCCATGTCCTCACCTTCGACGACATCACCGACCAGCTGATCGACCAGCGCCGCGCCGCCTGGTCCGACGTCGCCCGGCGCATCGCCCACGAGATCAAGAACCCGCTGACGCCGATCCAGCTCGCCGCCGAGCGCCTCCAGCGCCGCTATGCCGGCGAGATCAAGTCCGATGGCGGCACCTTCGAGCGGCTGACCGGGACGATCGTCCGCCAGGTCGGCGACCTCAGGCGGATGGTCGACGAATTTTCCTCCTTCGCCCGCATGCCCAAGCCGGTGTTCCGCGAGGAAGCGGTGGTCGATGTCGCCCGGCAGGCCTTGTTCCTGCACGAGGTCGCGCATCCGGAAATCGCCTTCGAGCTCGACGCCCCCGATCCGTCGCCTTTGCTGGTCTGCGACCGCCGCCTGCTCGGCCAGGCGCTGACCAACATCGTCAAGAATGCGGTCGAGGCGATCCAGCAGAAGCGCGACGAGCGCAAGGAGGGGCCGGAGGCGGCGACCGACCGGATTGCGGTCCGGATCGCCCAGGACCAGGGCGAGCTCAGCTTCGAGGTCGCCGATACCGGCATCGGGCTTCCCGCGGACCGCAGAAACCTCACCGAGCCCTATATGACCACGCGCGCCAAGGGCACCGGCCTCGGCCTCGCCATCGTCAAGAAGATCGTCGAGGAGCATTTCGGCCGGATCGAGTTCGCCGACGCGGACGGCGAAACGGGCGCGCGCGGCACGCGGGTGCGGATCGTTTTCGATGCGGCCGCACTCGAGCGGCTGGGCGGCGGCCTGCGCTATCCCGAAGACAATGCAGCGAGCGGTTGAACGAATGGCTTTGGACATCCTCATCGTCGATGACGAGCAAGACATCAGGGAGCTGGTCGCAGGCGTCCTCGAGGACGAAGGCTATTCGACCCGCACCGCCGCCGGCAGCGCGGAGGCGCTCGCCGCCCTGGCGGAGCGGCGGCCCTCGCTGATCCTGCTCGACGTGTGGCTGCAGGGCTCGAAGCTCGACGGCCTCCAGCTGCTCGAGGAGATCAAGCGGCGGGATGCGACGCTGCCGGTGCTGATGATCTCGGGCCACGGCAATCTCGACACCGCCGTCGCCGCGATCCGCCAGGGCGCGGTCGACTTCATCGAAAAGCCGTTCGAGGCCGGCCATCTTCTCCATCTCGTCGCCCGCGCGACGGAGACCGACCGGCTGCGGCGCGAGAATGAAAGCCTGCGG